>NZ_CP081006.1:2801616-3112906 GCF_022317005.1 Mycobacterium sp. IDR2000157661
CCGCTGCTCTCGTCGCTGCGCCCGGAGCTCGGCTGCATCCTGCAGCCGCTGGGCGGTGAGTACGCCGGCACCCGCGAACTGCTCACCGCCGTCCCCTTCGCGCCGGGCTACGGCGTGGAGATCGGGCTGCTTATCGACGCCTACGACCGCCTAGGCCTGGATGCGATCGCGCAGGTGAACCTCGGCGTCCGCACGCACCGCAACCGTCCCCTGACTGAACTCGCCACGATGAGCAGACAGGTCATCGCCACGCTGCTGTCGCGCTGTGGAGTGCCCGACTCGGGCACCGGTCTCACCCAATTCTTCGCCGACGGCGACGACTACACCCCGCTTACGTCGTCGGTGTCGCTGGCCGACCGGCCGCCGATGGTGACCCTGCGCCCGCGCGGGTAGCCGTCGTCCGGCGCACCCGCTGTCGGTGCGCTGAGGCAGTATCGAGGGCGTGGCCCTGGTTCTGCTCTATCTGGTCGTGCTGGTTCTCATCGCCGTCGTGCTGTTCGCGGTCGGCAGTGTGGTGTTCGGCCGCGGTGAGCCGCTTCCGCCGCTGCCCCGCGACACCACCGCCACGGTGCTGCCCGCTTCGGGTGTGACCGGCGCCGACGTCGAGGCGGTCAAGTTCACCCAGACCCTGCGCGGTTACAAGACCAGCGAGGTCGACTGGGTGCTCGACCGGCTCGGCCAGGAACTCGACCAGTTGCGCGGTCAGCTGGCGACCTTGCGCGCCACCTACGGCGCCGACGACGAGGGCGCCGACGCGGTGAGCGAAGGTGGTGCGCACGCCCTGCCGTCGGCGGAGCGGGACGAGCCATGACCGACGGCCGCGTGCGCTGCGCCTGGATCGACGAATCCCGGCTGGCTCCTAAGGATTTCACCCTCTATCGCGATTACCACGACACCGAGTGGGGACGGCCGCTGCGCGACTCGGTTGCGCTGTTCGAGCGAATCAGCCTGGAGGCTTTCCAAAGCGGACTGTCCTGGCTGATCATCCTGCGCAAACGGGACAACTTCCGGCGCGCGTTCGACGGCTTCGACGTCGAACGCGTCGCCCGCTACACCGACCGTGACGTGGAGCGGTTGATGGCCGACACCGGAATCGTGCGCAACCGCGCAAAGATCGACGCCACCATCACCAACGCGCGCGCGGTCGTCGACCTCTCCGACACCGGGGTCGACCTGGCCGAGCTGTTGTGGTCATTCGCCCCCGACGCACGCCCGCGGCCCGTCGACATGGCTCATGTTCCGGCCGTCACGACGGAGTCGACCGCGATGGCCAAGGAACTCAAACGCCGCGGGTTCCGCTTCGTCGGGCCGACGACCGCCTACGCGCTGATGCAGGCCACCGGGATGGTCGACGACCACACCGCCGACTGCTGGGTCCCGGCGGCTGAACAGGGGCGCTGATCGAGGGCCATAGCCGGGTCTGTGCACACTGAACGGCCCGGATAGGGAACAATAGACGAAGTTCAGTACCAGTTCAGTGCCGGCAGCTGTCAACGAGTGGGCAGCCCGGCCCCGATCGGGCCCGCGGGCCGGCTCATGTGGGAGGAGCACTCGATGGCGGCGATGAAGCCCCGGACCGGCGACGGTCCGCTGGAAGCAACCAAGGAGGGGCGCGGCATCGTGATGCGGGTACCACTGGAAGGCGGCGGGCGGCTGGTAGTCGAGCTGACCCCCGATGAGGCCGCGGCGCTCGGGGATGAACTGAAGAACGTCACCAGCTGAGACGGCGCTACGCGCAGACCTCGCGGTAGATTTGAAGGGTCTGCTCGGCGATGTGTGCCCAGGAGAACTCCTCGATGCACCGCTGTCGCCCGGCCTCACCGAACTGCCTCGCCGTGTGCGGGTCGGCCACCAGTTCGTTGACCGCCCCGGCGAGGCTCATCTCGTAGGTCGTCGGGTCGCTCGCGTCGTAGTGCACCAACCGCCCGGTCTGCCTGTCCGCCACCACCTCTGGGATGCCGCCGACGTCGGAGGCCACCACCGCTGTCGCGCAGGCCATCGCCTCCAGATTGACGATCCCGAGCGGTTCGTACACCGATGGACAGACGAAAACCGCTGCGGCTGAGAGAATTTCGCGTATTTTGCCGATCGGCAGCATCTCGCGTACCCAGAACACACCGGTGCGGGCCCGGGCCAGCTGCTGCACGGCTTCCGACACCTCCGCGGCGATCTCTGGGGTGTCCGGTGCTCCCGCGCACAGCACCAGCTGTGCCTCCGGTGCGAAGTGGTGCGCCGCGGCGACCAAATGCGCGACGCCCTTCTGGCGGGTGATGCGTCCGACGAACGCCACCACGGGGCGCGCCGGGTCGACACCGAGCTCGGCCAGCACCGATTCGCCCGGGTCCGCGGGCGGCGCCGGGAACCAGACATCGGTGTCTATTCCGTTGCGCACCACGTGTACCCGGTCGGGGTCGAGTTCGGGGTAGGCGTGCAGCACGTCGCGGCGCATCCCCGAACTGACCGCGATGACAGCGGCCGCGGCCTCCACGGCGGTCTTCTCGACCCACAGCGACAACCGGTATCCGCCGCCGAGCTGTTCGGCCTTCCACGGCCGCATCGGCTCCAACGAGTGCGCGGTCAGCACATGCGGCACGTCGTAGAGCAATGCGGCCAGGTGACCGGCCATCCCGGTGTACCAGGTGTGCGAATGGACGACCGTGGCCTGCGAGGACCCGTAGACCATGTTCAGGTCCGCCGACAGCGTCGACAGCGCGGGATTGGCACCCACCAGCGCCGGGTCGGGCGGGTGCACGTACGCGTCGGGCCGGGGTGCGCCCATACAGTGCACGTCGACCTTGCACAGGTGGCGCAACTGGGCGACGAGTTCGGTTACGTGGACGCCTGCGCCGCCGTAGACCTCGGGCGGATACTCCCGGGTCATCATCGCCACCCGCATGGTGACGACGGTATCGGAACCCGGCTTGTTTCATGCCCTCCGGCTGGGATACCCAACAGCCGAAATGCTTGATAGAGCGTGCGAATGGCTAGCCGCGCGCTGGGTCGGCCGATAGGTTGAGGTCATGAGGGAATTGCCACACGTGCTGGGAATTGTCCTGGCCGGCGGGGAGGGCAAGCGCCTTTACCCGCTGACGGCCGACCGAGCCAAGCCGGCGGTTCCCTTCGGCGGCGCGTATCGGCTGATCGACTTCGTGCTGTCGAACCTGGTCAATGCGCGCTACTTGCGCATCTGCGTGCTCACCCAGTACAAGTCGCATTCGCTGGACCGCCACATTTCACAGAACTGGCGGCTTTCCGGGCTTGCCGGCGAGTACATCACCCCGGTTCCTGCGCAGCAGCGGCTAGGCCCGCGCTGGTACACCGGGTCCGCCGATGCGATCTACCAGTCGATGAACCTCATCTACGACGAGGATCCCGACTACATCGTCGTGTTCGGCGCCGACCACGTCTATCGCATGGACCCCGAACAGATGGTCCAGTTCCACATCGAGAGCGGCGCCGGGGCGACGGTTGCGGGCATCCGGGTGCCGCGCGCGGAGGCCACCGCATTCGGCTGCATCGACTCCGACGAGTCCGGGCGTATCCGCAGCTTCATCGAGAAGCCCGCCGATCCGCCGGGAACGCCCGACGACCCGGAGCAGACGTTCGCGTCGATGGGTAACTACATCTTCACCACAAAGGTGCTCATCGACGCGATCCGCGCCGACGCCGAGGACGACGATTCCGATCACGACATGGGCGGCGACATCATCCCGCGCCTGGTGTCCGACGGCATGGCCGCGGTGTACGACTTCAACAACAACGAGGTTCCCGGCGCCACCGAACGCGACCACGGCTACTGGCGCGACGTGGGCACCCTCGACGCCTTCTACGACGCCCACATGGACCTGGTGTCCGTGCACCCGGTGTTCAATCTCTACAACAAGCGCTGGCCCATCCGCGGTGAGGCGGAGATGCTCGCCCCGGCCAAGTTCGTCAACGGGGGGTCGGCGCAGGAGTCGGTGGTCGGCGCGGGCAGCATCGTCTCGGCGGCCTCGGTGCGCAACTCCGTGCTCTCGTCGAACGTGGTGGTCGACGACGGCGCGATCGTCGAGGGCAGCGTGATCATGCCGGGCGTGCGGATCGGGCGCGGCGCGGTGGTGCGCCACGCCATCCTGGACAAGAACGTCGTCGTGGGTCCGGGGGAGATGGTCGGCGTGGACCTCGACAAGGACCGGGAGCGGTTCGCGATCAGCGCGGGCGGCGTCGTCGCGGTGGGCAAGGGCGTCTGGATTTAGCCCGCTCGCGTCCGGCGGCGGCGCAGCAGACGGTACGTCAACCAGCCGAGTATCAGGACGGCCACCAGCACCAAGGCCGGCAGCAGGATCGCCAGCACAACCAGACCCACGCTGGTGGCATCTTCGGCCGTACTGAGCACGGGCGCGGCCAGACCGCCGGTGGCGACGTTGGCGGCCGGGCGGGCCGCCGACTTGGCCAGCGACACCACCAACGCCACCACGACGCCGATGACGACCGGTACCCACTGGCCCGACTGTGTGAACGCGCCCGGGTCGGTCACCGCCGTCGTCTGCGCCCCGGCGCCCGACCCGAACACTATGCCGCCGGCCGTCGGGCGGACGAAGGTCTGGATCGTGTCGTTGACGCTGTCGAGGGCGGGCACCTTGTCGGCGACGATCTCGACGAGCAGCAGGGCCCCGACGATCGTCATGACCCAGCCGTTCTCCAGCCACGCCCACATCGAGGGCAACGTGACCAGATCGGTGAACCGCGACAGCAGACCCAGCGCCAGCAACGGGATGTAGGCGTTGAGTCCCGCCGCGGTCGCCAGCCCGAGGCCGGTCAGCAGTTCCACGGGTCAAGTATGCGGCGGCCTTGCGATCAGGCGGCGTCGCGCCAGGCCAGGTTGTCGGCGAAGGCGATCTCGAGAGTGCTCGCCGGCGATCGTGGCGAGCCGGGCAGGGGTGGCGCCTTTGATCGGTGGCGGGTGCCGGTCGGCGTGGTGACTTCAGAATTGTGGGCGCCGTCCTCCCTGCGCCGGGTGACGACCTGCCAGCCCGCGGCTTCCTTGGCGTAGTTGCAGGCTTCGCACTTGCCGACACCGTTGAGCTCATTGGTTTCCCCGCCCCCGGCGTGCGGAGCGGCGTGGTCGGTATGTCGGATCGGGGCGTCGCAGTATGGCGTGCGGCATGTGTCGTCGCGCAGGGCGATGAACTTCGCGAGGGCCTTCGGGAACCGTCGAGCCCGTGACTCCATGGTGACCAGCGCGCCGGACGACGGGTGCCGATAGAGCCTTCGCAGCGTGGCCCTGGAGCGATGGTCGCCGATCGCTCCGCTGGCCAATCGGCGGGCGACCGCGGCGGGGATGGGACCGTAACCGGGCACCCGTGCGGGGGTCGAGTCGCCGCCGAGCAATGACTCGTCGGTGATGACGAGGTCGACCGCGACTGGTACCGGAACGTCGGCCGGTTGGCCGGTAATGCGTTCGAACACCGTGTCGGCCATCACCTGACCGTGCCCCCGGTGGTCGAACGTCGTGTCGGCAGCGCGCTTGAGCGCGGCATAGACCGACACGCCCTGCGTCATGGGCAGCAGCACCGTCACGTAGGCCATGGTGTCGGGCGCGGGCCGGATCGTCACGGTGCGCTCGCGTTCGGCGCGGACGGCACGGTCGACAACTGCTTGTGGGTCGAGTCGATAGGCGATGGCTTTCGCATCCGCAGCGATTCGCTTGTCGCCTTTGCCTTCAAGTTCGGATTGGTCAGCGCACAGTTCAGCGTCGAGCTTCCCGCGGTCTTCGACGGTCAAGCAGGCCGACTCGCGCACGATCCTGGTGGCCCGCCATTCGGAGAGCGCTCCGGCTTCCAAGGCCGCCAGTGTGTGGGGCATCTCGTAGACGAGGGCGCGGGCGAAGCCCAGATGACGACCGCCTCTGTTGGGCGAATCGTGGCGGGCCAGGGCGACTTCGGCGGCAAGACCGCGGCCCCGTTTGGCGGCGGGCACACCGTCGGCCGCCTCGCGGGCGCGCCGCCTCTGATCGAGTGCCGCGGTGAGCCTGGCCTGCCCGGCCGCGGCGACGGACTTGAAATGCTCGAGTTCGGCGATGCCGTTCACCAGCGTCGCCTCGTCGGCGTCAGTGTCGATCGGCGCCAGTGTGTCGAACATGTGTGCGAGTCTAGCGGGCAGGGGTGACAATCCCCGGACGAGCGTCGACGTGCACCAAGGCAAGGCCGAACGCGCGAATGCAGGCCGGACGACCCGTCTCAGCCGACGTCGCGACGGCGGTACAGGGCCCCGGCGACAAGGGCCAGCGCGGCCGCGACGACGACCATGACGATCATGGCCGTGATCGGGTAGTCCATCGGCACCGTCGTGCGGCCGACCGGGGAGAGGTCGATCAGCCACTGCGGCAGGCGCAGTAGCGCACCCAGATACAACGCGGCGACCACGAACGTGACCATGAGCCATCCGATCCACGGTCGCCGCAGTGCGACGGCGACCGCGGCGACGGCCGCCATCACCGCCAACGCGGGCAGGTACGCAAGACCGGCGACGGTGAGTCGCGCGACGGTGTCCGGCTGGCCCAGGCTGATCCCCGCGCCAAGGCCGTTGCCCAGCCCGGCGCACAGCATCAGCACCACCGAAGCCAGCACCGCCGACCCGACCGCGGTCCACAACCAACGCCATCGGGATACCGACCCCGCCAGCACCGGCTCGCCAAGGCCCTTGTCCTCGTCGCCGTACACCCGAAGCACAGCGGCCACCACATAAGCGGAGGCGGCGGCGGCCAGGAACTGCGTCATGGTGGTGTGGACGCTGTCGATGCCCTGTGCGGCGATGACCCGCTGGATCATCTCGTTGCCTGGCGCCGCGTCGAGCAGCGACTGCGTCATCGATCCGAAAGCCAACCCGCCGAGGAACAATCCGACGGCCCAGCCGATGATCTGACCGCGCTGCAGTGTCAGGTGCAGGGCGAGTACGCCGTTGATCGCACGCGCCTTCTGGTGCTCGCCGGTCGACGGGATGGTCCCGTCGTCGTACTGTCGTCTGCTCTCCAGCACGGCCGCCAGTGTCACCAGCGCGACCGTCAGCGCCGGCAGCAGGGCGAGCGGCCACCACGTCAGGTCGACGAACGCGCGCATCTGCTGGGCCCACGCGATCGGGGAGAACCAGCTCAGCAGACTGCCGGAGTGGTCGATGACGTCACCGACGCCGCGGACCAGAGCGGCCACCGCGAGCGTGGCCATCGCGGCGCCGGTGGCCGCGCGCGCCTGGCGCCACAGCTGTGCGGTGACGGCGGCGACGGCGCCGAAGACCATGGCCACTGCCGTGACACCCAGGCACATCGCCGCGGTGTCGGCGATCCGGAAGCCGGTGGACGCCATCGCCAACGTCATGCTCAGCGCCAGAGTCAGGTTCACCGCGGCCACGAGCAGGAGCGCGGCCGCGGTGCGTGCATAGCGACCGACGACCGAGGACATCACCAATTCGGCTGCGCCGCTTTCCTCTTCGGCACGGGTGTGCCGGATCACGGTCAGGATGGCCAGAATCGAGGTGGCGACGATCAGGGTCAGCATCATCTCGTTGGCCATCATGGCGCCGAGATCGGTTTCGTTGCGGCCGAACATCGGCCCGCCCATGATCATGCCCGCAGGAGTCTTGAGCAGTTCGACGCGCGCCAGGCGTTGTGCCTCGTCGGGGTAGGCCAGTTTCAACGCGCTTGGCGTGTAGAACATCAGCGACGTCAGGGCGACGATCCAGATGCCGAGCCGAATGCGGTCGCGGCGCACCGCGAACCGCAGCAGGTCCGCTGTCGCGGTCCACGGCGAGCCCACGGGACGGGCCTCGTGCCGGCCGGTGCGGCGTTCGGTGGTGGCCGTCATCACTGTGCACTCCGGTACTCGCGCAGGAACATGTCCTCCAGCGACGCCGGTGTCACGGTCAGCTCCTCGATGCCCAGGTTGGTCAACCGCCCCATGGTGGCGTCGAGGTCCGCGCGGTCCACCGTGAACCGGGAGCGGCCGTCGGTGCCGTCGAAGTCGCGAACCTCAGGCAGCCGTTGCAGCGCCGATGCGTCGTCGCGGGTGCGCACGGCGACGGTGGTGCGCATCAGGTGCCGCAACTCCTGCAGCGACCCGGACAGCACCGTGCGCCCGGCGCGGATGATCGTGACGTTGTCGCAGACCTTCTCGACCTCGGCGAGGATGTGGCTGGACAGCAGCACGGCGGCGCCGCGAGCGGCCACCTCCTCGACGCAATGCTGAAACGCCATCTCCATCAACGGGTCCAGCCCGGACGTGGGTTCGTCGAGGATGTACAGATCGGCGTTGGTCGCGAACGCCGCGATGATCGCGACCTTCTGCCGGTTGCCCTTGGAATACGTGCGGGCCTTCTTGTGTGGGTCGAGTTCGAATCGCTCGATCAACTCGTCGCGGCGCGCCTCATCCACTCCGTTGCCGCGCAGGCGGACCAGGAAGTCGATGGCCTGGCGGCCAGTGAGGTTGGGCCACAACGTCACGTCGCCGGGCACATAGGCGATCCGGCGGTGCAGTGCGACGGCGTCGCGCCACGGATCACCACCCAGCAGGCGCACGCTGCCCCGGTCGGCACGCAACAAGCCCAGCAGCACCCGAATGGCCGTGGACTTGCCGGCGCCGTTGGGTCCGAGAAATCCGGTGATCTCACCGGGCGCGACCACCAGGTCGAGCCCGTCGAGCGCCTTGGTTCGCCCGAAAGACTTCTCCAGACCGTGGATTTCGACTGCGGGCCGGCTCCCACCGGTTTCAGCCCGATGCTGTGGCCTCGTCGACTGAGCCGTCATCGCCATCTCCTTCATGCGGTGTGCTGAACGGAATGCCCTTCGCGCGCTGTTCGACGAACGCGTCGTACATCGTCGAATCGGTCATCAGCCCATGGGTGTAGATCTCGAGGGCGGGCAGCACCATGTCCTCGCTGTAATCCCGCAGTACGGCACGCAGATCGGTCGGGTCGTCGTGCAGCTGCAGGTAGAGCAGGAAGCCGCCACCGCCCGCCATCGCCAGGAAGCGGGCTCTTGCGCGCGGATCGCGGCTCGGCTTGAGCATCCCGGTCCGCACGCCCTCTTCCATGTACTGCTCGGCGTCGTCCAACATCTGCCGCCAGAACGACTTCGCGAGCTCGCCACCGGACTGCATGCTGCGCACCAGATAAGCCATCGTCGGCGCGTACGACTCGATGTCGGCCATCTGCGCCAGCCAGGTGGCGGGATCGCTGGTGCGCAACGACTCGGTCTTCGCCTCGCGTACCTGCTCGGCGACGAGATCGTCGCACGCCTTGCGCAGACCTTCCTTCGAGCCGAAGTGGTGGATGACGAGCGCGGCCGACACGCCTGCGGCCTCCGCGATGCTCCGCAAACCGATGGCGAAACCGTGGCGGCCCCACTGCTCGATCGCCGCATCGCGGATGCGTGCGACGGCCGTTCGGTCGCTCGCCGTTGAACGCATGTTCAGCATATTAAACGAGCGTTCAGCCGAGCGTCAACGGCGAAATAGCATTCCCGGTTGCAAAACGGCCGGGTGAACGACCGGGAATGCTATTTCGGCAACGACTCGCGTCAGTCGCGAGCGGCGGCGAGCAGGCCGTCGCCCAACGGCACCAGCACCGGGGTCAGGCGCTCGTCCTCGGCGATCAGTCGCGCCGCCTCGCGCACCGCCGCGACCTCGGCGTCCTTGGCACCGGCATCACCGGCGCGCCCGCCAAGGGCGGCGCGGTGCACGACGATCGCGCCGCCCGGCCGCAGCAGCCGGACGCCCTCGACGACGAATTGGGGCTGGTCGATCGGATCTGCGTCGATGAACACCAGGTCGTAGGACTCGTCGGCCAGTCGGGTCAGCACCTCCTGAGCGCGCCCACTGATAAGTCGCGTGCGGCCCGGGCCGATGCCGGCCTCGGTGAACGCCTGCTTGGCGATGCGTTGGTGTTCGGGTTCGACGTCGATCGTGGTCAGCACACCGTCCTCGCGCATGCCCGACAGCAGCCACAGGCCGCTCACGCCGGCGCCGGTACCCACCTCGACGACGGCTTTGGCGCCGGTCAGCTTGGCGAACACACACAGCAGCGCGCCCACGGCGGGGGTGACCGCACCTGCGCCGATGTCGACGGCGCGTTCGCGCGCGGCGGCGACGATGGAGTCCTCGGAGATCGACTGCTCGGCATGGCCGACGATCGACTCGGCCCGGCTTTGCGGTCCGATGACGTCGTCGATGCCTGCCATGCCCGCAGCGTAGAGCCAACCTCTCGGCGGCGGTACCTCGACACGCCCGGCGCCGCGCCCGGGAACCGGCCGGTTTCCGCAGGTGAATACCGGGTACAGAGCATTCTCAGGAAATGTTCAGTTTGCTCATATGCCAGGCACGGACCGGTCGGCGACGGTAGCACCCATGGAAGACGGCGCACGCTGGCACACAGGGAATACCGGCGAGGAGTTCCGCGTTGCGGCAAGCAGTGAGCCGCCGACCCGTGATGGCGGCTGTGACCAGGAGGATCCGACGACCACCATCAAGACGGCCCCCGGTGCGCCGGTGTCGATGTCTCATCTCGAGCAGTACACCGACGGCACGTGGGTCGAGCCTTCCGATGAAATGACCGGCACCGCCGTGTTCGACGCGACGGGCGACAAAGCCACCATGCCGTCGTGGGACGAACTGGTGCGCCAGCATGCCGACCGGGTCTACCGCCTCGCCTACCGCCTCTCGGGCAACCAGCACGATGCCGAGGACCTGACGCAGGAAACCTTCATCCGTGTGTTCCGTTCGCTGCAGAACTACCAGCCCGGAACGTTCGAGGGCTGGCTGCACCGCATCACCACGAACCTGTTCCTCGACATGGTCCGGCGGCGCGGCCGCATCCGCATGGAGGCGCTGCCCGAGGACTACGACCGGGTGCCCGCCGCGGATCCCAATCCCGAGCAGATCTTCCACGACTCGCGGTTGGGTCCGGACCTGCAGGCCGCACTGGACTCGTTGCCGCCGGAGTTCCGCGCCGCGGTCGTGCTGTGCGACGTCGAGGGTCTGTCATACGAGGAGATCGGCGCCACGCTCGGCGTCAAGCTGGGCACCGTGCGCAGTCGTATCCACCGTGGTCGCCAGGCGCTGCGTGACTACCTCGCCAGCCACGGCGACGCGGAAGCGGCGAGCCGTTTCGGCGACGTGGCCAAGACGGCCTGACGGTCGTAGGTGCCTCGGAACGGCGCGCCGCGCTACATTCGAATGAGCACGTCGAGAGGATGCGAAAGGAGCGGGGCGATGGTTGACCGCGGACATGTGTTCCGCCGGGCCTTCTCCTGGCTGCCCGCCCAACTCGCCGCACAGAGCGACACCCCTGTGGGTCCGCGCCAGTTCGCCTCCACTGAGCATCTGTCCACCGAGGCCATCGCCGCCTTCGCCGACGGCGAGTTGCGGATGACGGCCCATCTGCGCGCCGCCCACCACATGTCGCTGTGTCCGCAGTGCGCCGCGGAGGTCGAAGCCCAGTGCCAGGCCCGTGCCGCGTTGCGGGACTCACAGCCGATCGCCGTACCAAGCTCGCTGCTGGGGATGTTGTCCGAGATCCCGCGCCACGCACCGCCGGAGCAGCCGGTCGAGGCGCAACAGTCCGAGTTTGCTGTCGGCACACAGCGCCCACGGCGTAAGCGCCGGTAGGCTGAACGCCGAGATCAGCGACGACCTGCGCCGGCGATGCCGGGCGCACTCACAGAGGGTGATGAACGGGTGACCAATCTGGACCAGACCGGGCGGGAGCGCTTGGAACCGCGGCCCGTTTCACGTCCGCCCGTCGATCCCGCGGCGCAGCGGGCGTTCGGCAGACCCGACGGCGTTGACGGATCGTTCATGGGGTTGGACAAGTACCGCGACCAGGGTGAGTACACGCCGACCAACCAACCGCCCGATCCGGTGCTGGCCGAGGCGTTCGGCAGGCCGCAGGGTGCGGGCGACTCGCTGCAGCGCCACCCCGCCGATGTGGGCGCGCTCGAGGCCGAGCGCGGTGCGTCGGACGCCGACGCGGCCGATGATCCGTGGCGCAACCCGGGCGCGCCGGTCGCCCTCGGCACCCCCGCCGTGCAGGAGCCGCCCCGTGCGCCGGCGAACGTCAACATGGGCAAGCTGGGCGTGCGAGACGTGCTGTTCGGTGGGCGGGTGTCGTTCGTCGCGCTGGCGGTGCTGGGCATCATCGCCTTGGTGATCGGCATCGCCGGCGGCTGGGTCGGGCGCAAGACCGCCGAGGTCGTCGAGGCGTTCACCACGTCGAAGGTCACCCTGAACACCTCGGACGCCGGCCCGCCACCCGAGGGTCTTGTCTCCAAAGTCGCTGCCGCCGTTGCTGATTCCGTGGTCACCGTCGAGGCGACCAGCGATCAGGAGGGCTCGCAGGGCTCCGGCGTGGTCATCGACGGACGCGGCTACATCGTGACCAACAACCACGTGATCTCCGAGGCCGCGACCAATCCGAGCCAGTACAAGATGCACGTCGTCTTCAACGACGGGACGGAGGTGCCCGCCAACCTCGTCGGGCGCGATCCCAAGACGGACCTGGCCGTGCTCAAGGTCGACAATGTCGACAACCTGACCGTCGCGAAGATGGGTGACTCCGACAAGCTGCGGGTCGGTGACGAGGTGATCGCCGCGGGCGCCCCGCTGGGCCTGCGCAGCACCGTCACCCAGGGCATCATCAGCGCGCTGCACCGCCCGGTGCCGCTGTCGGGCGACGGTTCGGACACCGACACGGTCATCGACGGCGTGCAGACCGATGCCTCGATCAACCACGGCAACTCCGGCGGACCGCTGATCGACATGAACGGCAACGTCATCGGCATCAACACCGCCGGCAAGTCGCTGTCCGAGAGCGCCAGTGGGCTCGGCTTCGCGATCCCCGTCAACGAAGTCAAGACAGTGGTCGAGACGCTGATCAAGGACGGCAAGATCGCGCACCCGACGCTGGGCCTGACCGCGCGGTCGGTGAGCAACGACATCGCGTCGGGCGCTCAGGTGGCCAACGTCAAGGCGGGCAGTCCCGCGGAGCGGGCCGGCATCCTGGAGAACGACGTCGTCGTGAAGGTGGGTGACCGGACCGTCGCAGACGCCGATGAGTTCGTGGTGGCCGTGCGCCAGCTCAAGATCGGCCAGGATGCGCCAATCGAGGTCGTACGCGATGGCCGTCGGGTGACCCTGACCGTGAATCCCGGTCCCGACAACACCGTCTAGCCGATGTTCGCCAACCTCGGCTGGGGCGAGATGCTCGTCCTGGTGATCGCCGGTCTGGTGATCCTCGGGCCCGAACGATTGCCCGGTGCGATCCGGTGGACGTCGGGTGCCCTGCGTCAGGCGCGCGACTACATCAGCGGAGCGACGAGTCAGCTGCGCGAGGATCTGGGTCCGGAGTTCGACGACCTGCGCGAGCCGCTGGGCGAGTTGAACAAGCTGCGCGGGATGACGCCGCGCGCCGCGCTGACGAAGCATCTGCTCGACGGGGACGACTCGGTGTTCACCGGAAAGTTCGACAAGCCGGTCAGCTCACCGGCCCCCACCGCGCAGGTCCCGCCGGCTCAGCCGACACCTCAGCCCGCCCCCGCCACGCCCGCGACCACACCGTTCGACACCGACGCGACCTGACACGGCCGCCACGTCGGGGGTCAGATGAAGTACTTCTCGTCGCCGGTCGGCAAGCCGCCGCCGTTGGTGGCGATGTGGATGTGGTCGAAATGGTTGGCAGTCTCGTTGCCGTAGTCCGCGGTCCAGCTCGGCGCACCGACGCCGGGATAGAAGCCCTGCCGCCAGATCACGTGGATGACGCCCCACCGCCTGGCGTTCGCCAGTGCGTACCCGGCGATCTGGTTGCCCAGCTTGATGCCTTCCTCGGTGCCGTGGTTGGGGATCATCACGTCGATCGCCAGGCCGTTGGGATGCCAGGGCAGGGGGTCCTGACGGAAGCCGCCGATGGTCTTGACCTCGGGGAACATCACGCTGATCGCGCGGGCCGCCCGGATGGTGTTGACCTGCAGTCCGTCCTCGGGAGCGACCCCGGCGGGCAACTCGAAGGGCAGCGCCGGGTTGGCGACCGGTGCGCTGGCCGCCAGCAACTCGGCGGGCGGTGGAGCGCCGGGAGGCGGCGGGCCCGGCGGCATAGCTTGCTGCGCGGGCGCGTCGGCAGAGGGCGCCTCGGCGGGTGGTTCGGCGGTCTGCGCGTAGAACAGCGCTGCGGAGATCACGATCGAGCCGACCAGAGCCAACACCCGGCCCCGGCCATTCGTCGACGGTGAACTGCTCACAGATGGCACTTTATCGTCGGGCGGGGTCTGCTGTGGCGAACTTTCGCCGAGATCGGGCTCGCTCAACGGCCGGCCGGATCGAGGCCCAGCGACATGCCCGCGAGGCCGCGCCTGCGGCTGGACAACGAGTCGGCTACGCTGCGGAGTTCTTTGCCGGCGGCCGAGTCCGGCGCGGAGAGCACCAGTGGAACACCCGAGTCGCCGGCCGTCACCAGTGCCGGGTCCAGGGGCACCTGCCCGAGTAGCGGCACGTCGGCGCCGACGGCGCGGGACAGCCGCTCGGCTACCTGTTCGCCGCCGCCCGCACCGAAGATCTGCATCGTCGTGCCGTCGGGAAGCAGCAGGCCCGACATGTTCTCGACCACGCCGACGATCCGCTGGCGGGTCTGCAGGGCGATGGCGCCCGCACGCTCGGCCACCTCGGCGGCCGCCAATTGCGGGGTGGTGACGACCAGGATCTCCGCACCGGGGATCAACTGGGCCACCGAGATCGCGACGTCGCCGGTGCCGGGCGGCAGGTCGAGCAGCAGCACGTCGAGGTCGCCCCAGTAGACGTCGGCCAGGAACTGTTGCAGGGCGCGGTGCAGCATCGGACCGCGCCACACCACCGGCGTGTTGCCCTGGGTGAACATCGCGATCGAGATGACCCGCACCTCGTGTGCGACGGGCGGGACGATCATCGAGTCGACCTGGACGGGCCGGTCGGTGGTGCCCATCATCCGCGGCACCGAGTGGCCGTAGATATCGGCGTCCAGCAGGCCGACCGACAACCCCCGGGCTGCCATGGCGGCCGCGAGATTGACCGTGATGCTCGATTTCCCGACCCCGCCCTTACCCGATGCGACGGCGTAAACGCGGGTCAGCGACCCGGGCTGGGCGAACGGTATGACGGGCTCGCGGGAGTCGCCGCGCAGCTGCTGGCGCAGTTCGGCGCGCTGCTCGTCGCTCATCACGTCCAGCGTGACCCGTACCGCACCGGTGCCGGGCACGTCGGCGACCGCATGACGGACGCGGTCGGTGATCTCGGTCTTCTTCGGACAAGCGTCCGTGGTCAGGTAGATCTCGACGTGCACGGAACCTTCTTGGCCGTCGTCGCCGATGGTGACGTTCTTGACCATGCCCAGCTCGGTGATCGGCCGGCGCAGTTCGGGGTCGATCACCTTGGCCAGCGCGGCCCGGATGGCGGCTTGGCGCTCGGAGGAATCAGACATCACCGTCGAGTCTAGGCCGACTCGACGGGTGTATTTAAGCGACCGGTCCGGGCAGCGGTCCTGCAGCCGGTGGGCCGGGCGGCACCGGCGCTTCTGCGGCAAGGCCCGGTGCGGGTCCCGGCGCCGGTGGTGAGCCCTGCGGCGCAGCGGGCGGCACGGCAGCAGGTGCCGGACCGGGCGCCGGTCCCGGCGGCACCGCCGCAACAGGTCCGGGCGGTGCCGCGGCGGGCGGCACCATCGGTTGGGCGATCGGCGGCCCGCCCAGCGCGGGTTGCAGCGGAGCCGGGGTGTCCTGGATGCAGAACACCGCGCACTCAGGCGCCGGCGTCATCCATGGCGGGGTCCACGGCGGCGGTTGCGCGGGCGTCTGGGGCCTGGCAGGCGCCGCAGGCATCGGTCCGGGCAGCGGCCCCAGCTGCTGACGGGGCGAGAAGCCCGGAACGCCCATCTGGCTGGCGACCGAGTCGCGTTCCAGGAGCGGCATCAGCGCCATCGGGTCGTTGGCCGGCAGGCCGAGAACGTTGAGCGGCAGTCCGGGGCCAAGACCTTCGTACTCGGCGAGCTCGGTAAGGTGCACATTGGCATCGGTGGCCTGCGGGCCGAGTGTGGGCACCGGCCCGGTGATCGGCGGCAGATCCATCGGCACCACGCCGGTCGCATACGCGCCTGCCCAGCCCAGCACGTTGCGGGCATAGGCCACCGAGTTGTTGTAGCGCAGGATCGCCGACATCACGTGCGACTGATCGCGCAGGTTCATGTTTCCGCTGCACAGGTAGCGCGCCGCGGCCAGGCTCGAGTCGTAGAGGTTCTGCACGTCGGCCTTGCCGTCGCCGTCGCCGTCCGAGGCGTAGCGCGACCAGGTGCCCGGCAGGAACTGCATCGGTCCCATCGCGCGGGCATAGGTGACGCGGTCGGCCGTGCGGCTCTGGACGATGACCTCGTTGCCGGGCAGCGTGCCGTCCAGCGTGGGCCCGAAGATCGGCCGGACCGCGGTGCCGCGGGAGTCGGTGGCACCGCCGTTGGCGTGCATCGACTCGATCCGGCCGATGCCCGCCAGCAGGTTCCAGCTCACCCCGCAACCCGGGTAGGCCGCGGCCATCATACGCTCGGCGTTGCGGTATGCCGCCAGTGCCATAGCGGGAATGCCAAGTGCCCCAGGCGCATTGACGATCGCAGCCGGCTGAGGAGAGGCCGCCGACGTCCCGGCGATGTTGAACGGGGCGGGGGTCTTGGTGACCGCCACCACCGACGCTCCCGAGCGCGCACCCGGCGAGGGTTCGACGGCCGCGAGCGGTGTCACGGCGGCGTCGCTGGTCCGGGTCGACGGCGCGGACGCACCGACGCTGCCCGCGAGGATGATCGGGGTGATGACCGCGACGCCGAGGGCGGCGCGCATGCGGTGACCGGTGAACAGCGGTTGGCTGCCACCACCGGACAACAGTGTCTGCGCCCGAGAAGTCGGTATCCGCATCACGCGTCCGGCTTGGTGCCGTACGGCCTTGAGGGCGGCTCCTCCCCTTATCTGCACTCAACCGTCCTAGGGTCGCGATCGCTTGTGAACCAAGTCACCATACCTACTCGATAACGGCCGTGTTACAGCAATGGGGTTAGCAGTTACGGCCTTATTTTCTCGACCGGTGCTCACCGGTTTCCGCCCGGGGAGCTGCGCCGTCCTCGTTGGCGGCGGCCTGAGCCTGCTGCAACGCGGCGATCATGTCCCGCAACTCGTCGAGTTCGCGGCGCAGGTAGTCGCGGGTGGTGACCTCGCCGACCGCCAGTCGCAGCGCAGCCAGCTCGCGCGCCAGGTATTCGGTGTCGGCCTTTGTCTGAGTGGCGCGCCTGCGGTCCTCGTCGAGGGCGACGCGGTCCCGGTTCTCCTGCCGGTTCTGCGCCAGCAGGATCAGCGGCGCGGCATAGGCGGCCTGGGTGGAGAACGCGAGGTTGAGCAGGATGAACGGGTAGGGATCCCACCGCAGCCCGACCGCGAACAGGTTGAGCAGGACCCACACGATCACCAGGACCGTCTGCACCGCCAGATAGCGGCCGGTGCCCAGGTACCGGGCGATCGACTCGCTGAAGTTGCCCACCGCTTCGGGGTCGAGATTGAAGGACAACCGCCGCCGGGTGATCAGCGGGGTGTCCAGCCGGCTGCGGCTCGACGTGTCGGTCATGTCGCCCCCTCGGCGCCGGTCAGCTCCGGCTCCTCGGTTTCCCGCCAGTCCTCCGGCAGGAGGTGGTCGAGTACGTCGTCGACCGACACCGCGCCGAGCAGGTGATTCTCTTCGTCGACCACCGGTCCGCACACCAGGTTGTAGAGGGCGAAATAGCGGGTGACGGCGGCCAGCGAGTCCTCGGGAGCCAGATTCGGCAGGTCGGTGTCGACCATCCCGCTGACCAGTTCGGCAGGCGGTTCGCGTAGCAGCCGCTGCAGATGTACACAGCCGAGATAGTGGCCGGTGGGCGTCGCGGTCGGTGGGCGCACCACGAACACCAGCGAGGCCAGTGCCGGGGTGAGATCGGGGTCGCGCACCCGGGCCAGCGCCTCGGCGACGGTCGTGTCGGGAGCCAGCACCACCGGTTCGGAGGTCATCAGGCCGCCGGCCGTGTCGGGGGAGTGCGACAGCAACCGGCGCACGTCCTCGGAGTCCTCGGGGTCCATCCGGCGCAGGAACTGCTCGGCGTCCGACGGCGTCATCGAACCGAGCAGGTCGGCGGCGTCGTCGGGGTCCATCGCCTCGAGCACGTCAGCGGCGCGGTCGGCGGGCAGTCGCTTGAGCACATCGGTCTGGTCGTCCTCGGGCAGCTCCTGGAGCACGTCGGCGAGGCGTTCGTCGTCGAAGGCGTTGACCACTTCGTAGCGGCGTTTGGCGGGCAACTCGCGGATGGCTTCGGCGACCTCCACGGCGCGCTGGCCCTGGAACTGCTCAAGCAGCTGAGCCACCCCTTGGTCCGGCATCGCCAGGCCCGACGGTGTCAGACCCTGCACGAGCTGCCAGTCGACGGCATGCACATTGCTGCGACGCCCCAGGCGCCGCTGTGGGCGCACCGCCACCTTGGTCACCTTCCAGTCTCGCGTGCGCGTCTGTTCGATGCCCAGATCCACGACGATCACGTCCACTCCGGACAACTCCGGCAGTTCGGGATCGTCGACCCGCACGCGCGTCTCGATGACCTGGCCCAGCACCAGCACCTCGCCGGGCCGCTGTGCGAAACGACGCAACGAGACGCTGCCGGTGGCCAGCGTCACCGCACCCGGCTCGATAGAGGTCACTCGCAATATCGGTACGAAAATCCTTCTCCGCGTCAGCAATTCGACGACGAGTCCGAGGACTCGAGGCTGGTGGCGAACGATGCTGATGCTGATCACCACGTCGCGGACACGGCCGATGGACTCGCCGTCGGGGCCCAGCACCACCAGTCCCGCGAGCCGGGCCGCATAGACCCTGTTCACCGCCGCCATGCCTCAAAGGGTAGAGAGTGTAGGCGTGGAAAACCGGTATCGACCCCGCCGAACGGTGCTTTCCGTTCCCGGGAGCAGCGCAAAGATGATCGAAAAGGCAAAATCCCTGCCCGCCGACGAGGTGTTCCTCGATCTCGAAGACGCTGTCGCGCCGGACGCCAAGGCCGAGGCGCGCACCCGGGTCGCCACCGCGCTGGCCGAGTCGGGCTGGGCCGGTCAACTGCGGGGTGTCCGGGTCAACGACTGGACCACACCGTGGACCTACGCCGACCTCATCGAGGTGGTTTCGACGGCGGGCTCCGCCCTCGACATCGTCGTGCTGCCCAAGGTCACCGACGACTCACACATCCGTGCGCTGGATCTGCTTCTCAGTCAGCTCGAAACTTCCCACGGACTGCAGGCGGGCCGCATCGGAATCGAGGCACAGATCGAGAATGCGCAGGGACTCACCAACATTGACGCGATCGCGGCCGCACCGCGGGTGCAGGCGCTGGTGCTCGGCCCGGCCGACATGGCGGCCAGCCTGAACATGCGCACCCTCGAGGTCGGCGAGCAGCCCGAGGGTTACGACGTCGGCGACGCCCACCACCACGTCCTCATGCGGATCCTCGTCGCCGCTCGGGCTCACGGCGTGCTCGCCATCGACGGGCCGTACCTCAAGATCCGCGATGCCGACGGGTTCCGCCGGGTGGCGGGCCGGTCGGCCGCACTCGGCTACGACGGCAAGTGGGTGCTGCACCCGGACCAGATCGCCGCAGGCAACGAGATTTTCAGCCCGCGGCAGAAGGACTACGATCACGCCGAGTTGATCCTCGAGGCCTACGAGTGGCACACGTCCCGCGAGGGCGGGGCCAGGGGTGCGGTGATGCTCGGTGACGAGATGATCGACGAGGCCAGCCGCAAGATGGCTCGGGTGATCGCCGGGAAGGGCCGGGCCGCAGGCATGCAACGTCAGGGCGAACGGTTCAGTCCGGGGCAGTGACGCCGACGCCGGTTCCGGCCTAGGTCCATTGCCATTGGCTGGACCACAGGCCGATGTAGAGCAGCAGGGTCACCAGCAGACCGGCGATGAAGAGGCCACCGATGACGGTGCCCGCCAATGCGATTCCCCAGCCGTCCTGACCGGTGCGCTTGGTCTCGCGCATCGCCATCACGCCGAGGATGACGCCGGGGACGGCGCTGAACCCGCAACAGGCGACGCCCAGAAGAGACGACACCAGGGCGGCGATGGCCATTCCGTTGGTACCCGGCGGCCGCAGCGGCCGGTAGGGGTCGAATCCGTACCCGGGCGGCGGGTAGTAGCCGGCAGCGGGCGGCGCAGGTGGGTAGCCCGCCGCGGGGTACAGCGGCGGCGGCAGGCTCGCGTCGCCGGGGTAGTCCACCGGCGTCTGGGGCTCGCGGTGGTCTGGGTCCCCGAATCCGTGGGGGCCGCTGCCGCTCACCGCTTAGACGCCCAGCATCGAGATGGTGACGATGATGCTGAACAAGAACGTGGCGGCGCCGACGGCGATGCCTGCAATGGCCAACCCGCGGCCGCCGTCACCGGAGTCCTTGATCTGGTTGAGCGCGACGATGCCCAGCACGATTCCGATGATCGAGCCGATGCCGCACAGTACGCCGACGGCGGAGGCGACCAGAGAGCCGATCGCCAGCGGGTTCGTCTTGCCGGTGTCCGGCGCGCCGTAGCCGCCCGAATAGGGCGCGCCGTATCCACCCGGTGCTCCGTAGGGAGCCGGGGCGCCGTACGGCGGCGGGTATGCCTGCGTGCCGAAGCTGGACGGGTCGCCGTACGGCGGCGGGTACGCGCCGTGCGGCGGGGGCGGGTAGTTGCCTGGTGGTGGCGGATAGCCCGGCGGGGGGTAGCTGGGTGGGTAGCCGGCCGAGGGGTCGTAACCGGACGGCGCCTGATGAGGCGCGCCGTAGGCGGGCGAGCCGTAGACCGGGCGTTCGAAAGTTTGGTCAGGTGAAGTGAAGGCCTGGCCGGGTTGCTCGACGGGTTGCCCGGGTGACTGGTGCGCGTGTGTCTGCCAGCCTTCACCCAGGCCTGCCGTCCGGTCGGCGGACTCGCCCGTCTGCTCGATCGGCGGAGCTTCGAAGCCCCCGGCAGTCGGCTCGGATGACGGCGATTGTGGTGCGTCGTCGCCGGGATTTGTCATGCTGATCAACCTAGCGCACGTGCCGGGCACCTTCGCGGCCGTCGCAGCGTTGGTTCAAGTGAGATTCACAAGAGATCGAACAACCCGACCGGGCACGAACAACGAGGAGATTGAGCAGCGATGACCAGTCCGTTCCAGCCTGGGCAAACACCCGGTGCAGCGCCGGGTGGCGCGAGCGTGGGCCGCCGCCCGGCGGGCCTGCCGACCCCGCCCAAGGGGTGGCCGATCGGTTCCTATCCGACCTACGCCGAGGCTCAGCGTGCGGTGGACTACCTGTCGGACCAGGACTTCCCGGTGCAGCAGGTGACGATCGTCGGCGTCGACCTGATGCAGGTCGAGCGGGTCACCGGCAGGCTGACGTGGCCCAAGGTGCTCGGCGGCGGCGTGCTGACCGGTGCCTGGCTTGGTCTGTTCATCGGCCTCATCCTCGGGTTCTTCAGCCCGAGCCCGTGGGGTGCACTGGCCACCGGCCTGATCGCGGGTGTGTTCTTCGGCCTGATCACCTCGGCCATCCCGTATGCGATGGCGCGCGGCACAAGAGATTTCAGCTCGACCCTGCAACTGGTCGCGGGCCGCTACGACGTGCTGTGCGACCCGCAGAACGCCGAACGTGGGCGGGACTTGCTGGCGCGCTTGACCATCTGACGCGTCTGCCCGTTCGGCAGTTCGCGCACGTCCCCGCCTTGCGCGTGAGGCCTCCCGATTGCGTAACGGTGCGCGACGCGCGCATCCGAAGTGTTGCAAAGCACGCGCATGTGGCAATACGGTTTGCGCGCGGGAGCTTCCCGCCCGGAGCCGCCCCGGCGGCGACATGCAACGACGGAGCCGCCCCGGCGGCGACATTGAACGAATGGAGCCGCCCCGGCGGCGACATACAACGACGGAGCCGCCCCGGCGGCGACATGGAAAGAGTGGAGCCGCCCCGGCGGCGACTTCAGACGCGGACGGAGGCAGCGGTGCGCGTCCCCAACCTGGGCGCAGGCCCACGGCGGCTCGGTGCGGTGGCGATGGCTGCGCTGACGACGGCGTCGACCGTCGCGGCCTGTGGTTCCGACGGCGGCGGAACCGTCATCAGCTTCTACACCCCCGCCCAGGAATCGGGCACCTTCACCAACGTCGCGAACCGCTGCAACGAGCAGTTCGCCGGCCGGTTCACCATCGAGCAACGCAGCCTGCCCCGCGGCGCGGACGATCAGCGGCTGCAACTGGCCCGCCGCCTCACCGGCAACGACCCCACGCTGGACCTGATGGCGCTCGACGTGGTCTGGACGGCCGAGTTCGCCGAAGCCGGCTGGGCAGTGCCGCTGTCGGAGGACCCGGCCGGGCTCGCCGAGGCCGACGCGGTCGAGAACACCCTTCCCGGCCCGCTGGAGACCGCACGGTGGGAGAACCAGCTTTATGCGGTACCCATCACCACCAACACCCAGTTGTTGTGGTACCGGGCCGATCTGGTTCCCGAGCCGCCGCAGACCTGGGACGGCATGGTGGACACCGCAACCCGCCTGCACGCCGCGGGAGAACCGAGTTGGATTGCGGCGCAGGGCAAGCAGTACGAAGGCCTGGTGGTGTGGTTCAACACCCTGCTGGAAAGCGCAGGCGGCCAAGTGCTCTCCGACGACGGGACGAAAGTCACGCTGACCGACACGCCCGAACATCGCGCCGCCACGGTCAAGGCGCTGCAGACCATCAAGTCCGTCGCGACCGCACCGGGCGCCGACCCGTCGATCACCCAGACCGACGAGACCACCGCGCGGTTGGCGCTCGAGCAGGGCAACGCCGCGCTCGAAGTGAACTGGCCGTACGTGCTGGCGTCGTTCATGGAGAACGCGATCAAGGGTGGCGTGCCGTTCCTCCCGCTGAACGAGCGCCCCGACCTGACCGGGGCGATCGGTGACACCGGCACATTCTCGCCGACGGACGAACAGTTCACTGCCGCCTTCGACGCCACCGAGCCGATTCTCGGATTCGCGCCGTACCCCGGCGTGCTGCCTGGCGAGTCGGCGAAGGTCACCCTCGGGGGGTTGAACGTGGCGGTGGCCGAGACCAGCAAGCACAAGGCGGAGGCGTTCGAAGCCATCCGGTGCCTGCGCAACGTGGAGAACCAGCGCTACACGTCCGTGGAGGGCGGCCTGCCCGCCGTGCGAGCGTCGCTGTACGACGACCCGCAGTTCCAGGCGAAGTATCCGATGTACGAGATCATCCGCCGTCAACTCACCGACGCCGCGGTGCGCCCGGCGACACCGGTCTATCAAGCGATGTCGACCCGCATCTCGGTCACGCTGGCGCCGATCACCGACATCGATCCGGAGCGCACCGCCGACGAGTTGCAGAAACAGGTGCAGCTTGCGCTCGACGGCAAGGGGCTGATCCCGTGACCACGACCGCCGATGCGCCTGCCAGGGCGATCGCGGCCGACACCGAGAACGTCAAGTCGGAGCGTCGCCTCGCCTACTGGCTGATCGCGCCGGCGGTCATCCTGATGCTGGCCGTCACCGCCTACCCCATCGGGTACGCGGTGTGGCTGAGCCTGCAGCGCAACAACATGGCCGACCCCGACGACACGGCGTTCGTGGGGCTGTCGAACTACACCACCATCTTGACCGACCGCTACTGGTGGACGGCGTTCGCCGTGACCCTGACCATCACGGTGATCTCCGTGGCCATCGAGTTGGTCCTCGGCATGGCACTCGCACTTGTCATGCACCGCACCATCTTCGGCAAGGGTGTGGTGCGTACCGCCGTCCTGATCCCGTACGGCATCGTGACCGTCGCGGCGTCCTACAGCTGGTACTACGCATGGACGCCGGGCACCGGATATCTGGCCAACCTGTTGCCCGAGGGCAGCGCGCCGCTGACCGAGCAGATTCCCTCGCTGGGCATCATCATCCTGGCCGAGGTCTGGAAGACGACGCCGTTCATGTCACTATTGCTGCTCGCCGGGCTGGCGCTGGTGCCGCAGGACCTGTTGAACGCCGCTGCGGTCGACGGGGCCGGCGCCTGGAAGCGACTGGTCAAGGTCATCATCCCGCTGATCAAACCCGCTATCCTGGTGGCGCTGCTGTTCCGCACGCTCGACGCGTTCCGCATCTTCGACAACATCTACGTGCTCACCGGTGGGGCGAACAACACCTACTCGGTGTCGATTCTGGGCTACGACAACCTTTTCAAGGCGTTCAACGTGGGCATGGGTTCGGCGATCAGCGTCCTGGTGTTCCTGTCGGTCGCGGTGATCGCGTTCATCTTCATCAAGGGCTTCGGTGCGGCGGCGCCCGGTGCGGATCTGGAGAGGCGCTGATGGCTGAGCGGGCAGGTGCGGGCCGGGCGACGGGCTGGACCGTCATCAACCTGCTGGTGATCATCTATGCGTTGTTCCCGGTGCTGTGGATCTTGAGCCTGTCGCTGAAGTCGACGGCAACCGTCAAGGACGGCAACCTGTTTCCGACCGACGTCACGTTCGACAACTACAAGGCGATCTTCCAGGGCAACGCGTTCAGCTCGGCGCTGATCAACTCGATCGGGATCGGCCTGATCACCACCCTCATCGCGGTGGTGATCGGCGGCATGGCGGCCTACGCGGTGGCCCGGCTGGAGTTCCCCGGCAAGCGTCTGCTCATCGGCGTCGCACTCCTGATCGCGATGTTTCCCCACATCTCGCTCGTCACACCGATTTTCAACATCGAGCGCCGCGTGGGCCTGTTCGACACCTGGCCCGGGCTGATCATTCCGTACATCACGTTCGCCCTGCCGCTGGCGATCTACACGCTTTCGGCGTTCTTCCGCGAGATCCCATGGGACTTGGAGAAGGCGGCGAAGATGGACGGCGCCACACCCGCGCAGGCGTTCCGCAAGGTGATCGCACCGCTGGCGGCACCGGGCATCGTCACCGCCGCGATCCTGGTGTTCATCTTCGCCTGGAACGACCTGCTGCTCGCGCTCTCGCTGACCGCCACCGAACGCGCGATCACCGCTCCGGTCGCGATCGCCAGCTTCACGGGTAGTTCACAATTCGAGGAGCCCACGGGATCGATCGCGGCGGGCGCGATGGTCATCACGATCCCGATCATCGTCTTTGTGCTCATCTTCCAACGACGGATCGTCGCCGGGCTGACGTCCGGCGCGGTGAAGGGGTAGTCGCATGGCCGAGATTGTGTTGGACCGGGTCACCAAGAATTACCCAGGCGGTGCGACGGCGGTGCACGAGCTGTCGATGACAATCGCCGACGGTGAGTTCGTGATCCTGGTGGGCCCGTCCGGATGTGGAAAGTCGACGACGCTCAACATGATCGCCGGGCTGGAGGACATCACCTCCGGCGAGTTGCGCATCGGCGGCGAACGCGTCAACGAGAAGGCGCCCAAGGATCGCGACATCGCGATGGTGTTCCAGTCCTATGCGCTGTACCCGCACATGTCGGTGCGCCAGAACATCGCGTTCCCGCTGACGCTGGCGAAGATGAAGAAGGACGAGATCGCGACCAAGGTCGAGGAGGCGGCGAAGATCCTCGACCTCACCGACTTCCTGGACCGCAAACCCGCACAGCTCTCCGGCGGCCAGCGCCAGCGCGTCGCCATGGGCCGCGCGATCGTGCGGAACCCCAAGGCGTTCCTGATGGACGAGCCGCTGTCGAACCTCGACGCCAAGTTGCGTGTGCAGATGCGTTCGGAGATCGCGCGGCTACAGGATCGGTTGGGCACCACGACGGTCTACGTCACGCACGACCAGACGGAGGCGATGACGCTGGGGGACCGGGTGGTGGTGCTGCTGGACGGCATGGCTCAACAGATCGGCACCCCCGACGAGTTGTACAACCGGCCGGCCAACCTCTTCGTCGCCGGCTTCATCGGGTCGCCCGCGATGAACTTCTTCCCGGCGACCATGACCGACGTGGGAGTGCGACTGCCGTTCGGCGAGATCACGCTGACGCAGGAGAAGTCGGATCTGATCCGCAGGCACAATCCCAAGAACGTGATCGTGGGAGTGCGGCCCGAGCATTTCGAGGACGCCGCGGTGTTGGACGGTTACGCCAGGATCCGGGCGTTGACCTTCGACGTGACGGTCGACATGGTCGAATCGCTGGGCGCCGACAAGTACCTCCACTTCAAGACCGAAGGCGCAGGCGCGCAGTCGGCGCAACTCGCGCAACTGGCCGCCGAGTCGGGTGCGGCCGAGAACGAGTTCGTCGCCCGGGTCTCCACGGAATCGACGGCCCGGCAGGGCGACACTGTCGCGCTCGCGTTCGACACGTCTAAGTTGACGATCTTCGACGCCGACACCGGTAAGAACCTCACACTGCCCGACGAAGCGGCCACGCCGGCGAGCGAGCCGGCGCGCGTTGCGGATTCGACGCCGCCGCCGGCCGAGTGATCGACGTCCTGGCCGCCGTTCGCGCACATCTGCGCGAGCAGTTCGCCGGGGCCGGCATCACGGCCGAACCCGACTCGGCCAGCGTCACGTTCCTGGGCACCGAGACGATCGACGTGCTGCGGTTCGGCCCGACCTCCGATGGCGTCACCCACTATGTCTCGCTGGGGTGTTCGCGTCACCCGATGCTTGATCCCGGCGAACTGGTGACCGACGTGCTGCACGGCCCGCGGGCCGAGGTGACGGTCGCATTACGCGGTGCATCCCCGCGCGGCCTGTCCCGGTCGATCGCGATTGTCGCCGCTGCGCCGGCGGTCGAGGGGCTGATCCTTGAGCCCGACGCACTCATCGGCCTCGAGACACCGCTGTGGGAGGGCGCCTCGTTCACGGCATTCCTGTTGGGGCGTAGCGACATCGGCGAGGTCGCGCTGACCGCACCGTTGCCGCCGGTGGCGGTGCTATCGGCCACGCCGATCACCGCGACCGAAGCGGCGTGGGTCCGGCTCAAGGGCGCCGACGCGATGCGCGAGGCGTGGGGACAGGACGGGGTCGACGTACTGGACCCACGGCGGCGAGCCGCCAAACCGACCTGAGCGGCGAGCCGCCAAACCGACCTGAGCGGCGAGCCGCCAAACCGACCTGAGCGGCGAGCCGCCAAACCGACCTGAGCGGAAAACTTCTACAGCCAGCGGTTGCGCCGGAAGGTGCGGTAGAGCAACGTGCACACGGTCGCCATCAGCAGCAGTATCGCGGGATATCCCCACACCTGCTTCAACTCCGGCATGTATTCGAAGTTCATCCCGTATATGCCTGCGATCGCGGTGGGCACGGCGGCGATGGCCACCCACGCCGAGATCTTGCGCATGTCGGTGTTCTGCTGCATCGCCACCTTGCCTACCGCGGCCTGCACCAGCGAGCTGAGCACCTCGTCGTAGCTTGTGATCCGGTCGGCGGCCTGGGTGTTGTGGTCGAGCACGTCGCCCATGTAGCGCTGCACTTCCACCGAGATCAGGTCGTCGTGATCGCTCATCATCCGCTGCAGCGCCAGCGTCAGCGGGCCGACCGCCCTGCGTAGTTCGACAACCTCGCGCTTGAGCAGATAGATGCTCTCGATGTTGGTCTGGGTGTGCGGCGAGAAGACGTCCTCTTCCATCGCGTCGATGTCCGTCTCGACGGAATCCACGACCTCGAGGTAGCTGTCGACGACGTGGTCGGCGATCGCGTGCATGACCGCGTACGGGCCAAGCGCGAGAATGGCAGGAGAGGCGTCGAGTCGCTTGCGGACGTCGGCCAGCCCGCCGTGTTCGCCGTGCCGGACGGTCACCACGAAACCCGGTCCGACGAAGATCATGATCTCGCCGGTCTCGACGATCTCGCGGGCGTTGGCCACCGAGTCGTGCTCCAGATAGGTCACCGTCTTGAGCACCAGGAACAGGGTGTTGTCGTAGCGTTCCAGCTTGGGCCGCTGGTGCGCGTGCACGGCGTCCTCGACGGCCAGCGGGTGCAGGCCGTATTCGTCGGCGACCGCCTGCATCTGATGATCGTCGGGTTCGTGTAGACCGAACCACACGAACGCGTCTCTGCCCTCTCCCCGCAGCTCCTCCACCTTGTCCTGGGCCGCCCCATGGGTGTATTTGCCCGGCAGCCTGGCGCCCTCGCAGTAGATTCCGCAGTCGACCGTCGCACGGGCCACCGGCACATGGATGGAGTCGGCGTCGAATCCTCCCGACTTCGACTTCGCCACGGGTCGCAGCGACGGCGGCAGCGAGCGAAACGACGGCATCGAGTCACCCTCCCCGGACAGCGCGCGGCCCGGATCCGCGCCCTCGTCGATGCTACGCGGCTGGTGGCATCGGCACCCTGCTAGTTTCGTCCCCGAAGCACGGGAACAAGTCATGCCATCCAAGGAGCGTCTGATCGTGAGCACATCTCCCCTCAAGGTCGCTGTCACCGGTGCGGCCGGCCAGATCGGCTACAGCCTGCTGTTCCGCATCGCCAGCGGTGCACTGCTCGGCCCCGACCGGCCGGTCGAACTGCGTTTGCTGGAGATCGAGCCCGCGCTCAAGGCGCTCGAGGGTGTGGTGATGGAGCTCGACGACTGCGCATTCCCTCTGCTGGCCGGCGTCGAGATCGGCTCGGATGCGAACAAGATCTTCGACGGCGCCAACCTGGCGCTGCTGGTCGGCGCCCGTCCGCGCGGTCCGGG
Source organism: Mycobacterium sp. IDR2000157661 (assembly GCF_022317005.1). NCBI lineage: Bacteria > Bacillati > Actinomycetota > Actinomycetes > Mycobacteriales > Mycobacteriaceae > Mycobacterium > Mycobacterium sp. IDR2000157661. Next base: position 2,830,266 of record NZ_CP081006.1, read on the forward strand.
GATGGAGCGCAGCGACCTGCTCGAGGCCAACGGTGCGATCTTCACCGCGCAGGGCAAGGCGCTCAACTCCGTTGCCGCCGACGACGTGCGCGTCGGCGTGACCGGCAACCCGGCCAACACCAACGCGCTCATCGCGATGACCAACGCCCCCGATATCCCGCGCGAGCGGTTCTCGGCGCTGACCCGTCTCGACCACAACCGGGCGATCTCACAGCTGGCGCGCAAGACCGGCGCGCCGGTGACCGACATCAAGAAGATGACGATCTGGGGCAACCACTCGGCGACTCAGTACCCCGACATCTTCCACGCCGAGGTCGGCGGCAAGAACGCCGCAGAGGTGGTCAACGACCAGGACTGGGTGGAGAACGACTTCATCCCGACGGTCGCCAAGCGCGGCGCGGCCATCATCGACGCGCGCGGTGCCTCGTCGGCGGCGTCGGCCGCGTCTGCCACCATCGACGCCGCCCGCGACTGGCTGCTGGGCAGCCCCGAGGGCGACTGGGTGTCGATGGCCGTGGTCTCCGACGGCTCCTACGGCGTACCGGAGGGCCTCATCTCGTCCTTCCCGGTGACGACCGAGAACGGCGACTGGTCGATCGTGCAGGGTCTCGACATCGACGACTTCTCGCGCGGCCGCATCGACAAGACGACGGCCGAACTCGCCGACGAGCGCAAGGCGGTCACCGACCTCGGCCTCATCTGAGGCCACCGTCAGGGCGTACGGGAGCGATTCCGGCGATTAGGTTACCTACCGGTTCGTCGCTAACCTGAGCGCCGTGTCGCAAGCGGTTGAAGACCTTCCAGTGACCAGAACCCCCATCGTCGTCGACGACGAAGAGATTTTCGCTGCCCATGTGGGCGGCAAGCTCTCCGTCGCGTTGAACGCGCCCCTCGACACCGAACGCGCGCTGTCGATCGCCTACACCCCGGGCGTGGCCCAGGTGAGCCGCGCGATCGCAGCCGACCACACGCTGGCCGCGCGCTACACCTGGGCAGGCCGGATGGTCGCCGTCGTCAGCGACGGCAGCGCCGTGCTGGGTCTCGGCGACATCGGCCCGGGGGCGTCGCTGCCGGTGATGGAGGGCAAGAGCGCGCTGTTCAAGGCGTTCGCCGGGCTGGACTCGATCCCGATCGTGCTCGACACGAAGGACCCCGACGAGATCGTCGACACCCTGGTGCGGCTGCGCCCGACGTTTGGCGCGGTCAACCTCGAGGACATCTCGGCGCCGCGGTGCTTCGATATCGAGCGCCGCCTGATCGAGGCGCTCGACTGCCCCGTCATGCACGACGACCAGCACGGCACCGCGATCGTCGTGCTGGCGGCGCTGATGGGCGCCGCGCGGGTGGTCGACCGCGAGATGGCGTCGCTGCGCGTGGTGGTGTCAGGGGCGGGTGCGGCCGGCGTCGCGTGCGCGAAGATCCTGCTCGCCGCCGGCGTCACCGACATCACGCTGCTGGACTCGCAAGGCATCGTGCACAAGGGCCGCGGTGACCTCAACGCGTACAAGGCCGAGCTGGCCGCGCTGACCAACCCGAACGCACTGACCGGTGGCCTGGCCGAGGCGCTCGACGGCGCCGACGTGTTCCTCGGGCTGTCCGCGGGCGTCGTGCCCACCGACCTCGTCGCCTCGATGGCGCCGAACGCGATCGTGTTCGCGCTGTCGAATCCGGATCCGGAGATCCATCCCGACGAGGCGGGTAAGTACGCCGCCGTCGTCGCCACCGGCCGCAGCGACTTCCCGAACCAGATCAACAATGTGCTGGCGTTCCCCGGTGTCTTCCGCGGTGCGCTCGACGCGGGTGCGCACCGCATCACCGAGCGGATGAAAGTGGCTGCGGCCGAGGCGATCTTCTCCGTGGTCGGCGACGACTTATCGGCCGAGCGCATCGTGCCCAGTGTGTTGGACCCGCGGGTGGCGCCCGCGGTGGCGCAGGCGGTCGCCAGTGCATCTGCCGACGTGTCAGGCGGCTAAGTGGTGAGCCGGCGCACGCTGGCGATCGTCGCGGTGCTCGTGGCGATCATCGCCGGGTGCGGGGGACCGGCGAGTCCGCCGTCCCTTGTCGTCGGCACGGCACCCGATCCCGCGTCGACGCTGATCGCCCACATCTATGCGGCCGCGCTGCGGTCCTACGGTAACCCCGCTCACGTCGAGACGTTCGACGATCCGCTGATCCGGCTCGACTCCCGGGAGGCTCACGTCGTGCCCGGGTTGACCGGCCGGTTGCTGCACAGGTTCGATCCCGACGCGACCGCACGGTCGGCGGCCCAGGTGTACCGCGAGTTGGTCTCGTCGCTGCCCGAGGGCATAGCCGCGGGCGACTACACCACCTCGGCGGAGGACAAGCCGGCGTTGGCCGTCACCGAGGCGACCGTGGAGGCGTGGGGCGGCCGTGACGTCACCGCGGCCGTCCGCAACTGCGACGACCTGCGAGTGGTGCACACCGAGGGTGCACCGCGGCCCGAGGCGATCGGCCTGTGCGAGCCTGCGGTCGCCGAACTGCCCAGCGCTGCAGCCATGTTCGCCGCCGTGCGGGCCGGCAGGTTCAACGCGGCGTGGACGACGACTGCCGCGCCGGGCGTGCCACCCGAGCTGGTGATGCTGTCGGACCGGACCTCGTTGATCCGCGCCGAGAACCTGGTGCCGCTCTACCGGCGCAACGAACTCAACGAGTCACAGGTGCTGGCGCTCAACGAGGTGGCCGGGGTGCTCGACACCGCGGCACTGGCCGAGATGCGGGCGAAGGTCGCCGACGGCGCCGACCCACACCGGGTCGCCGACGCGTTCCTGGCCGAACACCCCCTCGGCGACTGATCTCTCGCCCGCAACCCGCGGGGTGCGCTCACAACTCAGTGCGCGTTGGGCACCAGCTTCGCGACCATCGTCGAGAACAGCCGCTGATAGCCCGAACCGGTGAGGCGGACGATGATGTCGAGCACCTTGGCATCCGTGCCGACTAGCACGCGGGCCTTGTTCTTGCGCACACCGTCGAGGATGATCCTGGCCGCCTGCTCCGGTGACGTGTTGGCGAGCTTCTTGTCGAAGGTCTGGGTCAGCCCTTCCTTGTCGACGCCCTCGGCGGCCGTGGCATGACGCATGATCGCGGTCTTGATGCCGCCGGGATGCACCGTCGTCACCTTGACCGGGTGACCGGCGGCGTGCATCTCCTGACGTAGCGCCTCGGTGAACCCGCGCACCGCGAACTTTGCCGAGTTGTAGGCCGACTGCCCGGGCACCGAGAACAGACCGAACACGCTCGAGACGTTGACCACGTGGCCGTCGCCGGAGGCGATCAGATGTGGCAGGAACACCTTGGTGCCGTTCACGACCCCCCAGAAGTCGACGTCCATCACGCGTTCGATGTCCTTGAACGGCGTGATCTCGACATCACCGACGTAGGCGATGCCCGCGTTGTTGTAGACCTGGTTGACTTTGCCGAAGTGCTCAACCACCGCATCGGCGTACGACTCGAAGGCCTCGCGCTCGGTGACGTCCAGCCGGTCCGCCTTCACCGGCGCTCCGATCGCCTTGAGCCGCTGCTCGGTTTCGGCGAGACCCTCGGTGTTGACGTCGCTGATCGCCACGCTGGCCCCCGACTTGGCCAGCTCGATGGCCAGCGCCTGTCCGATGCCCGACCCGGCGCCCGTGACGACGGCGACCTTCCCGGCGAAACCCTGCATGACCACTCCCTCGCTCGTTCCCGTCAAGAGGCTAACCGGTACCGCCAGTCCGCCCACTGACGGGTTGATCCCACGTAGATGGCGCGGGCCGTTCGACTCGTTGGACTTCGACCCTTAGACGCTGAACGGCCTATCAGGCGAAGGCCTCGTCGAGGATCTCCTGCTGTTCGACGGCGTGCACCTTCGACGAACCCGACGACGGCGCCGACATCGCCCGCCGTGAGATGCGCGTGATGCCGGTCAGCTTCTCCGGCAGCACTTCGGGCAGCGTGAGCCCGAACGTCGGCCATGCGCCCTGGTTCGCCGGCTCCTCCTGCACCCAGAAGTACTGTTCGACGTTCGGGTACTGGTCGAGCGTCTCGGCCAGCCGGCGCCGCGGCAGCGGGGCGAGTTGCTCGATGCGCACGATGGCGATGTCCTCGCGCGATTCCTTGTTCTTGCGGGCGGCCAACTCGTAGTAGAGCTTGCCGCTGGTCAACAACATGCGCTTCGCCTTGCTCCGATCACCGTCGCCGTCGGTGTAGGTCGGCTCCTCGATCACCGAGCGGAACTTCATCTCGGTGAACTCGCGGATGTCACTGACCGCGGCCTTGTTGCGCAGCATCGACTTCGGCGTGAACACGATCAGCGGCCGGTGAATGCCGTCGAGCGCATGGCGGCGCAGCAGATGGAAGTAGTTGGCCGGAGTCGACGGCACCGCGATGGTCATGGAACCCTCGGCCCACAGCAGCAGGAACCGTTCGATGCGGCCCGACGTGTGGTCCGGGCCCTGGCCCTCGTGGCCGTGCGGCAGCAGCAGCACGACGTCGGAGAGTTGGCCCCACTTGGCCTCACCGGAACTGATGAACTCGTCGATGATCGACTGTGCGCCGTTGATGAAGTCCCCGAACTGCGCCTCCCACAACACCAGCGCCTCGGGGTTGCCGACCGAGTATCCGTACTCGAAGCCGACCGCGGCGAATTCGGACAGTGGCGAGTCGTAGACCATGAACTTGCCGCCGGTCGGTGTGCCGTCTTCGTTCATCGTCAGCAACTGCAGCGGGGTGAACTCCCGACCGGTCTTGCGGTCGATGACCACCGAGTGCCGTTGCGAGAAGGTGCCGCGGCGGGTGTCCTGACCGGACAGCCGGACCGTCTTGCCCTCGGCGATCAACGTGCCGAGGGCCAGCAGCTCGGCGAACGCCCAGTCGACCTTGCCCTCGTAGGCCATCTCCCGGCGCTTCTCCAGCCCCGGTTTGACACGCGGGTGCACCTCGAACCCGTCCGGCATGGCCAGATGCGCGTCGCCGATGCGCGCCAGCAGCGCCTTGTCGACCGCGGTGTTCATCCCGGCGGGGACCATCTGGTCGGATTCCACCGAACTGCTCGGCTCGATTTCGTGTTTCTCGAGTTCGCGTACCTCGTTGAACACCTGCTCCAGCTGGCCCTGGTAGTCGCGCAGCGCGTCCTCGGCTTCTTTCATCGAGATGTCGCCGCGGCCGATCAGCGCCTCGGTGTAGCTCTTGCGGACGCCCCGCTTGAGGTCGATCGCGTCGTACATCGACGGCTGGGTCATCGACGGGTCGTCGCCCTCGTTGTGCCCGCGGCGGCGGTAGCAGATCATGTCGATGACGACGTCCTTCTTGAACTCCTGCCGGAAGTCCACAGCGAGCCGCGACACCCAGGCCGCCGCCTCGGGGTCGTCGCCGTTGACGTGGAAGATCGGCGCGCCGACCATCTTGGCGACGTCGGTGCAGTACTCCGAGGACTTGGCGTCGTTCGGCGACGTGGTGAAGCCGATCTGGTTGTTGACGATGATGTGGATCGTCCCGCCGGTGCGGTAGCCGCGCAGCAGCGCCAAGTTCAGCGTCTCGGCCACCACGCCCTGGCCGGCGAATGCGGCGTCGCCGTGCAGCATCAGCGGTACGACCGTGAAGCCGGCTGAATGCTCGCTGTCGTCGATGCCGTCTTCGAGTAGGTCTTGCTTGGCGCGGACCAGGCCCTCCAGCACCGGGTCGACGGCCTCGAGGTGGGACGGGTTGGCCACCAGGGACACCTGAATGTCGTTGTCGCCGAACATCTGGATGTAGTTTCCGCCGGCGCCGAGGTGGTACTTCACGTCGCCGGACCCGTGTGCCTGCGACGGGTTCAGGTTGCCCTCGAACTCGCTGAAGATCTGCGAGTACGGTTTGCCGACGATGTTGGCCAGCACATTGAGCCGGCCGCGGTGCGGCATCCCGATGACCACCTCGTCGAGCGCATGTTCGGCGCACTGGTCGATGACCGCGTCCATGGCGGGGATGACCGTCTCGGCGCCCTCCAGCGAGAATCGCTTCTGCCCGACGTATTTGGTCTGCAGGAACGTTTCGAACGCCTCGGCCGCGTTGAGCTTGCTCAGGATGTACTTCTGCTCGGCGACCGTCGGCTTCTCGTGCTTGACCTCGATGCGGTCCTGCAGCCACTGCTGCTGCTCGGGCTCGAGGATGTGGGTGTATTCCACGCCGACGTGGCGGCAGTACGAGTCGCGCAACAGGCCCAGCACATCGCGCAGCTTCTTGTGCTGTGCGCCGGCGAAACCGTTGACCTTGAATTCCCGGTCGAGGTCCCACAGCGTCAGGCCGTGGGACAGCACGTCGAGATCGGGGTGGCTGCGGAACCGGTTCTTGTCCAGCCGCAGCGGGTCGATATCCGCCATCAGGTGCCCGCGGTTGCGGTACGCCGCGATCAGCTCGATCACCCGGGCGTTCTTGTCCTCGATGGTGTCCGGGTTGTCCGTGCGCCACCGCACCGGCTCGTAGGGGATTCCGAGCTCACGGAAGATCTCGTCGAAGAACTCGTCGTCGAGCAGCAGCTGGTGCACCGTGCGCAGGAAGTCGCCGGATTCGGCGCCCTGGATGATGCGGTGGTCATAGGTCGACGTCAGCGTCACCAGCTTGCCGACGCCCAGATCGGCGATGCGCTCCTCGCTCGCACCCTGGAACTCGGCGGGGTATTCCATGGCACCGACGCCGATGATCGCGCCCTGGCCGCGCATCAGCCGGGGCACCGAGTGCACCGTGCCGATGGTGCCGGGATTCGTCAGCGAGATGGTGACGCCGCCGAAGTCATCGGCGGTCAATTTGCCGTCCCTGGCACGCCGGACGATGTCCTCGTAGGCGGCGATGAACTGGCCGAAGCGCATGTTCTCGGTCGCCTTGATGCCCGCGACGACGAGCTGTCTGTTGCCGTCCTTACCGGCGAGGTCGATGGCCAGCCCGAGGTTGACGTGCTCGGGTGTCACCGCGGTGGGCTTGCCGTCGTTCTCGGCGAAGTGGCGGTTCATGTTCGGGAACTTCTTGACCGCCTGCACCAGGGCATAGCCGATGAGGTGGGTGAACGAGATCTTCCCGCCGCGGGTGCGCTTGAGATGGTTGTTGATGACGATGCGGTTGTCGATCATCAGCTTGGCGGGCACGGCGCGGACACTGGTCGCGGTCGGCACCTCCAGCGACGCCGACATGTTCTTGGCGACGGCCGCGGCCGCTCCGCGCAGCACCTGCATCTCCTGGCCGTCGGACGATTGCTTGGCCGCGGAAGACTTGGACTTGCCGGACTCGGCCGATTTCGACTCCGCCGGCTTGGACTCCGCCTTGGACTTCGACTGCGCGGGCTTCGATTCGGGCTTCTTCGACTCGGCCTTCGACTCCGTCTTCGATTGTGATTCCGACTTGGATTCGGTCTTTGACTCCTGGGCCTTGGCCGGCTTCGCCGACGTTGCGCCGTTGCTCTGGCCAGGCGCCGGAGCGGGTGCGGGTTCCGGCGGGCTCACGGGTGCGGACGTCCGCTGTCCGTTGCCGCTGCCGGATTGGCGTTCGGAGGTCGGTTCCGGGGAGTAGTCGACCAGGAATTCATGCCAACTGGGATCTACCGACGAGGGATCCTCGCGGAACTTGCGATACATCTCCTCGACCAACCACTCGTTCTGTCCGAATGGTGAAGGTGAGCTCACGGTAGGTACTCGCCTCGATTCCTTCGCTCCACGCGAGCGTGTCCGAGACGCTCGCTCTGTTCTGCGGTTACCCGCATTTGGCCCGACTAAAGGCTAGCCCCGAAGCACCGGCCAGACCACGGCAACGGCCCTGCGGCCCGACTTATCGTCATAGTGATATCAGCCGGTGTGTCCGCCGAACGCGCTTGGCGTCTAGTCCCGCGGCGCAGGCAGCACATGCAGTGTCGCCGGCCACCGCTGTGGCGGGTTGCCGAACGCAGCGCGTGCGTTGGCGACGATGCGCTTGCCCATCAGGCGATTTCCCACGCCGCCGACGACTGCGCCGATGCCGACCGGCAGCATCTTGCCGAAGGCGATCGCGCCGCGCTTGAGGGTGTAGCGCTTGACGAAGTACCTCAGCAGTCGCGAGTTGAGTTGCGACACCGCGGGCAGTGGCAGCGTGGCCGCGCCGTCGGCGACCCAGGCGCCCTTGGTGCGGCCCGGGCCGATCAGATCGGCGACGGCGCGCTTGCCATCCTCGCCGACAAGGACCGCGAGCACCAGGGCACGGCGGCGCTCCCGATGTTCGGCGGGGATTCCGTACACCTCGGCGAGGGCTAGCACGTAGACCGCCGTCGCCTCCAGGAAGACCACCGTTTCACCGGCGACCGACGCCATCGCCGTCAGCGTCCCGATCCCCGGGAACGCCGCCGCCGACCCGACGGCGGCGCCGCTGGCCATCACCGCGGACAGGTAGCGCGCCTCGAGTTTGCGGGCGATGTCGGCCGGCGACGCGTCCGGATTCTGCTTGCGAAGGCGGTCGACATAGGCCTTGACCGCCGGTGCCTGCACGCGCGTGCTGCGCTCGAGGATCTGGGTCAGAACCTTCGCGGCAGCGCTGGGATCCTCGCCTGCACCATGTCCAGCAGCGCTGCCGGCCGCCTTACCGGCAGGCAATTGGTTCTTGGCCTTCGACCAGGCACTCATGGGCGGCCTCCCGTCGCGACGACTGATGTCCAGGCTAACGCGTACGCAACGAACGGCGGCGACCGCTGAGTGCCCGGCAGTGATCGCGCTCACGGTTGGCCGATCCGGGAAGAAAATAATGAGAAGCGGCGCTAACCAGTTCCGTGGCAACATCACCGGCTGTGGACCTGACGACCGCCCGGACCTCGCTGCCCGAGGCGCCGGCACCCCAGGCGCCGGGCCGGATGCGGATGATCCTCGTGCTCGGCGTCATGGTCGCGTTGGGTCCGCTGACCATCGACATGTACCTGCCCGCTCTGCCGGGGATCGCCGACGAGTTGGGGGTGTCGTCGTCGGTGGCGCAACTGACGCTCACCGGGACGCTTGCCGGCCTGGCCCTCGGCCAGTTGATCGTCGGCCCGCTGTCGGACTCGCTGGGTCGGCGCCGCCCGCTCATGGTCGGGATCGTCGTGCACATGCCGGCGTCGCTGCTGTGCCTGTTCGCGCCGAACATCGCGGTGCTGGGCGTCGCGCGCGGGCTGCAGGGCATGGGCGCCGCCGCCGCGATGGTGGTGGCCGTCGCCGTCGTCGGTGACCTGTTCACCGGCAGCGCTGCGGCCACCATGATGTCGCGGCTGATGCTGGTGCTCGGGGTGGCTCCGATCGTCGCTCCGTCGCTGGGTGCGGCGGTGTTGCTCAAGGCGTCCTGGCACTGGGTGTTCGCCGCGCTGGTGGTGATCGGAGGCGCGTTGCTGGTGGTGGCTGCGCTCGCGCTGCCGGAGACGCTGCCCGTCGCGCACCGACGGCCGTTGAAGGTGCGCGGCATCGCCACGACCTACGTCGGACTGCTGGGCGACATGAGGTTCATCGTGCTGGTCTTGGTCGCTGCGCTGGGCATGTCGGGGCTGTTCGCCTACATCTCGGGCGCGCCGTTCGTCCTGCAGGGCCACTACGGCCTGGACCAGCAGGTGTTCGCGCTGGTGTTCGCCGCCGGCGCCATCGCGCTGATCGGCGCGACGCAATTCAACGTGGTGCTGTTGCGCCGCTACGCGCCGCAGACGATCACGCTGTGGGCGCTGGTGGCGGCCTGTCTCGGCGGCGCGGTGTTCGTCGCCCTGTCGCTGACTCAGGTCGGTGGCCTGGCCGGCTTCCTCATTCCAGTGCTCCTCATCCTGGCGGCGATGGGTTTCGTCCTGCCGAACGCCCCGGCCGTGGCGCTCTCGCGGCACAACGAGGCGGCGGGCACGGCGGCCGCCCTGCTGGGCGCGGCGCAGTTCGGTGTCGGTGCAGCGGTCGCGCCACTGGTCGGCGCGCTCGGCAACACCGAGCTCGCGCTGGCGCTGGTCATGACGGTCGGTATGGTGATCGCGTTGTCGGCGTTGTCCCTGACGCTGCGCATCGGGGCCCGGGCCGTCGGGGTCTCGGCGGGTGACCGCGCCGACTCCACCTCATCCAAGGCCTCCGGCGACGTCACCGATGACGTCGTCGCCGAACCGGTCTGACCACTGCGCCCGGTTGGCCCGACTTGTCGGGACCACGTCAAGCTCCGTAGCGTCGATGGGATCGCCGAGCAACGAGTCGACCCGAGATGCTTTCAACCCTGATCCGCCGCCAGACCGCCGCTACCAACCCGTGGCATGCCCTGTGGGCGATGATGGTCGGCTTCTTCATGATCCTGGTGGACGCGACGATCGTGGCGGTCGCCAATCCGGTCATCATGGCGGAACTCGGGGCCGGCTACGAGGCCGTGCTGTGGGTGACCAGTGCCTACCTCTTGGCGTATGCGGTGCCACTGCTGGTGGCGGGCCGGCTCGGCGACCGGTTCGGCCCCAAATACCTCTACCTGGTGGGGTTGACGGTGTTCACCGCCGCCTCGCTGTGGTGTGGGTTCTCCGACACCATCGGCATGCTGATCGCCGCGCGCGTCGTGCAGGGCATCGGCGCGGCGCTGTTGACGCCGCAGACCTTGTCGACGATCACCCGTATCTTCCCGGCCGAGCGCCGCGGCGTGGCCATGAGCGTGTGGGGTGCGACGGCCGGTGTCGCGACGTTGGTCGGACCGTTGGCCGGCGGGGTATTGGTCGACGGGCTCGGATGGCAGTGGATCTTCTTCGTCAACGTGCCGATCGGCGTGCTCGGCGTGATGTTGGCGCTGCGCCTGGTGCCCGTATTGCCGACCCACGAGCAGCGCTTCGACGTGCTCGGTGTGCTGCTGTCGGCCATCGGTTTGTTCCTCATCGTCTTCGCGCTGCAGGAGGGCCAGTCGAACGGCTGGGCGCACTGGGTGTGGGGGTTGATGGCGCTGGGCGCCGGCTTCCTCGCCGCGTTCCTGTACTGGCAGGCCGTGAACCCCAACGAACCTCTGATCCCGCTGGTGATCTTCCGCGACCGTGACTTCACGTTGTCGAACCTCGGCGTGGCGACGGTCGGCTTCGTGGTCACCGGGATGATGGTGCCGATCATGTTCTACGCGCAGGCGGTGTGCGGCCTGTCGCCCACGCGCGCGGCGCTGCTGACCGCGCCGATGGCGATCGCGACAGGGGTGCTGGCACCGGTGGTGGGGCGGATCGTCGACCGGTCCCATCCGCGGCCGGTCATCGGTTTCGGCTTTTCGATGCTGGCCGTGGCGCTGACCTGGCTGACCGTCGAGATGTCGCCCGACACGCCGATCTGGCGGCTGCTGCTGCCGTTGACGCTCACCGGCATCGGCATGGCGTTCATCTGGTCGCCGCTGGCCGCGACCGCCACTCGCAACCTGCCGTTGCATCTGGCCGGAGCCGGGTCCGGCGTCTACAACACCACCCGACAGGTCGGGGCGGTGCTGGGCAGCGCCAGCATGGCGGGATTCTTGACCTGGCAGGTGAACGCCGAGATGCCGCCGTGGGCGACCGGCGCCGGCCAGGCCGACACGGTGGTGACCCAGCTGCCGCCGATCCTGTACGCGCCCTTTGCCTCTGCCATGTCGCAGGCACTGCTGCTGTCGGCGTTCGTCGCGCTGTTCGGCGTGGTGGCGGCGCTGTTCCTGCTCGGCTTCGGCAGGGACCGTGCGTTCGACGATCACACCGACCTCGGCGCCGGACCCGCGGTCGAGTACGGCGGCGACGACGCGTTCGCCGATGACGAGTTCGCCGACGACGATGACGACTACCTCGAATACACCGTCGACTGGGGTGATGCGCCGCCCGACGACCGTGAGCCCGCGACCGAACCGCTGACCGCCTCCGAGCCGGAGCAAGGCACCGACGACTCGTGGCAGCTCATCCTCGAGAAGCTTCTCGCCGATACGCCCCCCGCACCGCCGGCGAAGCCGGCGGCCGATCCGGTCGTCTACCCGCACAAGGGTTTTCATGCCGACAGCGAGATGAGCCGGCAGGCCGAAACGAAGCGTCACCAAGCCAGTCACCAAGGCAGTCACCGGAGCAGTCACCGGGGCAACGGCCGCCGTGAGCGGCGGTCTCGCCACCGCTCCGAGGACTCCGCGCCCAAGCAGTTCTGGTTCGACTCCGGGGGTAAGCACGTCCGCGACGACGATCCCGGTGATGCGCCGCGGGGTGGCAGGCACTCACTGCCGTGGCACGACTAGCCCCGGGCACACGAAAGTACCGACACCGGGCCGGGCCGACTGTTGCGCCAGACGGCTTAGGTGAGCGCGTCGATCAACTCGCCCACGGTGTGGGCAGCTTCCAGCGGGTGACGCAGTCGGCCCTTCGGGTTGACGGTGTAGCTGTTGCGCCGCCCGACCTTGGACTTCTTGAGGTAGCCGTCCTCAATGAGGTCGGCCAGTATCGCCTGGACCGAGCGTTCGGTGATGCCGATCCGCATACCCAGTTCGCGAGCGGTCAGCGACCCGCCATGGGCCAGGCAGAGCAACACGTGCGCGTGATTGGTGAGGAAGGTCCACCCGCGAACGCCTGCGGGGCCGTCCGCGCGCTGCGTGCCGCGCGGCGCGGCGGTCCGTTTACGGGGGGCCGTCGCCGCCTTGGTGGGTTTCTTCGTCGCAGCCATCGCGGCCAAGATGTTACCGCATTCATTCGCGTATCGGCTTTCGCCAATGGCCATTGGCGAAAGGTCATTCCGATACCGTCGACTTTCGGCGCGCATCTGCGTCGCGGTCCCCGGTGTCCGTTCTACCGCGGGTTGCTGCGAGGCTCCACACGATCGACACGGTCAGGATCACCACGATCACCGAGAGTGTCAGCGGTATAGGCAGTTTGCCGACCGGCGTCTCCGACAGAACCAGCTTGACCCCGGCGAACGCCAACAGAACCGCGAGGCCGTAGTGCAGATGGGAGAAGCGGCGCAGCAGCCCCGACAGGCAGAAGTACAGGCTGCGCAACCCGAGCACCGCGAAGGCGTTGGCGGTCCAGACGATGAACGTGCTGGTCGTGATGGCCAGCACCGCGGCCACCGAGTCGATCGCGAAGATCAGGTCGGTCGCCTCCACGGCCACCAGCACGACGAACAGCAACGTGGCCACCCGCTTGCCGTTGACGACGGTGAACAGCCGGTCGCCGTGGTAGCGCGGATCGGTCGGCACCAGTCGGCGCACCAGCCGCACCAACAGGTTTCGCTCCGGGTCCAGGTCGTCGTCGTGCTTGAACGCCATCTTGTAGGCCGTGTAGATCAGGAAAGCCCCGAAGAGGTAGGCCGTCCAGAAGAAGGTATTCAGCAGTTCGGCGCCGAGGAAGATGAACACGAGCCGGAACAGCAACGCGCCGATGACGCCCCAGAAGAGCACCTTGTGCTGGTAGCGGTCCGGAACGGCGAAGTAGGTGAAGATGAGCGCGAAGACGAAGACGTTGTCGACCGACAGCGCTTTCTCGATCAGGTATCCGGCGTAGTAGGTGCCGGCGACCTGGCCGCCGTAGGCCCACCAGACGACGACGCCGAAGAGCAGGCCGGTCGCGATCCAGATCGTCGACCACACCGCAGCCTCGCGAAATCCGATGACGTGGTTGTCGCGGTGCAGAAAGAGGTCGATAGCCAGCATCGCCCCGATGAACACGGTGAGGGCCAACCAGCCCCACAGCGGAACGACCACCGCGTCGGCAGTCATCCGGCGACTCGTCCGTCGCGGGAGACGCCGATCTGCACCTCACGAATGCCCGGGACCATGCGCGCAAGTGCGGTGGCGATGCGTCGTTCGGACTCGTCGTCGAACCGGCCGGCCACGGTGACGCTGCCCTCGCGCACCTGTGCGATCCACCGCCGCCTGCCGGTGTAGTTGTCGAGAAGCTTCTGGACCCCGACGGCGATGGCGTCGTCGCTGGTGAGGTTGAGCCGCAGGATGTCTCCGCGACTGACGATCCCGACCACCCGATTCTCGTCATCGATCACCGGCACGCTGCGTACACCGCGCTGAAGCAGCAGGCGACCGACGGTGTCGAGGTCGGTCGAGAGCTCGACGGCGACGGCGGGCGCGGTCATCGCGGCGCCCGCAGTCTCGAGGGCGGCCTCTCTGGCGCGCAGTATGTCGCCGACGGTCAGCATCCCGGCCAGCCGCCCGTCGTCGTCGACCACCGGCACCCCGGCGTACCCGTCTTCAGCGAGGGGTACGGCAGCGGCGCGCAGGGCCGCGGCGCACCGGACCGTGATCACGGGTCGGGTCATGACTTCGGTCACCGGCAACATCGCACGCGCATCCTTCTGTAGACGAGTTCATTTTAACGAATTGTAAAGCACGAAATAAATCTCGTCAAAAGAAGCGGGATCAGGCGAACAGCACCGCGGGGTTGAGGTAGCCGCCGGGATCGAACGCGGCCTTGACGGCCCGCATCGCGGCGATGTCGGCATCGGTGCGCGACATCGCGAGGTAGTCGCGCTTGCGGGTGCCGACGCCGTGTTCGGAACTGACATTGCCGCCAAGCCGGGCGATCAACTCCATCATGGCCGCAAACAGTGCGCGCTCAGCGCTGCCATCCAGCGTGCACCGAACCAGGTTCAGATGCAGGTTCCCCTCGCCGATGTGACCGAACAGCACGGGGATCGCCTGCGGCGCATGGGCGGCGACGAGTTCGGTCGCCTCGGCGGCGAACCGCCGGATCGAGGACAGCGGCAGCGAGACGTCGAACTTGAGCGGCGGCCCGTAGACGCCGAGCACCTCGGCGATGGCCTCGCGCACCGCCCAGAGTCGCTGTTGAGTGGCCGGATCGACACCGACCGCAGGCTCGCCTGCGAGCTCGCTGCGTTCGATCACCGCCGCCAGTCGCTCGGTCTGGTCGCTGTCACCGGCCAACTCGATCAGCAACTGCCACGCGCCCTCGACCGGTGCCGCCACCCCGGCCTGTTCGGCCGTCAGCGCGCTGGCCCGCGCGTCGATCAACTCCAAGGCCGCGATGCCGTCGACATCCCGGAACACCCGGCCCGCCGCGATCAGCGCATCGAGATCGGCGAACCCGCAGATCGCGGTCGTGCGGTGCGACGGCGCGGGATACAGCCGCAGGTCGAGTCCGGTGATGACCCCAAGCGTGCCCTCGGCGCCGACCAGCAGGGAGGGCAGGTCGTAACCGGTGTTGTCGCGTCGCACCCGGCTGTGCCGGCGCACCACCGCGCCGTCCGGCAGCGCGACCTCCATGCCGCTCACCTGCTCGCCCATGTTGCCGTAGCGCACGGTGCGCAGGCCGCCGGCGTTGGTCGACGCCATGCCGCCGACGGTCGCGGTGTCGCGCGCCGCCAGGTCGACGCCGAACAGAAGGCCCGTGGCGCCTGCGGCGCGCTGGACCTCGGCCAGCGTCACACCCGCGCCGACGCTGATCCGGCGCTCCACGACGTCGACCTCGCCGATCTCGCGCAGTCGTTCGGTGGACAGCAGCACGTCGTCGTGCTCGGGCACCGTGCCCGCCACCAGGGACGTCCGACCGCCCTGGACGGTGACGTACGCGCCCGCCCCACGGCAGGCGACGAGCACGTCGGCGACCTCTTCGGCCGTTCCCGGCCGCACCAGCGCGCTGGCCCTGCCCCGGTAGCGGCCCGTGTGGTCGACGCTGCGCCCGCTCAGCACATCGGGATCGGTGCTGACATGGGCGTTCCCGACGATTCCGGCCAGCCGGGCAGTCAGACTCATTCCGCCGGTGTATCACACGCCGCGAGCGACAGGAACGCCCCCAATTCGGTGAGGCGGTCGGGGGTGGCCGGCAGGTACTCGGTGAGCAGCGGCGAGCGCACGACGACGCTGAGATACTTGGCCCGGCTCACGGCGACGTTGAGCCGGTTTCTGTTGAGCAGGAAGGAAATTCCGCGAGGCACATCGTCGATCGACGACGCGGTCATGGAGATGAACACCACGGGTGCCTGTTGACCCTGGAACTTGTCGACCGTCCCGGCGCGGACATCGGACAGGCCCGCCGCGTCGAGGCGCTCACGCAACAGCACCACCTGCGCGTTGTACGGGGTGACTACCAGTACGTCATGCGGCCCCAGCGGGCGAGTGCCGCGTTCATCGGTCCACGCCGCCCCGAGCAACCGGTCGATCTCGGCGACGATGGCGTCGGCCTCCTCGGGACTGTCCGTCGCGTTGCCGTCGTGTTCGACGGCGAGCACCCGGACCCCGGGCGGCTCCCCCTCGAGACTGCGGGCCCCGGCTACGTCGGCGACCGACCGCAGGCGACGGTCGTAGGACAGCCGTGACACCGCCGAGCAGACGGCGGGATGCATGCGGAACGACCGGTCGAGGAAGTAGCCCAGTTCGCCGGGCAGGGTGTGTCGGCCGTCGACCAGCCAACCGAGCGCCGAGCAGTCCACCGGTTCGGGATGGGTGCCCTGGCTGACCTGCGGCAGCTGTTGCGGATCGCCCAACAGCAGGAGGTTGTCGGCGGCCGGGGACACCGCGATCGTGTTGGCCAGGCTGTACTGGCCGGCCTCCTCGATGACCAGCAAGTGCAGGCTGCCCCGCGGGACGCGCACTGGATTGGCGAAGTCCCAGGCGGTTCCGCCGATCACGCAGCCGTGCTCACCGGCGATAAACGCGGGGTAATCCTTCTCGTCGATCTCCTGCCAGCAGGCATCGGCGCCGTGCTTCTTCTTGGCCACCAGGGAGGGGTCCACGCCGGCGGCGACGACCTCACGGAAGAGGTTCTCCACGACGGCGTGCGACTGGGCGACGACCCCGATGCGCCACCGTTGTTCATTGACCAGACCGGCGATGATGGCCGCCGCGGTGAACGTCTTTCCGGTGCCGGGCGGTCCGTGCACGGCGACGTACGACGAGTCCAGGTCGAGCAGTGCGGCGGTGATCGCCTCAGCCGTGTCCGCACCGCGCGGCAGCGGAGCACCGCTGCGGGCCCGCGGCGGACGCCGAAGCAGGATGTCGACGACGGCGGTGGCCGGTATCCGGGGCAGACCGGCGGCGATCTGTTCGGCAGTCGCCTCGATCGAGTCGCGAAGGGGGCCGGTGGGGATCGGGGGGCCGGGGGTCAGCGCGAACGGACGCTGGTCGAATGGACCACCCCGCTTTGGTTCTCGTTCGGCGATGAGCACATTCGTCGGCGGGTCGTCGCACTCGAGCACGGTGACCGAACCGAACGCCCGCCGCTCGGGGTCGTCGCTCAGGCCAGCCGGCGACGGCGGTTCGTAGAGGGCGTACATGGTCCGGCTGAGTTCACCGGCGGCGAGCGTGCCCGACAGTCGCACCCACCGCTGTGGTCTGCGTGCCTTCGGCGGTGTGTGCCAGTCGACTTCGACGACGGACTTCTCCGCGAGGAAGACGTCGGTGTTGTCGGACCACTCCTCGACCGGATTGTTCAACCGGTCGAAGTGGCCCCACCAGAACGGCTTCTCTTCACGGCGGTGGAAGCCGCGGGCGGCCGAGATCATCGCCACGGCAACCTGTTCCGTGGAACGTGCGGCGGACTCGTCGCCCACGAACCGGGTCAGCTTGCGCGCGAGGCCGTCGTCCTCGGTCGCGGCGGCGCCGTCGATGACCGGTTGTGCGCCCGCCGGGGGAACGCCGCTGTCGATCGCGCGGCAGATCAGCCAGTCCCGCAGCTTGCGGGTCGACGTGCAGTCGTAGCGGTTGTAGTCCGCGATCTCCTTGAGTACGACGGTAGCGTCGTACTCACGCCCCGAAGCAGCCAACTCGCAGTAGCGCGCATACTGCGTGATGCTGTCGGTGGCTGTGGTGACATCGCCGGTGCGCAACTGCCCGCCCATGTACAGCGGCTCGAGTGACTTGAGGCTGTAGTTCTCCGTGCCGACACGAATGCTCTTGCGCACCAACGGGTACAGGTCGACAAGCACGCCACAGCGCAGCAAGTCGTCGACCTCGTCCTCGCCCACCCCGTAGCGCCCGGCGAGCCGCAGCAGCGCGGTCTTCTCGTAGGCGGCGTAGTGGTAGACGTGCATGTTCGGGTAGCGCTTGCGGCGGGTGCGAACCATTTTCAGGAAGTCGCGCAGGGCCTGCCGCTCTTCGGTTCGGTTGTGCGCCCACAGCGGATGGAACTCATCGGCGGTGTCGAGCACGCCGAACAGATACTCCAGTCCCCAGTCCCGGCCGTCGTCCGTCCACAGCGGGTCACCTTCGAAGTCGAAGAACAGATCACCGCGGTCCGGCTCGGGCAGCACCATCAACGGCTGGGCATCGGCGACCACGTACGGGGGCTTGCCGTCGACGCGCGGCGCGGTCTGCAGGCGGGCCTGAGAAGTCAGCGCCTCGACGGTTCGAGGCGGCAGTTCGGCCACCGGGCCGTCGTGCGCGGCCAGTTCGGCGACCGTGGTGATGCCCGCATCGATCAGCCGGGCACGCTGGGTGGTCCGCATCCCGGCCACCAGCAGCAGGTCGTCGTGTGCGCGGACCTGGACGGTGCACTCGGGGCAGCGGAAGCACGCCCGGATCTCATCGTCGTCCCACGACACCGGTGAACCCCCGACCAGGTGGCGGTCGAGGAGATCCTGCAGGGCTGCGCGGCGCGGCGCGTAGACCGGCAGCAGTTCGTCGACGCGGTACCGCGCGGTGCCGTTGTCGCCCAGCACGAGTTCGACCTCGTCGGCGACCGGTACGCCCGCACAGGTCAGCGTGTCGGCGTAGGCGGCGAGCTGCAGCAGCGCCTCGACCTTGACGGAGCGGGCGAGTTTGGTGTCGCGCAGCCGGTAGCGTCCGTCGGCATCCAGGATCAGGAAGTCGGCGAATCCGACGAACCGGCCGTCGAACATCGCGGCCTGGTAGATCACCGGCGCCCGCCGCTCGACGGCACGGCGGGTCTGCTCGGCTGCCGCCGTCAGGCCTTCGACGGTGTACGGGGGCCTGCCGATGATCGCGACGTCCTCGCGGTCGCGGAGTTCGTCGAGATGGCGCTGCTCGTGCTCACCGCCGAGCTGGGCAGTACGCGCGAGTAGTTCGTCGTCGGCGGCGACCGCCGGTCCGCGGTTCAATTTCGCGTCGAACGAGCGCAGCAACGCGTATTCGCACCGGGCGGCGGCCGCCAGGTCGGAGGCGCTGTAGACCACCACGGTGTCGGCGACGAACACGCTGTCACTGTAGGTGACGACGCTGACACCACTGTGCGCGCTGAACGCCGTGGGCGCTCAGCCCTGCGGCCGATTGGGCGGGTACGGCTGCTGCGGATAGGGCGCCGTGGGAGGCGAGGGCGCCGTGGGAGGCGGACCCTGCTGCGCCGGCGGGTACGGTCCCGAGGAGGGTCCGTGGCCCGCGGTCGGCACTTGACCGGCCGGCGGCAGCTGTTCACCCGACGGAGAGCCTGCGGATTGATAGGCGGTCGGCACGTCACCGGTGTTGGCCGACATCTGCTCGCGCATCTTGCGGCCCTCCTCTTCGGCCCGGTTGAGGTAGTTCTCCCAGCGCTGCTGCATCGGCTTGATCAGCCCGCCCCCGACTCCGACGATGAGGATGCCGCCGATGGTGCCGAGGATCGCGATCAGCACCGGCAGCGTGACCGTCAGCGCGATGCCCACCTGGTTCAGCGCGGCGATGACGCCCAGGCCCAGGATCGCGATGGCCGCGATGTTGGCCAGCGTCCGGCCGTACGAGAGCCCGCTGAGCGTGTTGGTCACGATGTCGCGCACCGCGGCCGCGATCGCAGCGGCCACCACGACGATGATGATCGCCACGAACAGCTTGGGCAGGAATGCGATCACTCCGGAGAGCAGGTTGCTGACCGGGTTGGGTCCGAAGACGCCGAACGCCAACTGCAGGACGAACAGCAGCAAGGCATAGTAGACGATCTTGCTGACGATCGTCGATGCGTCATATTTGCTGTTATCCAACGCTTTTCGGATGCCGCCCCGTTCCACGGCCCGATCGAAGCCGACCCGTTCGAGCACCTTGTCGATGGCTTTCGCGACGAGCTTGGCCACGATCCATCCGATGATCAGAATGAGGATGAACACAAGCAGTTTCGGGGCGATGGTGGCGACTGTGCGCCACATGTCCCGCAATGCGTCTTCCACGACCCGCTCCTCAGAAAAAAGTCGGTCCCCGACGGTTATTGACACAGTCGTCGTACCCGCACCGGAATGCGATAAACGGAGCTGTGCTAGCTGATCGCCTCAGCCGGGCGTGTTCCCGACCAGCTCGACGCCGTTGCCGTTCCAGCGGAACTTGACGACGCTGTCCAGGCCCGGCACGCCGTTGGAGTAGCGGAGCGCGACCGTGTCGCCGGTGCTGGCGGACGTGTCGACGCCGTTGAAGCCGTAGGTGTCCGGCACGCCGGTGGGGATGAACTTGCCGAGGTGGAACATCACGGCGCGAGTGTTGGGGTTCTCGGCGTTGGTGTTGGCCCGCACGATGACCACCGACAGCTGTGCGCACTCGTTGAAGTTGCCGGCGATCGGCACCGGGTACCAGCCCTGGCCGCTGCGCGGGTCCCTCGGCAAGGCCGCGACGGCCTCGGCGATCTCGGGTGCGTTGAGCTCGACTGCGCACGGGTCGACCGATGCCTGCGCGCTGGGAGGCGCGATGACCGGAGCCGGTGCCGGCGCAGAGGTCGCCGCCGGGGGAGCAGCGGGGGCCGCCGACGGCGTCTTGGAAACCGTCGAGTCGCTCGCGCCACAGCCGGCGACGAACACCGCCGCGGACCCGGCAAGGCTGCCGATCGCCACCGCCCACTTCACAACAGCGCACCGTACCGAACGCGGTGCGCGCGCTCCTGCACGCCGCGCGGCGGGTCGGGCAGTCGGTGGGCACTAGACTCGGTGCTCAATGACGTCCACCGAGCCGGACGCGACCGGCGCCGACATCACCTTTGATGACCTGCAGATTCACCCCTCGGTGCTGCGGGCCGTCGCCGACGTCGGCTACGAATCGCCGTCGGCCATCCAGGCCGCCACCATCCCGGCCATGATGGCGGGCTCCGACGTGGTCGGCCTGGCCCAGACCGGCACCGGAAAGACCGCGGCCTTCGCGATCCCGATCCTGTCGAAGATCGACGTCGGCAGCCGCGTCACCCAGGCGCTGGTGCTGGCGCCCACCCGCGAACTCGCCCTGCAGGTGGCCGAGGCGTTCAGCCGTTACGGCGCGCATCTGCACGTCAACGCGTTGCCGATCTACGGCGGCAGTTCCTACGGCCCTCAGTTGGCCGGCCTGCGACGCGGCGCTCAGATCGTGGTGGGCACGCCCGGGCGGGTGATCGACCACCTGGAGAAGGGCAGCCTCGACCTGTCCCATCTCGACTATCTGGTTCTCGACGAGGCGGACGAGATGCTCACGATGGGCTTCGCCGAAGAGGTCGAGCGCATCCTCGCCGACACCCCCGAGTACAAGCAGGTCGCCCTCTTCTCGGCGACCATGCCGCCTGCGATTCGCAAGATCACCACCAAGTACCTGCACGACCCGGTCGAGGTGACGGTCAAGGCCAGGACGCAGACCGCCGAGAACATCACGCAGCGCTACGTCCAGGTGGCCGGTCCGCGCAAGATGGACGCGTTGACCCGCCTGCTGGAGGTCGAACCGTTCGAGGCGATGATCGTGTTCGTCCGCACCAAGCAGGCCACCGAGGAGGTGGCCGATCGCCTCAAGGCGCGGGGCTTCTCGGCGGCCGCCATCAACGGCGACATCCCGCAGGCGGTGCGAGAGCGCACCATCAACGCGCTCAAGGACGGCTCCATCGACTTGCTGATCGCCACCGACGTGGCGGCGCGGGGACTCGACGTCGAGCGCATCTCGCACGTGTTGAACTACGACATCCCGCACGACCCGGAGTCATACGTGCACCGCATCGGGCGCACCGGGCGCGCCGGCCGGTCCGGTACCGCGCTGTTGTTCGTGACCCCGCGCGAACGGCATCTGCTCAGCTCGATCGAACGGGTGACGCGCCAGAAGCTGGTCGAGTCGGAACTGCCGACGGTCGAGGATGTCAACGAGAAGCGGGTGGCCAAGTTCCGCGACTCCATTACCGCGGCGCTGGCCTCGCCCAAGATCGACCTGTTCCGCACGCTGATCGAGGGTTACGAACGCGACCACGACGTGCCGATGGCCGACATCGCCGCGGCCCTGGCGCTGCAGAGCCGCGACGGCGAGGAGTTCCTGATGACGGAACCCCCGCCGGAGAAGCGCCGGGAGCGACGGGAGAAGGAGGGGCGGGACAGCGAGAACCGCCCCCCGCGCAAGCCGCGGGAACGGCGCGCTGACCTCGCGACCTACCGCATCGCGGTGGGCAAGCGGCACAAGGTCGCTCCCGGGGCCATCGTCGGTGCGATCGCCAACGAGGGCGGCCTGCACCGCAGCGACTTCGGCCACATCGCGATCAAGCTGGACTACTCCCTGGTCGAGCTGCCTGCCAAGCTCCCCAAGAAGACGCTGAAAGCCCTCGAGCACACCAGGATTCAGGGTCAGCTCATCAACCTCGAACCCGACCGCGGGCCCAAGCCGCATCGGGGGAAGTACAAGCCGAAGTGACGGTGTCGGACCGGTCCAGGGATGTGGACACCGGCGGCGGGCTCGAGTCGGTCACCCCGGGCCGGGTCGCCTCGCTCACCGGCATCAGGGCGGTCGCGGCGCTGCTGGTCGTGCTCACCCACGCCGCCTACACCACCGGTAAGTACCCGCAGGGTTACCTGGGCCTGGTCTACTCCCGCGCGGAGATCGGAGTGCCGATCTTCTTCGTGCTCAGCGGATACCTGTTGTTCGCGCCGTGGGTGAAGGCTTCCGCGGCGAGCCGCGAATCGGGTCCCGCGGCGAGCCGCGAATCGGGTCCCGCGGCGGGTCCACCGCCCCCGTCGGTGCGCCGGTACGCCTGGCACCGGGTGCGTCGCATCATGCCCGCCTACGCGGTGACCGTCGTGGCCGCCTATCTCGTCTACCACTTCCGCACCGCGGGCCCGAATCCCGGCCACACCTGGGAGGGGCTGATCCGCAACCTGACGCTGACGCAGATCTACACCGACGACTACCTGTATTCGTTCCTGCACCAAGGCCTTACCCAGACGTGGAGCCTCGCGGTCGAGGTGGCGTTCTATGCGGTGCTGCCGGCGCTGGCGTATGTGCTGCTGGTGGTGCTGTGCCGACGGCGGTGGCGGCCCGGTTTCCTGATGGCCGCGCTGACCGGGCTGGCGGCCGTCACTCCGGCCTGGCTGATCCTGGTGCACACCACCGACTTCCTGCCCGACGGGGCGAGGCTGTGGCTGCCGTCGTATCTGGCGTGGTTCGTCGGCGGGATGATGCTGGCTGCCCTGCAGCCGCTGGGCGTGCGGGCCTACGCACTGGCGTGTGTCCCACTGGCGGTGGTGTGCTACTTCATCGCCTCGACGCCGATCGGCGGTGAGCCCACCACCTCGCCGTCGGAGTTGCGAGATGCCCTGGTCAAAGCGCTGTTCTACGCCGTGATCGCCACGCTGGTGGTCGCTCCGCTGGCACTGAGAGGTGCCGGGTCGGCGGATGGCAGGCAGCAGGGCCTCTACTCCCGCGTGCTGGCCAGTCGGCCGATGGTGTTCCTCGGCGAGATCTCCTACGAGATCTTCCTGATCCACCTGATCACCATGGAGTTGGTGATGGTGGAGATACTGCGCTACCCCATCTACACCGGCTCGATCACGATGCTGTTCCTCGTCACGCTCGTCGTGACGGTGCCCCTGGCGTGGCTGCTGCACCGCTTCACCCGCGTGCGGACCGGCTGACCTGGGACCCACCGCGCCGGGACGAGTTAGGTTAACCTAACCGGACCAGCGACACGAAGGGCGTCATGTCGGACAAAAAACCAACGCGCGGTTTTCAGGGGGCGGTGCTCAAGCTTCTGCGCGCCGGCGACAACGAGTTGACCGTGACCGGTAAGCGCACGATCAGCCCGCACTACACGCGGCTGAGCTTCACCGCGGGGGGCATGCTGGCCGACCGGCCGCTGCACCCGACGATGTGGATCCGCATGTGGTTCGCCGACGGAGACAAGCTGCATCAACGCGGTTACACGCTGGTCGACCCCGATCCCACGAACGACACCGTCGACATCGAGTTCGCCCTTCACGACGGAATCGCCTCGGACTGGGCACAGCGCGCGCAGCCCGGTGACACCATCGAGGTCACCGTGCTCGGCAGCAATTTCGGTCTGCCCGAACCCCCGCCCGCCGGCTACGTGATCGTGGGCGACACCGCCTCGTTGCCTGCGATCAACTCGCTGCTGTCCGCGATCGGCGAGGCGCCGGCACAGGTCTTTCTGGAGGCCGGCCACGACGACGACAAGCAGTTGCCGGTCGCGCGCAGTACCGATGTCACGTGGGTGGATCGCAAGAACGCCGGCGAGGCGCTGGTGGAGGCGGTCAAGACGGCCTCGTTCGACGCCTCCGACCACTTCGGGTGGGTGGCCTGCGACAACCGCACCACCCGGGCGGTGGCCAAGGTCTTGCGCGAGGACTACAAAATCGGCAAGAAGTCGATCAAGGCGCAGGCTTACTGGGTGGCCTGACCGGCCCGGTCACTGCGCGGATTGCCTGCTGGGCAGCACGATCGGCACCACGAACTCCTCGAGCATCGACCGCTCGTCGTCCTCGTCGTGTCCGGGGAACAGCATCAGCGACGTCATGACACGCACCAGCCAGCGCGCCCGGTGCGCGACCGTGTCCGGGTCGTCGCGCCCCAGCGAGATAACGAACGCCTCGGTGAGCGCCTTGATCACCTCGGACTCCTCGGCCATCTCCGCGCCGATCGGACGCTGCGTCGTGGCGAACCACGAGGCCAGTGCCGGGCTTTCGCGCACGTTGCGCAGCGAGGCGAGCATTCCCTCGATCAGTCGTTCGCGCGGATCGGTCAACGAGTTGATCTGCTCGGTCATCTCGCGGTAGAGCCGATAGCTCTCCCGGTGCACGTAGGCGGTGTAGAGCGCCTCACGGTTCTCGAAGTATCGGTAGAGCGTCGCACGCGAACACCCTGCGGCCGAGGCGATCTCGTGCATCCCGACGGTAGCGGCCTCCTTTTCGGCGAACAACTCGCCCGCGGCGTCGAGGATCCGATCGGCGGCCACCTCGGTGCGGCGTGCCGCGAGCCAGTCGCCAGCCATCAGGCTGTCACCGTGAACGGCACCGACAGCGGACGACGCACATAGCTACCGGGAGCCCAGACGATTTGGTCCTCATCGACCTGGAAGTCGGGAATCCGGCTCAGCAGCTCGGTCAGGGCGACCCGGGATTGCATCCGCGCCGCTGCCGCGCCCAGACAGAAGTGTGCGCCATGGCTGAAGGTCAAGATATTGCGCGGCTCCCTCGTGACATCGAGTTCGGCTGCGTTGGAGCCGAACTCGCGTTCGTCGCGATTGGCCGATCCGTACAGGAACAAGACTTTGCGGCCCTCGGGAATCGTGGTGTCGCCGACGGTGGCGTCCCGGGTGGCGGTGCGGGCCAGGCCCTGCACCGGTGACGTCAGGCGGAGTAACTCGTCGACGGCACCGGGTATCAGCGCCGGGTCGTCGACCAGCATCCGCCGTTGATCCTGGCGCTGGTGCAGCAATTGCATTGTACCGCCGAGCATCCCGGTGGTTGTGTCGTTGCCGCCGGTGACCATCGTGAAGGTGAACGCCAGAATCGACAGGAGACCGTTGATGTCGCCGTCAGCGCCGACGCCTGCGGCCACCAGGTGCGAAATGGTGTCGTCCTCCGGTTCGCGGCGACGCTTCTCGATCAGCTCGGTGAAGTACCCCATCATGGCGCCGATCGCGTCGCCGGCGCTGGTCACTCCGTTGGGTTCGGTACTCGCGGCGACGATCGCGTCGGTCCAGCCGTCGAATTGGTCGCGATCCGCTTCCGGGACACCCAGGTAATGCGCGACCACCATGGACGGCAAGGGTTTGAACAGCTCCTTGACGATGTCGCCGCCGCCATTCGATCTGATGCGCTCGATGCGCTCGACGACGTATGCACGGACCTTCGGCTCGACCGCCTCCACCTGCCGCGGCGTGAATCCGCGGGACACCAGCTTGCGGAACTCGGTGTGCACCGGCGGATCTTGCATCACGAACGGCGGGTTATCCTGTAAGCCAATGAGTTCCAGCTCGCCGTAGTTGACCGTCAGGCCCTGCGCCGATGAGAACGTCTCGTGGTCACGCGCGGCGGTCCAGATGTCCGCATGCCGCGACATCACGTAATAGTCGTGGTCCGGCTTGTCCTCGGGCACCACGTGATGGACGGGGTCGTGGTCGCGCAGCGCGCGGTACATGTCGAAGGGGTTGGCCCACGTATCGGCGTCGGCCAGCTGGAACCGCACCGGGCTGCTATGAGACAGAGTAGCTGTCATGTCTCATTGGTACGACAGTATCCGGGACTGTGTCAATACCCATTCCCGCAGCAGCCGGCCAGTTCGGGCTAGATCGCCGCGCCGGGGTTGAGAATGTTGTCCGGATCGAGCGCCGCCTTGATCCGGCGGTTGAGTTCCATCGCCTCGGGTCCGATCTGACCGGCGAGCCAGGGCCGCTTGAGCCGGCCGACACCGTGCTCACCGGTGATCGTGCCGCCGAGGTTGACCGCAAGATCCATGATCTCCCCGAACGCCCGCTGCGCGCGTTCGGTCATCGCAGCGTCGGCCGGGTCGTAGACGATCAGCGGGTGGGTGTTGCCGTCGCCGGCATGCGCGATGACCGAGATCAACAGGTTGTGGTTGGCTGCGATCTTCGCGACCCCGCCGACCAGGTCAGCCAGCGCGGGCAACGGCACGCCGACGTCCTCGAGCAGCAGCGAGCCCTTCATTTCGACGGCCGGAATGCAGAACCGGCGCGCGGCCACGAACGCCTCACCCTCCTCGGGGTCCGTCGTCGAAAAAACCTCTTTCGCGCCGTGTTCGGTGAATACGCCGGCCATGAACTCCACGTCGGACTGGCCCGCGGGCCCCCTCTCATCTGAGGCGGCGACCAGCATCGCGGCGGCGTCGCGGTCCAGGCCCATCTTCAGCTTGTCCTCGACGGCGTTGATGGCCACGGCGTCCATGAACTCCAACATCGAGGGCCGGATCCTGGCTGTGATGTCGACGACGGCGCGCGCCGCCGACTCGACCGAGTCGAACGTGGCGACCACCGTGCTCGCAGCGTGTTGCGCAGGCAACAGTTTCAGCGTCACCTCGGTGACGACGCCGAGCGTACCCTCGCTGCCGACGAACAGCTTGGTCAACGGCAGACCCGCAACGTCCTTGAGCCGCGGCCCGCCGACCCGCACCGCCGTGCCGTCGGCAAGCACCACCTGCAGCCCGAGGACGTAGTCGGTGGTGACGCCGTACTTCACGCAGCACAGCCCGCCGGCGTTGGTGGCTACGTTGCCGCCGATGCTGCAGATCTCGAAGGACGACGGATCCGGCGGATACCACAGTCCGAACTCCGCGGCGGCCTTCTTGACTTCGGCGTTGAGCAGGCCCGGCTGGACGACGGCCGTGCGGGTGACCGGGTCGACGGTGATGTCCCGCATCTTCTCGGTGGTCAGGATGACGGCGCCGTCGAGCGCCGACGCGCCGCCCGACAGCCCGGTGCCCATGCCGCGCGGCACCACCGCGATCCGATGGGTGCCGGCCCAGCGCAGCACGGCCTGGACGTCCTCGGTGGTGCGCGGTCGCACGACGGCCAGCGCCGTTCCCGCGCCGGGGTCGAAGGCCCGGTCGTGCCGATACGACGCCAGGATGTCGGGGTCGGTGACCACCGCACCGTCGGGCAGTTCGACGACCAGATCGGCCAGGGCGGTGTGCACAGGGCAATCGTACGAGCACGCGCACCGGTCGAAGCAGCGCCGGCGCCGACGGCAATACCGGTACGCCTGTATTGAAAAACCACTCGGCGCGAAACCTCCCGGGATATAGTCGCGCCGTGATCGGCGGGGATCCGCTGGCAGGACGCGACGGTGAACTGGCGACCATTCGCCGCGCGCTCGGCGGGGGTGGGAAACAATCCGGCGTGGTGATCGTCGGGGCCGCGGGGGTGGGCAAGACCCGGCTCGCGCGTGAGGTGCTGGCGCTCGCCGAACGTGCCGGTGAACCGACGAACTGGATCGTGGGCACCGAGTCCGCGCGCTCACTACCGCTGGGCGCCTTCACGGCCATGCTGGGCGACGCGATCGCCGAACCCATGCCCAATATTCGGCACCTGATCAATTCCTTTGTCGCGCAACAACGTCGCGGCCGTATCCTGATCGGTGTCGACGACGCGCACCTGCTCGACGGGCTGTCGGCGCACGTCGTGCACCAGCTGGCGCAGAGCCGGGCGACGCGGCTGGTTGTCACGCTGCGCTCCGGGGTGGACGAGCCCGATGCGATCACCGCGCTGTGGAAGGACGGGCTGCTTGCCCGCCTCGACCTCGAACCGCTGTCGGCGGACGCGGCCCGCGGCATGATCGCCGAGACGCTCGGCGGGGCCGTGGAAGCCCGCAGCGCGCGGCGATTCTGGAAGCTGACCGGAGGTAATGCGCTGTTCCTGCGCCAACTCGTCAAGGACCAGATCGATGCGGGCCACATCCGCCGGCGCGCAGGCGTGTGGGTGTGGGACGGCGACGTCGCGGTGTCCCAGAGCATCAGCGACATGGTCGGCAGGCAACTGCGCAGGCTCACCCCCGAGGTGGCGCTCGTGGTCGACACGCTCTCTCAGTGCGAACCCCTGGGCGTCGACGTGCTCTGCGATCTGGTGGCGCGGGCCGACCTCGAGGCCGCCGAGCGGATGCGGCTGGTGACCGTCGAACGCAGCGGCGGGGAGTTGGTGGCCCGGCTGTCCCACCCCCTCTACGGCGAACTACGCCGGGCGAGCGCAGGCGAGATGTACCTGTGCAAGCTGCGCGGCAGGCTGGCCGAACGGCTCGCCAAGGACCCCGACCCCGACATGCAGGCCACCGTGCGACGCGCACTGCTCGCACTCGAGTCCGACCTGCCGCCCGACCCGCAGTTGTGCCTGCAGGCCGCGCAGCATGCGATGACCCTGCTCGACCTGGAGCTGGCCGACCGGTTCGCAACGGCGGCCGCGGAGGCGGGCGCCGGCGACGCGTTGCTGATCCGGGCGCTCAACCTGCTGCTGCTCGGCCGGGGGGCGCAGGCCGAAGAGGTCCTCGGTGAAATCGCCAGAGACGGCGCCGAAGGATCGCATCAGTGGTCGACGTTGCGGGCGGCCAACCTGCTGTGGATGCTGGGCCGGCTCGACGACGCCGCAACCGTCCTGGCGGAGTTGGCGCAGCAGCAGGAGACGCCGGCGGAGCAGTACGCCCGCGCAGCTGTGGAGGCCTGCGTCGACGCGGCGTCCGCGCGCTGCGACACCGCGGTGCTCAAGGCCAGGGCCGCATTGGATTCCGGGCTGCTGACCGACTTTCACGCGATGATGGCCTCGGTGGCGTTGACCATGGCATTGGGCGCGCTCGGCAGGGCCGACGACCTCAGCGCCGTCGCCCAGTCCGCACTCGACCGCGCGATGACGTCGTTTCAGGCCTCGCACATGCGGTTCTGGTTCGCCAGCGTGTACGCCCGCGCCTGCCGGCTGACCGGGCGCATCGGCGAATGCGGCACGATGGTGCAGCGACTCGCGAACTCGGCACACGAGGTGCCCAGCCTGGCCTACGCGAACCTCACCTCGCTGATGGGTAACGCGGAGCTGATGCGGGGCAATGTGCACACCGCCGTCACGCTCCTGCACGAGGCGCTGGCCGGTGTCGAACGGCACGCTGTCACAACGGGTCTGCGGCCGGCCACCTGCTTCGGGCTGGCCGAGGCACACGCCAAGCTCGGCGAGGGCGAAGCGGCCCGGCAGGCGATCGCCGAAGCGGAGTCGAGTGTGCCCGCCGACTACCTGTACATGCACACCGCGCTGAGCATCTCCACGGGCTGGGCGATGATCGCCAACGGTTGCGTGGGTGAGGCGATCGCCACTGTGCGCGCCGCCGCGAGGCAGGCCCGTGAGCGCAACCAGCCGACCCACGAGCTGGCCTGCCTGCAGGCGGCGGCACAGTGGGGTGACTCCTCGTCGGCGTCGCGTGCGCGTGAACTGGCCGACCGGTTGACCCTGCCGCTGGCCGAAGCCGTTGCCCGCCATCAGGAATCGCTGTGCACCGACAACGGTGAGGGGCTGCTCGAAGCGTCCAGCGCGTATCAGCGGATCGGTGACCTGGTCGCGGCCGCCGATGCCGCCGCACAGGCTGCGGTCGCCTTCACCGGCGGTCAGCAACGCAAGCGCGGCCTGCGCGCCGCCGCGATCGCCAAGGAGGTCAGCGACGCCTGCGGCGGCTTGTGCACGCCCGCCCTGCGAAGCCCGGCCAGTCGGCCGCTCACCGGCAGGCAGCGCGAGGTCGTCGAGTTCGTCGTGGCTGGACTGTCGAACCGTGAGATCGCCACCAGGCTGGTGATGTCGGTTCGCAGCGTCGAGGGCCACATCTACCGGGCGTGCCTGCGAGTCGGCGCGAACTCGCGCGAGGAACTTGCCGACATCGCCAGGCGCGGGCCCGCCGCCGCCAGCTGAGATTCCTCGTCACACCGCCCGGTCGAGTTCGCGCAGCGCGGGTAGGAAGAACGCGACCACGCCGAGCAACAGCATCGGCAGCGACAGCGCGAGGAACGTCACATGCAGCCCCGCCGAGTCGGCGAGCGGCCCGGCGATGATCAGCCCCAGCGGTCCCGCGGCGTAGGCCAGCGACCCCATCACGCCGACCACCCGCCCGCGCAGGTGCTGGGGCGCCCGCGTCTGCATGACGTAGTTGTAGATCGGCTGGATCGGCCCGTAGACCAGGCCCACCACCCCGGACAGCACGAGGATGAGCGGCAGCGGCGGCAGGAACGCGATGACCGTCATGGCCACCCCGAGCGTCAGCACGGCGGTCAGCATGGTGGTCCGCCGGCTCATGTGCCTCGACAGCACCGCATAGCCCAGCGCACCGATCAGCCCGCCGATGCTCAACGCCATCAGAACCCAGCCCAGCTGCGCCGGTTCGTCGCGGTCGGTGAAGTACTTGGGAAACAGCACGCTTTCCATCGGCATGTACAGCCCGGTCGCCGTGAGGTCGACGATCGCCAGCGTGCGCAGCACCCTGTTGTGCCAGACGAACCGCAGGCCCTCCATGATGCCCGCCCAGACCCCCTCCGGGAGCAGGTCACGGTCCGGCCTGCCGGTGCCCTCCAGGCGCAACAGGGCCATGGCGGCGATCGACAACCCGAACGCCCCGGCGGTCACCCACATCGTGTCCACGCCGCCCAGCGTCGCGATCAGCAGTCCGCCGATGCCGGGACCCACGATGTAGGCCAGGTTGAACACCGCCTCGTAGACGCTGTTGGCATGGTCCAGGGTCCACCCGGCACGGCCGGCCGCCTCCGGAAGCATCGTCTCGCGCGCGGTCATCCCGGCCGGGTCGAAGAAGGCGCCCAGCGCGGCCAGAGCGGCCAGCACCGCGACGTTGATCGCCTGCACTCCGGCGGTCAGCGCCAGCACGGGAACCGCGGCAACCGACAGCGCCGACAACGCATCCGAGATCATCGACACCCGTCGTCGCCCCAGGTAGTCGACCGCCGCTCCCGCGATCAGGGTGGCCGCCAGCAGCGGCAGCGTCCCGGCCATGGCCACGATCGAGGCCTCGAGTGCAGACCCGTTGCGCTGCAACACCAGCCATGGAAAGGCGACCAATGAGATGCCGTTGCCCGTACCGGCCATCAGCGCGGCGGACAGGATCAGCAGGATGGGACCGCGCCGGCTTTTCGTCATGGGTTATCGCGCCAGAATCTAACAGCGGCCGGGGTCGCCCGGCATCCCATTTGTGCGCCCGTGCACAGTGGTTGCCGTGACACAGCCCCATCCCCGCACCGGCGCGTCGTTCCCGTCGCCGGTACCGCCGGGTTCGGGGTGGCCGGGTGACCCGGCGGCCACTCGGACCGCGGTGGCCGCGACCGCCGCCGCGGTGACGGCGATGGCGGCGGCGGTGCAAACGGTCGCTGAACTCGACGCCGAGGTGTCGGTGTGCCGGGCATGCCCGCGCCTGGTCGAGTGGCGCGAAGAGGTGGCCCGCAAGCAGGTCGTCAAGCGCAAGTCCTATGCCGACGAGCCCTACTGGGGCCGGCCCGCGACCGGCTTCGGATCGACTCGGCCCCGCATCCTCATCGTCGGCTTGGCGCCCGCCGCCCACGGCGCCAACCGCACCGGACGGGTGTTCACCGGCGACCGCTCGGGCGACTTCCTGTTCGCCGCGCTGCACCGCGCCGGGCTGGCGAACCAGTCGCTCTGCGTGGACGCGGCGGACGGGTTGACCCTGAACGACACACGGGTGGCCGCGGCGGTGCGCTGCGCACCCCCGGCCAATGCGCCGACCCCCGCGGAGCGCGCGGCGTGCGCGCCCTGGCTGGACGCCGAGTGGCGGCTGTTGGCCCCCCATGTCCGCGTGGTCATCGCGCTCGGCGGGTTCGCCTGGCGGGCCGCACTGATGATGCTGCGGACGGGCGGAATCACCGTGCGCACGCCTGCGCCGGTGTTCGGTCACGGCACCACCGCCGACTTCGGCGGCGTCACGCTGATCGGCTGCTACCACCCCAGCCAGCAGAACACTTTCACCGGCAAGCTCACACCGGGCATGCTCGACGACGTGTTCGGGCGGGCCAAGGCGATGGCGTCCGCCGGATAGTCGGCGCACCAGCTCGGGGAACGTCTGTCGGTACGGACGCGTTGTAGCTGCCATGCGGCTCTCCGTCCTCGACCTCGTGCCGGTGCGCACCGACCAGTCGACGTCCGACGCGCTGGCGGCCTCCACCCAGCTCGCGCAGACCGCCGACCGCCTCGGCTACACGCGTTACTGGGTCGCCGAGCACCA
The DNA here is from genome assembly GCF_022317005.1 of Mycobacterium sp. IDR2000157661. Lineage (NCBI taxonomy): Bacteria > Bacillati > Actinomycetota > Actinomycetes > Mycobacteriales > Mycobacteriaceae > Mycobacterium > Mycobacterium sp. IDR2000157661. Next base: position 2,863,022 of record NZ_CP081006.1, read on the forward strand.
CAACATGCCCGCGGTGGCGGCGACCAGCCCGCCGGTGCTGATCGCGCACCTGGCCGCCCACACCGAGCACCTGCGGCTCGGGTCGGGCGGAGTGATGCTGCCCAACCACGCTCCGCTGGCGGTGGCCGAGCAGTTCGCGCTTCTCGAGGCGGCGCATCCCGGCCGGATCGACCTCGGCATCGGCCGCGCGCCCGGCTCGGATCCGGTGACCTCGATGGCGCTGCGCGGCGCCGCGGGCCGTGACGATCGGGACATCGAGGCGTTCCCCGACTACCTCGACGATGTCGCCGCGCTGATGGGCGCCCGTGGTGTGCGGGTGCCGATCCCGAACCAGCGCTACGTCCTGAAAGCCACGCCTGCGGCTGTCACCGAGCCTCGGCTCTGGCTGCTCGGCTCCTCGATGTACTCGGCGCATCTGGCCGCGGCCAAGGGCCTGCCGTATGTGTTCGCCCACCACTTCTCGGGGCAGGGCACCGCCGAGGCGCTGGCGGTGTACCGGTCGGAGTTTCGGCCCAGCCGGCGGACACCGGAACCGGTGACGTTTCTGACGGTCAACGCGGTGGTGGCCGAGACAACCGACGAGGCAACGGCTTTGGCGCTGCCCAACCTGCAGATGATGGCGCGGTTGCGAACCGGCCAGCCGTTGGGTGCGCTCGATCTCGTCGAGGATGCCCAGCAGCAGGACCTCGCCCCCGACGCCCAGCGGATCGCCGAGAGTGCGTTCGGACGCGCGGTCGTCGGTGACCCGACGGCTGCTGCCGATCAGATGCAAGCGCTCGCCGAGAAGTTCGGTGTCGACGAGATCATGGTCAACCCGATCGCTTCGGCGCGCCGCGGCACGGCGCCGGCGACCGCGCCTGCGCGTCAGCAGACGTTGGAACTGCTGGCCAAAGAACTCTTCTGACTATGTTCTCGGGGTCAGGCGGACCACCGGGATAGGACGTGTGGTGCGCTTCTGATATCCCTTGTAGCGGTTCTTGTTTCCCCGCATGTCGTTCACGATCTCCCACAGCCGCGGGAAGTCGGGGTCGTCATGGGTGACCGGAGTGGCCGTCACCGGGATCCGCTTGGGGCCGACGTTGATCTCCACGTTCGGGTCGGCTTTGAGGTTGTGGTACCACCCCGGCGCCCTGGGCTCACCGCCCATCGAGGCGACGACGAGGTAGTCGTCGCCGTCGCGCGCGTAGCTGAGCGTGTTGGCCCGATGCCGGCCGGTCTTGGCGCCGACCGTGCGAAGGATCAGGTTCGGCGGCCCACCGGGGATGGTGTGGCCGATCCGGCCGTCGGTCGATTTGTAGACCTTGTCGTGCAGCAGCAGTAAGCGGTATGCGATGTGCTTCTCCCACCACGGCATTCCCATGGCGCTCAGTCTGGCGCAGCGGAGTCCAGTTGCGCCAGTGCCTCTCGCAGAAGGCGGCCGGACTCCTCGCGGTCGGGGTCGCGCCGAAGCAGCATGTTCTTCACGAACGACACCTTGTCGCCGCTGCGTCGAGGGACCACGTGCAGGTGGATGTGGAAGACCGACTGGAACGCGGACTTACCGTCGTTGATGACGACGTTGTTGCCGTCGGCGTGCAGGCCCGAGATCCGCGCGGCGCGGGCGATGCGTTGACCGATCCTGGCCATCGCGGCGACGGTCTCCGCCGGAGTGTCGGTGAGGTCGACGGTGTGTTCTTTTGGAATGACCAGGGTGTGGCCCCGGGCGAAGGGCCGGATGTCGAGCAGGGCCAGGTAGTCGTCGTCCTCGTAAATGCGGACGGCGGGCGCCTCGCAGGCGACGATGGCACAGAACACACACGACATGCCCGCCACGGTAGCGGTCACGAACTACGCTGCGCCCTGTGGACACCAGCGACATCGCCTTCGCCGGCGCCGCTGAACAGGCGCGGATGCTGGCCGCCGGCACCATCACCGCGGTGGATTTGCTGCAGATCCACCTCGACCGCATCGAGCGGTTGGACTCGCTGCTGCGGTCGTACCGGGTGGTGCGGTCCGACGGTGCGCGGCGCGAGGCCGCGGCTGCCCAGGACCGGCTCGACGCCGGGGAACGGCTGCCGCTGCTGGGTGTGCCGATCGCGATCAAGGACGACGTCGACGTGGCGGGTGAGACGACGACGTTTGGCAGCGCGGCGCACGGTCCGGCCAAGGCCGACGACGCCGAGGTGGTTCGGCGGTTACGTGCGGCCGGCGCGGTGATCATCGGCAAGACCGCGGTGCCGGAGATGATGATCTGGCCGTTCACCGAGACGGTGACCTACGGCGCGACCCGCAACCCCTGGAACGCCGATTACGCGCCCGGGGGCAGCAGTGGCGGCAGCGGCGCGGCGGTGGCCGCCGGTCTTGCCGCGATGGCATTGGGCTCCGACGGGATGGGCTCCATCCGGATTCCGTCGACGTGGTGCGGGTTGTTCGGACTGAAACTGCAACGCGACCGGGTGCCGCTGGGGCCGCACAACGATGCGTGGAACGGGTTGAGCGTGAACGGGCCGATCGCCAGGACAGTCGCCGACGCGGCGTTGTTCCTCGACGCGTCGACCGGACAGTCGTCCTTCGGCGCAGCCGCGGCCACCGACCCGGGCCGATTGCGGATCGCGGTGAGCATCAGGGTGCCTCCGCCGCTGATGGCCCGGGTCGGCGCTCCGCAGCGGGCGGTGGTCGACGAAGCGGTCGCGCTGCTTCGGGAGCTCGGCCACGAGGTGGTGATCCGCGACATCGATTATCCGAGATCGGCTGTCGCACATGCATTGTCGCGATACTTCCGGGGTGTGTACGACGACGTGCAGACGCTGCCGCATCCAGGCCGGCTGGAGGCGCGCACGCGTACGTTCGCACGGCTGGGCGGGCTGGTCGGCGACGCGCGCATGCGCCGGATCAGGGCCGCGGAAAGCGTGTTGTCCGACCGCATCCTGTCGATCTTCGACAGGGCCGACGTGGTGCTCACACCCGGAACGGCCACCGGGCCATCACGCATCGGCGCCTACCAACGGCGGGGCGCGGTCTCGACGTTGGCGTTGGTGGCGGCGCGGGTGCCGTTCCAGGCGATCTTCAACGTGACGGGTCAGCCCGCCGCCGTCGTTCCCTGGGGTCTCGACCACCACGGGATTCCGACGTCAGTTCAGTTGGTGGGCAGGCCGTTCGGTGAGGCGACACTGCTGTCGTTGAGTGCTCAGCTCGAGAACGCGCGGCCGTGGGCGCACCGGCGGCCCCCGGTGTCCTAGCTCAGCGCCTCGCGCCAGGCTGCCGACTTGTCCGCATACGGCATGGTCTGAGCGGGACTCGTCGACGGCAGTCGCCGGTACTCGAGGTTTCGTGTGAGCGTCACCAGCCGGCGGAAGTTCTTCTGCGCGGCTGCGCCGTTGAACAGCACCCGGGTGATGCCCGGATGGCGCTCGAACAACACCTCGAAGTCGTTGGGCACCATGCTGTCCGGCTCCACCGCCGAGTCCAGGCTGCCGATGCGCCGGCAAGAATGCAGCACATCCCACACGGCGAGTCCGCGATCCGTCAGCGCCGACACCCGTTCGGCGTAGGCGTCGTCCTCGGCGAAGCCGGCGATCCCGCCCATGATCCGCCAGAAGGCATTGCGCGGGTTCCCGTAGTACTGCTGGGATGTCAGTGACATCACGCTGGGCATGTTGCCCAGGATCAGGGTGTGCGCGCCGCGGTCGATGATCGGCGGCAGCCCGTACAACACCGGTGAGGTCATCACGTTCGACTATCCCACGCGGTATACGTTGAGGCGATGGCCGATGAGTACGACCTCGACGCGTCCGGTCTGCTCGACGGGCTCGACGGTGCCGCCCGCGCCGAGCGTGCGGAACTCCTCTCGTGGCTGCTGGACGAAGGCATCACCGTCGAGCAGATCCGCAACGTGTTCATGCCGATGCTGCTTCCCGCGCGCCGCGTCCTCGGCGACGACGGCACCTATGTCTCGGCGCGGGAGACCAGTGAGAAGACGGGCCTCGACCTGGACCTGCTGCAGCGCATCCAGCATGCGATGGGCTTGCCGACGGTCGACGACCCCGATGCGGCCGTGTACCTTCGCGCCGACGCCGAGGCCGCCACGTTCGCCCAGCGTTTCATCGAGATGGGCATCGAGCCCGATCAGATCGTGCAGATCACCCGGTTGCTCGCCGACGGGTTGTCCCGCGCAGCCGAGACGATGCGCTACGCCGGCCTGGCGTCGGTGCTCGATCCCTCGGCATCCGAACTCGTCATCGCCAAGAACACCGAAGCGCTGATGCGTGCGGCCGACCCGTTGCTCGGGCCGATGATCCAGGAGATGCTGCGGCTGCAACTTCGGCACCTGATGGAGACGGAGGCCATCAGTGCTTCCGAACGCGCAGAGGGACAACGGCTGCCGGGTGCTCGCCTGGTGACCATCGCTTTCGCCGACCTCGTCGGATTCACCCGCCTCGGTGAGGTGGTGCCGCCGGAGGACCTGGAGCGTCTCGCTCACCGGCTCTCCGATCTCGCGCACGAGGTGTCGGTGCCGCCCGTCCGGTTCGTCAAGACCATCGGTGACGAGGTCATGCTCGTCAGCCCCGACCCGGTGCCGCTGCTGGAGGCGGTGCTGACGCTCAGTCAGCAGACCGAGGGCGACGACGATCTGCCGCGGTTGCGTGTCGGGCTGGCGACCGGGATGGCGGTCAGCCGGGCCGGTGACTGGTTCGGTGGCGCCGTCAACCTCGCCAGCCGCGTCACCGGTGCCGCCCGGCCGGCGTCGGTGCTCGCCTCGGAGACCACGCGCGACGCCATTGGCGACGACGAGCGATTCACGTGGTCGTTCGCGGGCGCCCGACACCTCAAGGGCATCAAGTCCGACGTCAAGCTGTTCCGGGTGCGTCGGGCCGGCGACTGACCGAACTTGTCGGACCCTCGAACTAGTGTTCGATTCATGGTCCCGGTCAGACCCAGCGTCGACGCCGTCTACGACGAGTTGGAGGCCGCGTTGGTGAAGGTGGCCGAGTTGTCCTACGACTCGCTGTCGCCGGCTGAGGTGTTGGCTGTGTTGGCCCGTCGTGAGGCTTTTCGGTGCGGTGTCTGCGGTCGATCATGTGTTGATCGGTCAGCTGGCCGCCGATGCGGTGCCCCATGAGGTGGGCGCCGCTTCGTGGCCGGATGCATTGGCCTCCGCGTTGCGGATCTCGATGAAGGAGGCCAACCGGCGGGTCGCCTCGGCGCAGGTGCTGGGGCCGCGGCGGGCATTGACCGGTGAGCCGTTGGTGCCGGTGTTGGAGCGCACCGCGGCCGCACAGGCCCGCGGGGAGTTGGGCGCCGAGCACGTGGCGATCATCGAGCGGTTCTTCGCCAAGCTGCCGGGCCACGTCGACTATCAGGCCCGCGAGTTGGCCGAGGCAGACCTGGCCACGGTGGGCGCCGGGCTGCGCCCCGAGCACCTCACCAAGGTCGCCGACCGGTTGATGCTGCTGCTCGATGAGGACGGTCCGATGCCCAACGACAAGGAGCGGGCGCGGCGTCGGTTCTTCACCGTCGGCGCGCAGGGCAGCGATGGGATGAGCAAGGTGCACGGGCTGCTCGACCCGCAGGCGCGCGCGACGCTGGATGCGGTTCTGGCCAAGCTCGCCGCGCCCGGGATGTGCAATCCGGGCGACGAAAACCCCTGCGTCGAGGGCGAACCCAGCCGGGCGCACCAGGCCGGCGATACCCGCACCACCGGCCAGCGCAACCACGACGCGTTGACCGCGATGGGCCGGGCGCTGCTGGCCTCAGGAGAGCTGGGCCAGCACAACGGACTGCCGAGCACCATTGTCGTGACGACGACGCTCAAGGAGTTGGAGTCGGCCGCGGGCTTCGCCGTCACCGGCGGCGGCACCCTGTTGCCGATGGCCGATCTGATCGCCATGGCTGCCACCAGCCACCACTATCTGGTGGTCTATGAGAACCACCGCGAGGTGCCGATGTATCTCGGACGCGCCAAGCGGCTGGCCACGCCGGCACAGCGCCTGGTGCTCTATTCGCGCGACCGCGGCTGCACCAGACCTGGTTGCACCGCGTCGGCCTACCGGGCTCAGGTGCATCACGCGGCCAAGGACTGGGCCGACGACGGCCAAACCAACATCGACGAGCTCACGCTGGCGTGCGGGCCGGACAACCGGCTGGTCGAAAAGGGCGGCTGGCGCACCCGCATCCGTCCCGACGGCCGCATCGAGTGGCTGCCGCCGCCGGCGATGGACACCGGACAGGACCGGGTCAACAACTACCACCGCCCCGAGAAGTACCTGCTCCCCGAAGAAGACCAAGGATCGTAGGGGACAACGCTGTTGCCCACTTTCCGGGTCATCGGGCCTCGCCGAGGCTTACCATCGGACGATGAGCCGGATCGTCAACCTTGCGTGGGTGGTCGTGGTGATGGCGGCGACTGCGGTGGCTGGCGCCGGCGTCGGAAGCGCCGGCCCCGGCGATCCCCCGCCGCCGTGTGCATACACGTTGTCACCGCCGCAGGTGGTTCAGGCCGAGGGGGGCAGCCGCGTCACGGCCACGGTCACGGTCGCCGGCTGTGCGGGCGCGTTCCGGCCTGGATACAGCGTGGCGTGTGTGTACGTCGACGGCCAGGACTCGCAGGGTCAGTGCACGCAGGCAAGGGGCCCGGCCCCCGCGCACGTGTTCTTCGAGCCCTACCAGCCCGGCGCGACGTACCGCTCGACGGGCCGCGGCTGCGGCACGTTGTTCTGGGATGCGTACGCACCCAACTGCCAGGTGCTCGGCCCGGTCACCGCGACACTGTAGGCGACACTGAAGCGCCGCTACCGGTTCGGTGAGAAGCGGCGCAGCCGAAGGCTGTTGGTCACCACGAACACCGAACTGAACGCCATCGCCGCACCCGCGATCATCGGGTTCAACAGCCCCGCCGCAGCCAGTGGCAGCGCCGCGACGTTGTAGGCGAACGCCCAGAACAGATTCCCCTTGATCGTCGACAACGTCTTGCGCGACAACCGGATCGCGTCCGGTACCGCCCGTAGGTCGTCGCGTACCAGGGTCAGGTCACTGGCCTCGATGGCGACGTCCGTGCCGCTTCCCATCGCCAGCCCGAGATCGGCCTGCGCCAGAGCCGCGGCGTCGTTCACGCCGTCGCCCACCATCGCGACCACCTTGCCCTGCGACTGCAGTCGCTCGACGGCGACGACCTTGTCTTCGGGTAGCACCTCGGCGATGACCTCGTCGATGCCGACCTGTCGGGCGACCGTGCGCGCCACGGCCTCGTTGTCACCGGTCAGCATCAGCGGTGTCAACCCGAGATCGCGAAGCAGTGCAATGGCCTCGGCCGAAGTCGGTTTCACGGCGTCCGCCACCACCAGCACCCCGTGCACGCGGCCCGCCCAGCCGACGGCGATCGCCGTCCGGCCTTGTGAATCTGCCTGCCGCATGGCGTCTTCGAGAGATTGCGGGAAGTCTTGTGATGCGAACAGCCGCGCGCGCCCGGCCACCACCTCTCGCCCTTCGACGGTGCCCCGCACGCCGAGCCCGCGCATGTTGGTGAAGGCTGTCACCGCAGGCAGCTCACCCAGCTTGTCGCGCGCACCGGCGGCGATCGCCTTGGCGATGGGATGTTCCGAACCGTCCTCCACGGCGCCCGCGAGCCGCAGCACGTCGTCGGCACGTGAGCCATCGGCGTTGATCACGTCGAGCAGCGTCATCGCTCCGGTGGTGATCGTGCCGGTCTTGTCCATAACCACGGTGTCGATCCGCCGCGTGGACTCAAGCACCTCCGGACCCTTGATCAGGATCCCGAGCTGCGCGCCGCGGCCCGTGCCGACCATCAGCGCGGTCGGCGTCGCCAGGCCCAGCGCGCACGGGCACGCGATGATCAACACCGCCACCGCCGCCGTGAGCGCCGCCGCGACGGAACCGCCTGTGCCGAGCCAGAACCCGAGTGTCGCGACCGCCAACACGATCACCACCGGCACGAATACCGCAGAGATCCGGTCGGCCAGCCGCTGCGCTTCGGCCTTGCCGCTCTGTGCCCGCTCTACGAGGCGGGCCATCTGCGCCAATTGGGTGTCCGAGCCGATCCGATTCGCCCGTACCAGGAGCCGGCCGTCGACGTTGACCGTGGCGCCCACCACCTGCTCGCCGGGGCCGACCTCCACCGGGACCGACTCGCCGGTCAGCATCGACGCGTCGACGGCCGAGCTGCCCTCGACGACCACTCCGTCGGTGGCGATCTTCTCTCCCGGCCGGACCACGAACTCGTCGCCGACCCGCAGCCGGTCGATCGGAATACGCTGTTCGACACCGTTCTTGCGGACGACGACATCCTTGGCTCCCAGCTCGAGCAGGGCGCGCAGCGCGGCGCCGGCCCGGCGCTTGGACCGCGCCTCGAAATAGCGGCCGGCCAGGATGAACGTGGTCACACCGGCAGCGACCTCGAAGTACACGTTGCCGGTGCCGGTGCCGTCGACGCGCGACAGCGTGAACTCGAACCCGTGCGTCATCCCCGGGGCACCGGCAGTGCCCCAGAACAGCGCGTAGACCGACCAGCCCAGTGCGGCCAGCGTGCCCATGGACACCAGCGTGTCCATCGTGGTGGTGCCGTGCCGAAGGTTCGTCCATGCCGCCCGGTGGAACGGCCACGCGCCCCACACCACGACCGGAGCCGCCAGCGTGAACGACAACCACTGCCAGTTGGTGAACTGCAGCGAAGGCACCATCGCCATCGCGATCACGGGGATCGTCAGCGCCGCCGAGATCAACAGCCGCTGGCGCAGCGGCGCGGTCGGATCCTCTTCGACCACCGCGTCGGCGACCTGGTCATCGTCCGGCATGCGGGCCTGATATCCCGCCGCCTCGACCGTCGCGACAAGCGCTTCGGGGCTCACATCGCCTGCATACTCGACGCTCGCCTTCTCGGTGGCGAAGTTCACCGTCGCGGTGACGCCGTCGATCTTGTTGAGCTTGCGTTCGATCCGGTTCGCACAAGAGGCACAGGTCATGCCCTCGATCGACAACTCGAGGGTGGCGGTGTCGGTGGCCGGGTTGTCAGTGGCCATGGTCGTCATCGCTGTGCTCCGCGGTGGTGGCGGGTGCCTGCTCAGCCTCGTCGACCGACACGGTGAACTCCGCGGTGCGCACCACGTCGCCGTGTTGGAAGTCGAGGAACAGCCGGTAGTCACCCGAACTGGGGAAGGTGGTGTGGAAATCGATGTCCGGCCCGGCGGCGGTGGTGCCGTCACCAGATTCGCCCGCCGGGTGCACGTGCAGATACGCCAGGTCGGCGGCGCGCAGGGCGACGAGATGACCGTATGCGCCCAGATACGGCTGCAGATCGTCGGTCGGCGCGCCGTCGTGCGCAACCGACAAGGTCAGCATCGACGCCTCGCCGGCCTTCGGTGTACCGGTCAAGGTGACGGTGTAGCCGTCGACCGCCGACCGCGCTTGCACGGCGGGCAGGGGCCTGGGGTCGTAGTCGCCGCCGACGTGGATGTTGGCGCCCAGCGTCAGGTGCGGGCCGCCGGTGGGAACGAAGTCGGCGAATACCCGATAGTCCCCGGGGCGGCTCAGATCCGCCGGTACCTGCCAGTCGCCCGACGGGTCGAGCACCGGATGCAGATGCTGGTAGGCGGTCAGGTCGTTGCGCACGACGATCAGGTGCATCAGCTTGTCGTGCGCCTCGTCGTACCGGGTCACCGGTGTGCCGTCGGCGCCGAGGATGCGGAAACGCAACACGGATTCGGGGTCGGCGGGGTAGATCGTCTCGGCCAAGTCGAGCGTGTGGCCGTCCTGGGTCGACTGCAATCCTGCGGGCGGCTCATCGGCTGCGGCGGGCGCGGTGTGCTGCGGCGCGGCGCCGTCGGGGCCCACGGTCTTGCCGACCCAGATTGCCACCGCGAACACCGTCGCGAGCGCGACGATGAAGGCGGCGATCCGGGTACCCGTGCGCATCAGTCGGCCAGCCGGTAGCCCGCGTCTTCCACGGCGCTCTTGATCGCGGCCCGTTCCACCGGGGTGTCGCTGCCGATGGTGACCACACCGCTGGCGACGTCGACCTCGACAGAGGTGACGCCGGCGATCTCGCCGATCTCCTCACGCACGGAGGTCTCGCAATGTCCGCAGGTCATGCCGGTCACGGTCACAGTCGTCGTGGTCATGTCACCCACCATACCTATACCCCTATAGGGTATGCAAACCCGCGCCGCCGAGGGCCTGCTTCCGGCGGGCGTGGCACCATCGGCGACCATGCGAGTGCTCGTGCAGCGGGTTAGTTCGGCCGCCGTGACGGTCGACGGCGAGGTCGTGGGCGAGATCCGGCCGGACGGCCAAGGTCTGCTGGCGTTGGTCGGGGTGACGCACCACGACGATGCCGCCACGGCGCAGCGCCTCGCCGAGAAGCTCTGGCAGCTGCGCATCCTCGACGACGAGAAGTCCGCCTCCGACATCTCCGCGCCGGTCCTCGTGGTCAGCCAGTTCACCCTGTACGCCAACACCGCTAAGGGTCGGCGCCCGGCGTGGAACGCGGCTGCCCCCCGCGCCGTCGCCGAGCCGGTGGTCACGTCCTTCGCGGATGCGCTGCGCGCACTGGGCGCCCATGTCGAAACCGGGGTGTTCGGCGCCGACATGCGCGTCGAACTCGTCAACGACGGCCCGGTGACGGTGCTGCTCGAGCTCTGAGCTACTGCGTGGGCACCTGGGGTGCGCCCTCGGACGGCTGCACGATGACGAAACCCTGGCCGTGGAACGACACCTGAACCGCCTCACCGGACCCCCGGCCGATCAACGCCCCGGCCTTGAAGCTGGTCTTCAGCTGCGTCTGCAGATGTGCCGACCACGCCACCACCGCATTGGTATCGGCGAACGTCGGAGCCTCGCCCGCGTCGAGCACCACCGGCGGGCCGTCCGTGGTCAACGCCACCCATCCGGTACCGCGCAGCGTGGTGTTGAACAGCCCGCCGGTCGCGATGCTGCCGCCCTTTACCCGCTCGATGTTCCAGTCCAGGCTCGACGAGAACGCCAGCACGTTCTTTCCGCTGATCGACACCCCGGAGTTGTTGAGGTTCAGCAGGTGCACGTCGTAGGCGCGGTCGGCGAGGAAGACGTCGCCCTGGCCCTGGCACCGCATCAACGGCAGCCCTTCGCCGGTGAGCGCCTTCTTGATGAACTTCGAGGCGCCGCCGCCCTCGAACGCGAAGTCGACGTTGCCCTGATACGCCACCATCGAGCCCTGCCGGGCCATGAACGGTTCACCCAGCCGGACGCGCAGCAGCTTGGTGTTCTGGTTCCCGATCGGCTTCGCCTCCTTCTCGCTGAAGCGTCCATCGACCAGATCGCCGGTGATGCCCGCGAAGCCGTCGCCCCCGTGGTGAGCGGGGGCGCTCGCCTGGGCGGCGCCCTGCGGCTGTGCCTGAGATTGATGCTGCGGCCGGTGCTGCGCCTGTTCCTGGGGCGGTCCGCCCAGCGGCGCCCTACCCATCTGGCCCTGGTGGTGCACCTGATCCGTCCAGCGCTGCCCGTCCCACCAGCGGTACTCGTAGCGGCCCTCGGGATCGGGCCGCCAACTTCCATTGCTCGGTGCTGTCATGGCCTCCAAACTATGCGTTCGACTGGCATTCTTGGGCCATGGCAAAGGAAATCGACCGCGTCCGGGCGCAGAGCGCTTTCGCGGTGGTCAAGCAGCATCCCGGGATGGTGTTGTTCGTCGCGTCGCCTGCGCTCATCGCGGTGGGGTTGGTGTGGTGGCTGGTCAGTCCCGCGCTAGCGGTGCTGCTGTTGATCGCCATGGTGGTCGCCGGCGGCGCCGCGCTGCTGCTCAAGCGCGGCTGACCGGCGGTCGGGGCACCGGCCGGACGCCTCGCGACCAGAGTTCGCTGTGGGATGAAACTACGCTCACCAGTGCTGCAACGGTGTAATCATGTAATCATGAGACACATCCACCACGGCCGGCGCCGCCCAGGCGGTTGGCATCAGGCCCAGCAACCCGACGCAGGCGACGCGGCCGACTGGTTCGTCGGTCGCCTCCCGGACGGCTGGTTCGACGGCGACCCCACCGTCGTCGTCGACCGCGAAGAGATCACGGTCATCGGCCGACTTCCCGAGTCCGAGGGCGAGGACAACGAGGCGCGGGCGGCAGGCAGGGTGGCGCGATTCCGTGAGGACACCCGCGGCGAGCGCATGCGCATCGCCGACGAGGCCGAGGCCCGCTACGGGCGCAAGGTGGCGTGGGGCGTCCAGGTCGGTGACGACGCCTCGCAACGAACCTTGTTCACCCACTTGGCTGTTCCGGTTATGACGCGGCTGCGTCAACCCGAGCGGCAGGTGCTTGACACGCTGGTCGACGCCGGCGTGGCACGGTCTCGGTCGGACGCGCTGGCTTGGTCGGTGCGGCTGGTCGGCGAGCATGCCGACGAATGGTTGGGCAAGCTGCGCGAGGCGATGCGCAACGTCGACGACCTGCGCGCCGAGGGGCCGCAGCTCTAGTCAGGCCCGCTCGACGCCGACGTACTGCGAACTCAGCGCCGACGTCTGCGACAGCGGATCGACCGGCCCGGCATCGACCAGCAGGTTGCGGTTCTGCCCGTAGGACACCGGGTCGGCACCGCCACGCGGATCGAAAATCCTCGAGCCCCAGCCGTGATCGACGATCACGACGCCGGGCCGCGGGCGATCGCTGAGCGCGGCAGGCAGCTCGATGGCACCGACGGGCGAGAACACCTTGACCAGATCGCCCTGGCCGACGCCGAGGTCCGCCGCGTCGTCGGGGTGGATCACGACCTCGCTGCGCTTACCCGACGGATGCAGGCCAGGCAATTCGTTGAGCCAGGAGTTCATCGAGTGCCGGCTCCGGCGGTTGGCCAATTGGAACGGATAGCCGACCGGCGCTTCCGGGGCCGGTTCGGCCAGCAGTTCGCGAGCGCGGGCGAGAAACTCCGGCGGTGCCGCGTGCACCTTCTTGTCCTCGGTGCGCAGCGCTTCGCGGAAGTGACCGAACTCCCGCGGCCCCAGCACCCAGCCGTGCCGGTGCTCCTTGACCTCACGCCATCTGATCCTGCGGCCGTTGAACTTTCGCCCGGTCGCCACCACCAGGCGGTCTATCCAGTGCGGGCCGAACTCCAGCCCGCGCCTACCGGTCAGGCGCGCCGCCGCACGGGTGGCCTTGATGAAGCCGTTGAGCCCCTTGGCCCGAAACATCGGCTTTCCCATCGCGATTGCGAGATCGGTGAAGATCTGCCACTCCTGCCGCGCGCCCGGCGGCGGTTCGACGGCCTTGGCGCCGTAGTGCAGGTACGGCTCGTCGTGCATGTTGCTGGTGAACGCCAGCAGGTCGTCGCGCTCGAGCCAGTGCGTCGCGGGCAGCAGCCAGTGCGCGTGGCGGTGGCTTTCGCGCTGGACGAAGTCGATCGCCACCAGCAGATCGAGTTGCGCCAGCGCCGCGTCCAGCCGGGCGCCGTCCGGTCCGGAGACGACCGGGTTGCCGCAGTTGATCAGCATCGCCCTGATCTGCCCGCGTCCGGGGGTGGTGATCTCGTCGGGCAACTCGCTGATCGCATGCGCGCCGGCGATCATCTCCCGGCCCAGCAGCCGGCTGTGGTGCGGCCGGGCCTTGACCATGGCCGACATCCGGATGGCGTCGACATAGCCGGGTTCGTAGCGGCGGCCGCCCGGCCGGTCCATCCGGCCGGTGATGACGTTGAGGACGTGGCCCAGCCATTCGGCGACCGTGCCCGCCAGGTGCAACGACACGCCGGTTCTGGTGACCACCATCGCCCTGCGGGCGGCGGCGAAGTCACGCGCCACCTGCTCGATCCGAGCCCGGGGGAGATCGCACCGCCCGGCCAGGTCGTCGAGGTCCGCCTCGGCGACCAGGGCGCGCAGATCGCCCACGCCCGTGGCGAGTTCGGCGCAGTCATGTTGATGCTCCAGGCCTTCGTCGAGCACCACCTTGACCATCGCCAGCAGCAGCGCCCAGTCTTGGCCCGGCCGCACCGCGAGGTGGATGTCGGCCTTGTCGGCGGACTCGGTGCGCAGCGGGTCGACGACGACGATCGTGGCGCCCTGCTTCTGGCGGTCCAACGCCCGCCGCCACCCGCCGGGCACGGTTTCCAGCCAATTCCACGCGCTCACCGCCGGATTCGTTCCGACCAGCAGGAAGTAGTCGCAGTTGTCGACGTCGGAGACGGGTGCCATCAAGATAGACCCGTACATCTTCTGCGCCACGACGTGCATCGCGTTCTGGTCGACCGAGCCGACGAAGTAGCGGCTGTGCGTGCCGATCGCGTCGAGCCAGCCGTTCATGAAGATGATGTTCGACGACGAGAAGCCGGACGGGTTGCCGTAGTAGACGCCGACCGCATCCGGGCCGCCCGCCTCGATCGCGGCGGTCATCCTCGCGGCGATGTCGGAGATGGCCTCCTCCCACGTCGCTTCTACGTAGGTGTCGCCCACGCGCCGCATCGGGTTCAGGATCCGCCGTGGGTGCTCGACGAGTTGGTTGGCGGTGCGCCCCTTGGCGCAGAAATCCTGCCAGGTGTGCGGGTTCTGCTTGTCGGGCGCGATCTTGGTGACACGGTTGCCGTCGACCGTCACCTCCAATCCGCAGCAGGCCAGGCAGTACCTGCAGAAGGTGTAGACCGTATCGCTCATCACGGTGAGCGTACGGCGTCAGGCCTGTGTCATAGCCCAATAAGCGCCACGCTTAGCGAGCAGCTCGGCGTGGCTGCCGCGCTCGACGATCCGGCCGGCCTGCATCACCAGGATGACGTCGGCGTCGCGGATGGTCGAGAGCCGATGAGCGATGATGAAACTCGTTCGGTCGCGGCGCAACTCGGCCATCGCCTGGGAGATCAGCAACTCGGTGCGCGTGTCGACCGAGCTGGTGGCCTCGTCGAGGATCAGTAGCCGCGGCCGGGCCAGCACCGCGCGGGCGATCGTGATCAGCTGCTTCTCGCCCGCGCTGATCCGCCCGCCGTCGTCGCTGATGCTGGTCTGGTACCCGTCGGGCAGCATGTGCACGAAGCGGTCGACGTAGGCCGCCTTGGCGGCCGCGATGACGTCGTCTTCGCTCGCATCGGGCCTGCCGTAGGCGATGTTGTCGTAGATGGTGCCGCCGAACAGCCACGTGTCCTGCAGCACCATGCCGATTCCCGACCGAAGCGACTGCCTGCTCACCGACGAGATGTCCACGTCGTCGACGAGGATCCGGCCGGAGTCGACCTCGTAAAACCGCATCAGCAGGTTCACCAGCGTCGTCTTGCCCGCCCCGGTTGGTCCGACGATCGCCACCGTGCTGCCGGGTTCGGCGACCAGCGACAGATTCTCGACGACCGGTGTGCCGGGGGAGTAGCTGAACGTGACGTCGTCGAACCCGACCCGAGCGGGCGACCCGATACGCGGACGCACCCTGTACTCGGGCGACGCGGCCGCCGGATCGGGCGTCTGCTCCTCGGCGTCGAGCAGATCGAACACTCGCTCGGCGCTGGCCACGCCGGACTGCAGCGTGTTGTACATGCCCGCCACCTGGGTCAGCGGTTGGTTGAACTGGCGGACGTACTGGATGAACGCCTGAATGCCGCCCAGCGTGATCTGGCCGGTAGCCACCTGCAGGCCCCCGACCACGGCCACCGCGACATAGCTCAGGTTGCCGATGAACGTGGTGCTCGGGCCGACGAGCCCGGAGAAGAACTGCGCGCCGAAGCTGGCGTCGTAGACGTCGTCGTTGTACTCGCCGAACCGCTTCTGGGCGGCAGCGCGGTGGCCGAAGGTCTTGACGATGGTGAAGCCGCTGTAGGTCTCCTCGATGTGGGCGTTGAGCCGGCCGGTGTTGGCCCACTGCGCGACGAACAGGCCCTGTGACCGCTTGGCGATCGCCTTCGTCGCCCACAGCGACAACGGCACCGTGACCACCGTCAGCAGGGTCAGCAACGGTGAAATCGTCAGCATCATCACCAGCACTGCCAGCACGGTGAGCACCGAGGTCATCAGCTGGCTGATGGTCATCGACAGCGAGGTCTGGATGTTGTCGACGTCGTTGGTGACGCGGCTGAGCACCTCGCCGCGCTGCCGGGAGTCGAAGTAGGACAACGGCATCCGGTGCACTTTGTCCTCGACGTCGGAGCGCAGTGTCACCATGGTGCGCTGCACCGCGACATTGAGCAGCCGGGCCTGCAGCCACACCATCAACGCCGCCACCAGATACAGGAACAGCGCCAGCAGCAGGGTGCGGGCGACGGCGCCGAAATCGACGCCTCGGCCCGGGACCACGTCCATGCCCGAGAGCAGGTCGGCGAATGTCGTGTCGCCGCGGGCGCGGGCGGCCTCGATCGCCTGCTCCTTGGTCAGATTCGCGGGTAGTTGCCTGCCGACCACCCCGTTGAACAACAGGTTGGTGGCGTGGCCGAGGATCAGCGGGCCGACGACGCCGACCGCGATACCGCCGACGCCCAGCAGGATCACCGCCGCGGTGAGGCCCCGTTGCGGCGTCAGCCGCTTCACCAGTCGGACCGCTGATCCGGTGAAGTCACGCGACCGTTCCGTGGGTGCCTGCACCATGCCGCGGATCGGCCGCGCCATCGGCGCGGTCATGAGGTGCCACCGACGCTCGCGCCGAGCGACTGCGACGCCGCGAACTCGGCATACTCGGGGCAGTCCGCCAGCAGCGACTCGTGAGTGCCTGCGCCGACGATGCGGCCGTCCTCCACGACGAGGATCTGATCGGCCTGGGCCACCGTCGAGATGCGTTGCGACACAATCACGACCGTCGAGTCGGCAGAGACCTCTCGCAGCGCAGACCGGACCCTTGCGTCGGTGTGCACGTCGAGCGCGGAGAACGCGTCGTCGAACAGGTACACCGCGGGTCTGCGGATCACCGCCCGCGCGATCGCCAACCGTTGCCGCTGACCGCCGGAGAAGTTGGCGCCGCCCTGAGCGACGCGCATCAGCAGTCCGTCGGTGTGCGCGCGCACGAAGTCGTCGGCGGCGGCCACACGCAGCGCCTGCCACATCTCGTCTTCGGACGCCACACGTCCCGGGGTCGCGCCGAACTGCAGGTTGTCAGCCACGGTCCCGGAGAACAGGTAGCCACGCTGGGGAACCACACCGATCGCCGACCACAGATCTTCGGGGTCGTAGTCCCGTACGTCGACGTCGTCGATGCGCACCGAACCCGAAGTCGCGTCGTACATTCGGCAGATCAGCGCCACCAGTGTCGACTTGCCCGAACCGGTGGACCCGACCACGGCCGTGGTGGTCCCCGGCCGCGCGGTCAGCGAAACATCCTGCAGCACCGGCTGTTCGGCACCCGGATAGCAGTACGTCGCGTTCACCAGCCGGATCTCTCCGCGGATCGAGGACGGCCGCACCGGGTGTTGCGGGCTGGTGATCTTCGCCTCGGTGGCGAGCACCTCGCCGATGCGGTCGGCCGACACCGACGCGCGCGGGATGATGACGAGGATGAACGTCGCCAGCAACACGGCCATCAGGATCTGCATGAAGTAGGACAGGAACGCGATGAGCGCGCCGACCTCCATCTGGCCGGCGTCGATGCGCAACCCGCCGAACCAGATCAACGCGACGCTGGAGACGTTGATGACCAGCGTGGTGGTGGGCAACATCAGCGCCTGCCACCGGCCCGCCTCCAACGCGGTGTCGGCCAGCGCCCGGTTGGCCTCGGCGAAGCGGTTGCGCTCGAACGGTTCCCGGGCGAACGCGCGGACGACCCGCAGCCCCGACAACTGCTCGCGCATCACTCGGTTGATGCCGTCGACCAGGCGCTGCATTCGCCGGAAGATCGGCAGCAGGTGCCGCACGATCCAGTAGTTGGCCAGCGCCAGGACGGGCACGCTGACCAGCAGCAGCCACGACAACCCGGCGTTGAGGTGGACGGCCATCAGGATGCCGCCGACCGACATGATCGGCGCGGTGATCAGCATCGTGCACGTCAGTTGCACCAGCAGCTGGATCTGCTGCACGTCGTTGGTGGTGCGGGTCAGCAGCGACGGGGCGCCGAAGCGTGCCGTCTCCTCGGCCGAGAAGCCGGTCACGTGGTGGAACATCGCCGAGCGCAGGTCGCGACCGAATCCCATGCCCGCGCGCGAACCGAAGTACACCGCACCGACCGCACACACCACCTGCAGCGCGGTGACGGCCAGCATGACACCGCCCAACTCGACGATCCGCCGCAGGTTGCCGGTCGCGACCCCGTCGTCGATGATCGCCGCGTTCACGGTCGGCAGGTACAGCGAGGCGAGCGTGCTGATGACCTGGAAGACGGCGACGGTCGCCAGCAGCCCTCGGTATGGCCGCGCATACTGTCGCAGCAGCGCCCACAGCATCCCGCTACTGTCGCACATCGCTTCCGGGCACCCACGCCGCACAGCGCCTGAGAGTCGGCTGAGTCCGCAGGTCAACCGGCATGTCGGTGGTTGACCGTCTGACCTGTCGCTACAGTGCATGGCGTGACCCACAGCACGCGCGCGACACGCTGCCTCGCCGTTGCGGCCGCAGCTGTCATCTCGCTGGTCACCGCATGCTCGGACTCCGAGCCCACGGGTCCGCAGGTGCCGCAGGACACGTCCGCGCCCCAGCAGGACGTCGCGCACGGCCCCTTCTTCCCCCAGTGCGGTGGTGTCAGCGACGAGGAGATCACCAAGCAGACCCGGGTACCGGGGCTGGTCAACACCGCCAAGACCTCGGTGGGCTGTCAGTGGCTGGCCGGCGGCAGCATCCTGGGCCCGCACTTCTCGTTCACCTGGTTCCGTGGCAGCCCGATCGGCCGCGAGCGCAAGACGATGGAACTGTCGCGCACCGCGGTCGAGGACATCAACATCGAAGGTCACGACGGGTTCATCGGCTACACCGAGGACCCGACGGCGGGGGTCAACCTGTGTGAGGTCGGCATCCAGTTCGACGACGACTTCATCGAGTGGTCGATCAGCTACGGCGCGCCGCCGTTCCCGGACCCCTGCGACGTCGCCAAGGAATTGACCCGCCAATCGATTGTGAACTCCGAATGAGAAGCGTGTCGCCGCGTCGGCCGGCCGCGGGCATCGCCGCCGTGCTCGCCGCCCTCGCCGTCCTGACGGGTTGCACCCAGACCGTCGAGGGCACCGCGGCCAGGGCCGGGTCGGGCGACGTTCCCCGGAACAACGAATCCGAGCGCGAATACCCGAACCTGCTCAAGGAGTGCGACGTCCTGACGGAGGACATCCTGGCCGAGACCGTCGGCGCCGATCCGCTGGACATCCAGAGCACCTTCGTCGGCGCCGTGTGCCGCTGGCAGGCGGCCAACCCGGCGGGCCTGGTCGACATCACCCGGTTCTGGTTCGAGCTGGGCGATCTCGACCACGAGCGCCAGGTCGCCGAGCGGCTCGGGTACCAGATCGAGGACAAGCGCGTGGCGGGCATCCAGTCGTTCGTGATGCGCCCGAACGACCCGAACGGCGCCTGTGGGGTGGCCAGTGACGCCGCCGGCGTCGTCGGCTGGTGGGTCAACCCGCAGTCGCCCGGCATCGATGCCTGCGGGATGGCGCTCAAGCTGATGGAGCTGACGCTGGCCACCCGCGCCTAACGGGGCACGTGGAAGGTGACCAGGGCGGCGCCGTCGAGCGCCAGCTGGTCCCACCGGCCGCCGATGCGTAGCACCGCGATGGCCGAAGTCGGAAACTTCACCGAGATATGTTCGGCTGCAGCGGAATTACTGCTCTCGGCGGCGCACAGGCCGAGGGCGACCGCGGACATCGCGGGTTCGTGGCCGATCACCAGCAGCGTCTGCACGTCGGTGTCGAAGCGTGACTGCGCGCCGTTGATCACGTCGATCACGGTGCCCGGTGTCGCGTCGTAGAGCCGGTCTAGGTAGTCGACCGGCGCCGCGATGCGGGTGCGGGCCAGGGTCTCGCGTGTCCTGGCGGCCGTCGAGCACAGGACGGCGTCGACGCTCGGCGCGTTCGTCCTGAGCCAGTCACCGGCCAGCCCCGCCTCGCGCACCCCCCTTGGTGCCAACGGCCGATCGTGGTCGAGGACCCCCGGCGGGTAGTCCGACTTGGCGTGCCGGAGCAGCAGCAGGGTGCGGTACGGGGCACTCATTCGATCAACGGTAGGGCATGCCGCGCGACGTCCCGGGACTTGTCGGGGCCCGGTCCTACACTCGCGGTGCCCGGCAATCGAACAAACCCAGGGGAGGGGGCGAGATGCGATTCGTGCACACCGCCGATTGGCAACTCGGCATGACCCGCTACTTCCTCAACGGCGAGGCCCAGCCGCGGTATTCGGCCGCGCGGCGGGACGCCGTCGCCGGTCTCGGGCGGCTCGCCGCCGACGTGGGCGCCGAGTTCGTGGTCGTTGCCGGCGACGTCTTCGAGCACAACCAGTTGGCCCCGCGCGACGTCGGCCAGTCGCTGGAGGCCATGCGCGCGATCGGCGTTCCGGTGTACCTGCTGCCGGGCAATCACGACCCGCTCGACGCCTCGTCGGTCTACACCAGCGCGCTGTTCACCGCGGAGTGCCCCGACAACGTCACGGTGCTCGACCGTGCCGGTGTCCACGAGGTCCGGCCCAGCCTGCATCTGGTGGCCGCCTCGTGGACGTCCAAGGCGCCGGCGTCGGACCCGGTCGCAGGCGTGCTGGAGGACCTGCCCGCCGACGGCACGGCCCGCATCGTCGTCGGTCACGGCGCGGTCGACATCCACGTGCCGGACAAGGACCGGCCGTCACTGATCCGCCTCGCCGCGCTCGAGGCCGCCATAGAGCGCGGCGCGGTGCACTATGTGGCCCTGGGAGACAAGCACTCTCGTATGCAGGTCGGCACCACCGGCCGGATCTGGTACTCCGGGTCTCCCGAAGTCACCAACTACGACGACATCGAGACCGATCCGGGCCACGTGCTGGTCGTCGACGTCGACGAGGACGACCCCGCCCACCATGTGCGGGTCGCACCGCAGAAGGTGGGGCGGTGGCGGTTCGTCACGCTGCGCCGCGGGGTCGACGACAACCGCGACATCGCCGACCTCGACATCAACCTCGACCAGATGCCGGACAAGGAACGCACGGTGGTGCGCATCGCGCTGACCGGATCGCTCACCGTCACCGACAAGGCCGCGCTCGACGCCTGCCTCGACAAGTATCACCGTCTGTTCGCCGCGATGAGCCTGTGGGAGAAGCAGACCGAGATCGCGGTGCTTCCGGCCGACGGAGAGTTCGACGACCTGGGCATCGGCGGTTTCGCGGCCTCGGCGGTCGACGAGTTGGTCACGGCCGCCCGCACCGGCGGTGCCGACGCCGAGGACGCACGCGCCGCGCTGGCCCTGCTGCTGCGGCTCGCGGATCGGGGCGTGGCGTGAAGCTACACCGATTGGCACTGAGCAACTATCGCGGCATCAGCCACCGCGAGATCGTCTTCCCGGACCGCGGCGTCGTGGTGGTCTGCGGCGCCAACGAGGTCGGCAAGTCGTCGATGATCGAGGCGCTCGACCTGTTGCTGGAGGCCAAGGACCGGTCTACGAAGAAGGAAGTCAAAGAGGTCAAGCCGACGCATGCCGATGTCGGCGCCGAAGTCACGGCCGAAATATCGACGGGGCCATATCGTTTCGTGTACCGAAAGCGGTTTCACAAGCGCTGCGAGACGGAGCTGACGGTCCTGGCGCCGCGACGTGAACAGTTCACCGGTGACGAAGCGCACGAGCGGGTCAACGCGATGCTCGCCGAGACGGTCGACACCGATCTGTGGCAGGCGCAACGGGTGCTGCAGTCGGCGTCCACCGCCGCAGTGGACCTGTCCGGGTGTGACGCGCTGTCGCGCGCGCTGGACGTCGCCGCCGGCGAGGCGGTCGCCGTATCGGGTACCGAGCCGCTGCTGATCGACCGCGTCGAGGCCGAGTACGGCCGGTACTTCACCCGCACCGGCCGGCCGACAGGGGAGTGGCTGGCGGCCGTCAAGCGGCTGCAGGCCGCCGAGGAGCGAGTGGCCGCCGCGGCCGCCGCCGTTGCTGAGGTCGACGACGCGGTGCGCAGGCACGCGGTGCTCACCGGCGAACTCGCCCGTTTGGCCCCCGAGCGCGCCGACGCGTCGAGAAAGCTGGCCGCCGCACGGGAGGCCGCCGACGCGGTGGCGGAACTGACCCGCCAGCTCAAGGAGGCTCGGCTGGTCGCCGATGCCGCGCAGGCCAACCATGACGCGTCGCGTGCCGCGATCGAGGAGCGGGGCAAGCTGCGCGCCGACATCGAGCAGCGGGCTGCCGCGATCGCCGTACTCGAGGTGTCGGTGGCGACGGCCGCAGAGGACCTGGAGACCGCAGCCGAGGTGCGGCAGGACGCCGACGCCACTGCCGAGCAGGCGCGAGAAGCGTTGGCGGCGAGTCAGGCCCGGGGCGAGGCCGCCCGTCGCGCGGTACAGGAGCTGACCGACCGTGACGAGGCGGACCGGATCGCTGCGAGGCTGGCCACGATCGACGCCGCGCAGCGCGAACGCGACGGCGTCGAAGCGGACCTCGCATCGATCATGCTCTCCGACGAGGCCATGCGGGCGATCGAGGAGGCCAAGGCGGCGGTCGACATCGCCACGGCGCAGGTGGAGTCGGCGTCCGCACAGATCGAGTTGGTCGCGCTGGCCCAGGTTCAGCTCCGCGTCGACGGCGAGACGGTCACCCTGAGCACGGGCCAGTCATGGTCGACGAGTGTGAGCGCCGAAACCGACATCGAGGTGCCCGGCGTGCTGACCGCACGCCTGGTGCCCGGATCGCCTGCTTCGCAGACACGCGCACGACATGATGCCGCGCAGCAGGTGTTGGCCTCAGCGCTGGCCGACGCCGGCGTCGGCGACCTGGCGGCGGCGCGGGCCACCGACCTGCGACGCCAACAGCTGCTCGCGACCCGGGACCGGGCCTGCGCCACGTACCGGGCCCTTGTCGCCGACGAGTCGCCCGACCAGTTGCGGGTTCGCCTGGCCGCACTGCGCGAGCGTCAACCCGGCCACGCCGATCTGTTCGACGTCGACATCGCCGCGGCCCGCGCCGAACTCGAGGCCGCATCGGCTGCGCAGAAAGAGGTGTACGCCGACTGCGAGATGCGCCGCAAGGTCGCCGTCGCCGCCGCTGAACAACTGGGCGACAAGCAGGTCCGGGTCACCGTGCTGCGGGACAAGCTGGCCACCGCGCAGACCGAGCTCGGCAACTCCCGTCGGCGCCTGGACGAACAGCGCTCAGCGATCGCCGACGAGGCGCTGGCCGGCAGAGCGCAGGCGCACGCGGAGGAAGCTCGGCGGGCCGCCGAACTGGTCGCCGAACTCAGCGCGGAGGTCGCTCAGACGGCTCCGGACGCCGTCGCGGCCGCGATGGCCGAGGCGCAACATCAGGCCGATGCCCTGACTGCGGCTCACGACGAAGTGGCGGGCGCGTTGCGGGACCTGAGCGCACAGCTGAAGGTGTACGGCACCCAGGGACGCAAGGGGCAACTGGACGAGGCGGAGACCGAACGCGAGCATGCCGTGGCCGAACACATTCGGGTGCAGCGTCGAGCGCGCGCTGCCGAGCTGCTGCGGTCGGTGATCGAGCGGCACCGGGACGCGACCCGGCAGCGCTACGTCGACCCGTTCCGTGGTGAGTTGGAGCGCCTGGGGCGGTTGGTGTTCGGCGACAGCTTCGAAGTCGAGGTGGACAGCGAGCTACGCGTCTGCAGCCGCACGCTTGCTGGCCGCACCGTGCCCTACGAGTCGCTGTCCGGCGGCGCCAAGGAGCAACTGGGCATCGTGGCACGGTTGGCGGGCGCGGCGCTGGTGGCCGAGGAGGACACTGTCCCGGTGATCATCGACGACGCGTTGGGCTTCACCGACGCCGACCGGCTGGTCAAGATGGGTGCGGTGTTCAACGCGGTCGGCGGTGACGGGCAGGTGATCGTGCTGACGTGCAGCCCCGATCGCTATGCCGCGGTGGACGGCGCTCACCACATCGAGCTCAACAACTGAGGGCGGCAATCTCCACCGATCTCCGGGTGACCCTGTCATAGTGGGTCTAGGGGACATCGAGGTGAGCATCAGCGAAACCCACGGGACGACCGGACGCGATCTCTGGCCGCCGGTGGTGCTGCTGCTCCTGGCCGGTGTCGGCTGGTGGTGGTCGGTGGCCAGCGCCGGCGACATGGGCGCCGATGACGCGATGGCCGGCGCTATGGCCGATGCAATGCCGATGGACTCCCAACCGACCATGTCGTTCGTCGCCTTCCTGGTCGCATGGGTGGCGATGATGGCGGCGATGATGTTCCCTGCGGTGGTGCCGGTGGTCCGGCTCTACCGCCAGGCCGCGGCGAGGGGTAACGCCGCCCCGACGGCGTTCTTCGTCGGTGGCTACCTCGCGTTGTGGACTGTTGTCGGGGTTCCGGCGTACGTCGCCTGGCGTCGGCTCGAGGAGCCCCTGATGACCGGCAGCCCGTGGGCGGGCAGGGTCGCCGGGGCGGTCGCGGTGGCCGCGGGGCTGTATCAACTGACACCGCTCAAGACGGTGTGTCTGCGGCACTGCCGATCACCGATGTCGTTCTTCCTGCGACACGGCAGGCGCCTCGACCGTCCCACCGGTGCCTTTGTCGCCGGCGGCCGTCACGGAGTGTTCTGCGTGGGCTGCTGCTGGCTGCTCATGGCGCTGCTGGTGGCCTTCGGCGCAATGCATCTGGCGTGGATGCTGGTGTTCGCGGTGCTGATCCTCGTGGAGAAGACCGCCCCGTTCGGTGAGCAGTTCGCCCGCGCGACGGGAGTCGCGCTGCTGGCCCTGGGTGCCGCGTTGTTGGTGCAACCGGAACTCATTACCCATCTCCTCTGATCGAAAGGCACATCATGACGACGACGGAGCAACGGCTGCGGTGGCATCTGAAGGGCCGCGGCTACGAGTTCTGCAACTGCGCGCCCGGGTGCGGGTGCAACTTCCACGGGTTCCCCACGTCGGCCGACGGCAGCTGCCGGGCGATGGTCGGCAACCACATCATCGACGGGGCCTGCGGTGACGTCGACCTCTCCGGCGTCAAGGCGATCGCGGTGATCGACTGGCCGAAGGCCATCCACGACGGCGGCGGCAAAGCGGTCTTCATCGTCGAACCCGAGACCGCCGACGAACAGATCGACAGCCTGGCACAGATCTACACCGGTCAGCTGGGCGGCGACCCATGGGGCATATTGGGGACCACGTTTGAGGTGGCCGGACTCGTCAAGGCGCCGATCAGCTTCGAGGGCAACGGAATTCACACCACCATGACAGCCGAGGGTGTCGGCCGCGCCACCGGGGGCAGTTTCAAGAACCCCGTCACCGGCGAGCCCCACCAGGCGCAGATCGTGCTGCCCGACGGCTTCATCTGGACTCGCGGCGAGTGCGGGATCGGCACCTTCTCCGTCGAAGCCGAAGGTATCCGGCTCGACTTCACCGACACCAACTGGATCCTGTACGAGTTCGACTGGTCCAACAACTGAACCCTACGCGGGTTGATCAACTCCTAGACTTCGGCAGATGGAGGCCGACTACGTCGTCGTGGGAACAGGCTCCGCCGGATCGGTGGTGGCGGCCAAGCTCAGCGCGGACCCGTCTGTGGCCGTGGTGGCGCTCGAAGCGGGTCCGCGCGACAAGAACATGTACATCCACATCCCCGCCGGGTTTCAGAAGCTGTTCCGCAGCGAGGTCGACTGGGACTATTTGACGGAGCCCCAGAAGGAACTCGACGGCCGCGAGATCTACTGGCCGCGCGGCAAGATGGTCGGCGGCTCGTCGTCGATGAACGCGATGATGTGGGTTCGTGGCTTCGCAGCCGACTACGACGAATGGGGCGAGGCGGCCGGCGAGCAGTGGAGTTACGCGCACCTCGAGCCGTACCTGCAGCGCATCGAGGGCGGACCGCTGTCGATCACCCGTCAGCGCAGCCCGCGCAGCTCTACGGCGGCGTGGCTGGCTGCCGCCCAGGAGTGTGGTTACCGGGTCGAAAAGCCCAACCAGGCGGCGCCGGAGGGGTTTTGCGAGACGCTCGTGACGCAGCGCCGCGGCGCCAGGTGGAGTGCCGCCGATGCCTACCTCAAGCCGGCGCTCAAGCGCCGCAACCTCACCCTGGAGACCGAGGCGCTGGCCACGAGGGTGGTCTTCGACGGCCGCCGCGCCGTCGGCGTCGAGATCGAGCAGGGCGGGTCGCGGCGCGTCATCAAAGCCCGCCGTGAAGTCGTGCTCTGCGGCGGTGCGATCAACAGCCCGCAGCTGTTGATGCTCTCGGGAATCGGCGATCGGGAGCGGCTGGCCGAGCACGGCATCGAGGTGGTGGCGCACGCACCGGGCGTCGGGTCGAACCTGCTGGACCACCTCATCGCCGCGCTCGGCTTCGACATCCCGAATGATTCGCTTTTCGGCGCCGAGAAGCCGCTGCAGCTGCTGAACTACTTCTTGCGCCGTCGCGGCATGCTGACCTCCAACGTGGGGGAGGCCTACGGCTTCGTTCGCAGCCGTGACGACCTGGCGCTGCCCGACCTCGAGCTGATCTTCGCGCCCGCGCCGTTCTTCGACGAGGGTGTCGGCGATCCCCATGACACGCACGCTGTCGTGCTGGGCACCATCCTGCTCAAGCCGCGCAGCAGCGGCAGCATCGAATTGCGCTCGGCGAACCCGAGAGACAAGCCGGTCATCGATCCGCGCTACCTTTCCGACCCCGAGGGCGTCGATCGTGCCGCGATGATGGCCGGGTTGCGCATGTGCGCGACGATCTCGCAGGCGCCCGCGCTGAACGGGGTCATCGGACGGATCGCCCGGCCTCGCGAGGCCACCTCACTCGACGACGAGACCCTCGAGCAGGCGCTGACCTACGTGTCGCACACGCTCTACCATCCGGTCGGCACCTGCCGCATGGGTCGCGACGACGCCAGCGTGGTCGATCCGCAACTGCGCGTGCGCGGGGTCGACGGGTTGCGGGTGGCCGACGCCTCGGTGATGCCGGCGATCATCCGCGGGCACACCCACGCACCGAGCGTGCTGATCGGCGAGAAGGCCGCCGACCTCATCGCCACCTGAGCCGGGCGATCGTGCCCGCATGCCGACCCGGTCAGTGGGCCAGCGCGAGCACCTCGTCGAAACCCTCGACCAGACAGTCGTGGAAGATCTCGAAATCCGGTATCGCCCCAGCGTCGGCGTTCACGCCGAAATGGCAGGTGTCGACATAGGTCAGCAGCGTCACGTTCACCGCGGCGCCGATCGTCGGACCGAACGCATACTGGGCGCTGACCGGTGCGCCGCCCAGATACACCGGCACCGGGATGCCCGGCACGTCGCTGGCGACGAAGTCCACGTGTCGCAGGATCGACCCGATATACCAGCGCGGCATCAGGTTCAGCACCCCGGCGATCATCTGGGTGTACGGCAGCGAACGTTCGTGCCGCACCTGCCTTGCGTGCCGGTGAATCTCGCGGATCCGCTGCGCGGGGTCGGCGATGCCGGCAGGCACGTCGAACCGCATCAGGGTGATCCGGTTGCCGCCCATCTCGTCGGTCTCGGTGCGCAGGCTGATCGGCATCGACAGATGCACATCGCCGAGTTCGATGCCGTGCTTCTCGTGGTAGCGGCGCAGCCCACCGGTGACCCCGGCGACGAACGCGTCGTTGAGCGCGCCGTCGCACCGGTGGGCCGCGTCGCGAAGCCGGGCCAGGGAGACATCGTGAACGGCGAGGCGGCGCACCAGGCTGCGTTCGGCCATCAGCGGCGAACCGGTGCGGTTGACCGGACGCACGGTGCGGTACACCGACGCAGCGGTGGCGGTCGCGGCGTTGGCGGCCGCGATCGGATGGCGAATCCCGTTGTACAGCAAGCCGGGTGCCGCTTTGGCGGCCGCGGTGAGTGAGGTTCCGGCCAGCTGGGCGTCGTAGCGCAACACGTCGGCATAACCACTGAGCAACGGCCGGTCCGTGGCGTGAGGCTCGGTCGGCAGGATGGCCGCGTGGCCCGCGTCGCGCTCGAGGTCGAATAGGGTCATGCCGATCTGGACGCCGCCGACGCCGTCGGTCAGGGCGTGGTGGAACCTGCACAGCAGGGCTGCCCTGCCGTCGGCGAGGCCGTCGATCAGCGTGGCCTCCCACAGTGGGCGGGCGCGGTCGAAGTCGGCCATCTCCGCCAGCCGGGCCATCTCGAGCACCGTGTCCGGCCCGCCGGGCGCCGGAGCGGTGACGCGGCGGAGGTGGAAGTCGAGGTCGAAGTCGGGGGCCGTCTCCCACCGCGGCGGGGCGGGCGGAGGTGAGGGCACCACCCGCTGCCGGAACATCGGTAGCCGGCGGCTGACCAGGTCGAGGCGGTTGCGGACCACATCCCAGTCGGGCACCTCGTCGAGCATGATCGTCGTCACGACGGTCGACCGCAGGCGTGGATCGCTTTCCATCGCCCAGGTGAAGGCGTCCGTATTGCGCATGAAATCGGTCATTGTCTACTCCCGCCCACACGCTACGACCGCGTTCGACACCAAGTCATCCCCTTGTCCGAGTTGAGGACTTTCTACCCTCGCAACACCTTCCAACGTCACAGGCACTTCCGGGCGAAGAAGGCGCCGCTGCGACGATCCGACAGCCCCACATCCTTGCGGCGCGGGGCACAATGAAGTCGATGACCATGAGCGCCAAGCGTCGGCGAGCGCACGACAGGCTCGCGGCGCTGCCCGGTGTACGCCCGGTCCGCAGGCCGGTGTGTCCGGGGTCGGACGAGCAGTTCGATCTCTACTACGTGCGCACCGGTCGCAAGTCGGCCCGTCCGCTGGTGCTCATTCCCGGCGGGCCCGGCGCCGCGTCGGTCGCGCTGTACCGGGGGTTTCGCCGCCGCGCCGCCGCCGCCGGCCTCGATGTGATCATGGTCGAGCACCGCGGGGTGGGGATGTCGCGCCACCGCGACGACGGTGCCGACCTGCCGCCTGACGCGATGACGATGGACCAGGTGGTCGACGACGTCGCCGCGGTGCTCGACGATGCCTCGGTGCACAAAGCGGTGATCTACGGCACCTCCTACGGCAGCTATGTCGCCGCCGGGGTCGGGGTGCGTCACCCCGACCTGGTGCACGCGATGGTCCTGGACTCCCCGTTGCTGTCGGCCGACGACATCGACGCGGTGCGCCAGGCGACCCGCCGTTCGCTGTGGGACGGCGCCGATGCCGAGACCGCACAGATCGCGCCCACGATGCGCCGCCTCGTCGGCGACGATGTGCTGACGCCCGCCGCCACCCAACTGGCGATGGCGGTGTACGGGTTCGCCGGACCGGCGGTCCTGCGGCGCCAGCTCGACCTCCTGGCGGGCGGCCGCCACTGGCTGTGGTCGGCGATGGACCGGCTGTCGCGGTTCGTGCTCGAACGCAAGGCGCCCTACCGGCACGAGCCGGACCTGGTGAACCGGATCGCCTACCGCGAGCTCAACTACGCCGCCGATCCTGACGGCAAGCCTCTGGACCCGGCCGCGGCGTATCGGGAATCCGATTCCGAGACAATCGCATTCGAGACCGAGCCCTACGATCTGGTCGCCCAGATGCCCCGGTTCAGCTGGCCGACGGTGGTCGTGTCGGGCGGCCGCGACCTCATCACGCCGCCGACCGTCGCGCGGCGGATCGCCTCGCTCATCGGCGATGCCGTCCTGGTCGAGCTGCCGACCGCCGGCCACAGCATCGTCGACCTTCGCGAGCGGGCGGCGCTGGCCGTCGTGCAAGCGGTCTACGAAGGCACCGCGGCGCAACTGCCGGAGCGATCCGCCGAACTGGATTCCCGACCGGCGGGACTGGCGGTACGCACGTTGATCGGGGTGCTTCAGGCCGCCGCGACCCTCGAAGCGCTTGTGCCGGCTGCGGTTCCGCGCGCAGTCAACCGGGTCACGGCTTCATGAATCCGATCTTTGTGTAGTCGGGATCGGCGAGGCCGAACGCACCGAAGTTCGCCAGATTGGTTCGCGCGGCGATGTTTCCGGTCGATTGCGTCAGCGGCAGGCTGAACACCTCCTCGAACAGCAACTTGTCCAGCTCGTTGGCCAGTTGGCGGGCCTTGACGGGATCGAGTTCGCTGACCGTTTCCTCGATCTTCGCGTCGATCTGCGGGGTGCTGATCTTGCCGAAGTTGCTCTCGGCGCCGGTGCGGTAGATCTGAGTCAGGCTCGCCAACGGGAATGCGTCTCCACTCCAGGCGAATTGAGCGATGTCGAAGTTGCCGACGGTGACGAAGTCGGTGAAGAAGCCGGCGGCGGGCCGGATGTCGAGTTCGAGCTTCACTCCGATCTGGGCCAGGTTGTTCTGCGCGATCTGCCCGTACTGGCGGGTGCCGATCGAGTCGAACAACACGTCGCGGATCACCAGTTGGCGGCCGTCCTTCTCGCGGAACTGCCCGTTGAGTCGCCAGCCGAGTGCGTCGAGTTCCTGTCGGGCCTTGTCCGGGTCGAAGGCGACGACACCGCTGTTGTCCTGGTAGCCCTCCTGACCCGCGACATAGATGTGGTTGTTCAGCGGCTCCGGGTTGTCGGCGAGCCCGCGCTGTGTCACCTCGGCGATGGTCTTGCGGTCGATGCCCTTGGCTATCGCGCGCCGCAGCGCGGGGTCGGCCAGGATCGAACCCGGCGCACCGTTGAAGGTGAAGTGGTACCACGCCAGCCCGGGAGCACGCCGGACGCTGACGCCCTGGGTGCGCCGCGCGATCTCCATCTCGTCGAGAGTCGCCAGGCCGGTGGCGTCGATCGTGTTGTTCTGCAGCGCAGGGATCCGCGCGGCGTCATCGAGCACCAGGTAGGTGACGGTGTCCAGCACCGGCGGGGTGGCCCACCACTTCGGGTTGCGGGTCAACGTGATTCGCTTGGCGCCGCGGTCCAGGTTCGAGATGATGAACGGGCCTGCCGACGGGCCGGGACCGCTCAGCTGGGCCCTGTTGAACGCCTCCGGGGTCGCCGTCGAACTCTTGGGCAGCAGCACGGAGCTGCCGGCGAACATGCCCTGCCAATCGGCCCACGGCTGGGCGAAGGTGATGACGGCCTGGCGGTCGTCGACTCCGCGTTCGACCTTCTCGACCCGGTCGCTGCCGTTGGTGGCGGCGATGGCGAACGCCTCGTCCGTGCCGCTGGTCGCGTTGATCTGCGACTGGATGTCCTCCCAGGTGATCGGCGTGCCGTCGCTCCACACCGCGTCGGGATTGATGGTGTACGTCACCACCTGCGGGTCGGTGCTGGTGAGTTCGACGTCGGTGAAGAAGTCGGTGTTGACGGAGGCCGAGCCGTCGGCGGCGATCCGGAACGCGCGCGGCATCGTCGAGCGCATCAACGCGCCCACGTCACCGGTGTTGCCGTCGATGTGCAGCGAGTTGAAGTTCGGCGGGAAGTCGTTGAGCGCCAGCCGCAGATTGCCGCCCTGCTGCAGCTCATCGACGGGTTGGGGGTTGATGTCGTTGGTCGTGCCGACCTCGGCGGAGCCACCGGCCGACGGGACTTCGTCGTTGCCACCGGAGCAAGCGGTCAGGGTCAGCGCGGCGATGACAGTTGCCAGCCCCAGGGCCCGAGCCAAGCGTCGAATCTCCATGCGATCCGACTCTAGCGGCGATTCACCTCGGGCTGCGGAACCGCGGCGAGCAACCGCTTGGTGTAGTCGTGCCGCGGATCGGTGAACACCTGGTCACCGTCACCCTGTTCGACGATGACGCCCTGGTACATCACCGCGACCCGGTGGGCCAGGTGCTTGACCACCGACAGGTCGTGCGACACGAACAGATACGACAACCCGAAGCGCTGCTGAAGGTCGAGCAGCAGATTGATGATGCCGGCCTGGATCGACACGTCGAGGGCCGACACCGGCTCATCGAGCGCGAGGATCTTCGGCTGCAGCGCCAACGCCCGCGCGATGCCGATGCGCTGCTTCTGCCCGCCGGAGAACTCGGCCGGATAGCGGGCGGCATCGGCTCGCCCCAGGCCGACGGTCTCCAGCAGCTCGGCGACGCGGTCCTGGATGCGGGCCTTGTCGACACCGCCGGCCTGCAGCGGTTCTGCCAGCACGTCGAACACCGGTAGTCGTGGGTCCAGCGAGGCCACCGGATCCTGGAACACCACCTGCACGTCGCCGCGCAGCTCCCGACGGCCCCGACGGTCCAGCGTCGCGACGTCCCGGTCGAGTACCTCGATGGACCCCGACTGCGGCGCCGTCAGCTGCAGAATCTCGTGCAGCGTCGTCGACTTGCCCGACCCGGACTCCCCGACGATGCCGAGCGTGCGGCCCTGCTGCAGCTCGAAGCTGACACCGTCGACCGCACGCACCTCGCCGACCTGGCGGCGGATGACCACACCCTTGGTGAGCGGATAAGTCTTGGCCAGATCACGCACCCGCAGCACCACCGGCGCATCGGAGGTGTCGGGCGCCTCGGGTGCGCTGGTGGACACGCCGTAGATGTCGGCGGCGCTGCGTCCGACCACCTGTTCGGTCCGGATACAGGCGGCGCGGTGCTCGGCGGATCCCATGGGCAGCAGTTCCGGCTCGGCGGCACGGCACTCGTCGATCGCCAGCGGGCAACGCGGCGCAAAGGGGCACCCCTGCGGCAGGGCGGCCATGACGGGTGGAGCGCCGGGGATCGGCACCAGCCGCGCACCCTGCGGCGCGTCGAGACGCGGGACCGAGCCGAGCAGGCCGACGGTGTAGGGCATGCGACGGTCGCGGTAGAGCGTGTCGACCGTCGCGACCTCGACGGCCCGTCCGGCGTACATCACCAGCGCGCGGTCGGCGAACTCGGCGACCACCCCGAGATCGTGGGTGATGATCAGCACACCCGCGCCGGTCACCTCCCGGGCCGTCTCGAGCACCTCGAGGATCTGCGCCTGAACCGTGACGTCCAGCGCGGTCGTCGGCTCGTCGCAGATCAACAGGTCCGGGTCGTTGGCGATCGCGATCGCGATCACCACGCGCTGGCGTTCCCCGCCGGACAACTCGTGCGGGAAGGAGCGCGCGCGCCGGTCCGGCTGGGCGATGCCGACGAGTTCGAGCAATTCGACCGCCCGCGCCCTGGCCGCCTGCTTGCCGACGTCGCGCTGGTGGGTCCGGATCGCCTCGGCGATCTGGTCACCGACGGTGTACACAGGGGTCAGCGCCGACATCGGGTCCTGGAAGACCGTGCCGATCGCCTTGCCTCGGATCGTCGACATGTGCTTGTCCGACCGGCCGATCAATTCGTCACCGTGCAGCCGGATCGAGCCGGACACCTCGGCGTACCCGGGCAGCAGCCCGACGACGGCCATCGCGCTGGCCGACTTGCCCGCGCCCGACTCACCGACCAGTGCGACGACTTCACCCTTGTCGACATGGAAGTCCAAGCCGCGCACCGCGTTCACCGGGGCCGCATCGGTCGGGAACGCGACGCTGAGGTCGCGGACCTGCAGCAGGCTCACCGCTTCGCCCCACGGCCGCGCAGCTGCTGCGAATTCGGGTCGAGGGCGTCACGCAAACCGTCACCGATGAGGTTGGCGCACAGGATGATCAGCACCAGAACCCCGGCCGGGAACAAGAACAGCCAGGGAAACGTCGTCGCCGATTTCGTGCCGTCGGCGATCAGCGTGCCCAGCGACACGTCGGGCGGCTGGATACCGAATCCCAAGAAGCTCAGCCCGGTTTCGGCGAGCACGGCGACACCGACGTTGAGCGCGGTGTCGATGATGATGAGCGACGCGACGTTCGGCAGGATGTGGCGGGTGATGATGCGCCAATCTCGCACGCCCATATAGCGTGCGGCGGCGACGAATTCGCGATCGCGCAGCCCCATCGTCATGCTGCGCACCATCCGGGAGCTGATCATCCAGCTGAACAGCGACAGCAGCACGATCATCCAGACGATGTCGCCCTTGGTGCGCTGCACCACCATCAGGATGAGCAGGAGGGACGGCACCACGAGCATCAGGTCGACGAACCACATCAGCACGGGGTCGCGCCACCCGCGGAAGTAACCCGAGATCGTCCCGACCGTCGCCGCGATGAGCGTTGCCAGGAACGCCACGCACACGCCGATCAGCATGGACTTCTGCATGCCACGCAACGTCAACGCCAGTACATCCTGGCCGAGAGCGTTGGTGCCGAACCAGTGGTCGGCGCTGGGCGGCTGTTGGAGCGCGTAGAAGTCCAGATCGCTGTAGCCGTAGGGCAGCAGCGGTGGCAATGCATAGCAGCCGACGAACATCGCGACGAGCAGCACGAGTGAGATCACCGCCGGCTTGTTGCGCAGGAAGCGGCGCAGCACCAGGGTCCGGCGCGACGCGAAGTCGGGGAGGTCGGTGGTCGCCTCGGCGGCGGTGGGTGCGGTCATGACACCCGAAGCCTCGGGTCGAGGCCGGCTGCGATCACGTCGGACAGCAGCCCGGCCAGCAGCACCACCACGGCGGAGAACAACGTAATCGCCACGACGATGTTGATGTCCTGGTTCAGCGCGCCCTGCACGGCCCATTCGCCGATGCCGTGCCAGCCGAAGATCTTCTCGACGAACAGCGCGCCGGTCACCAGGCCGGCGATGCTGTAGGCGAACAGCGTCGCCATGGGAATCAGCGCCGTACGAAGCCCGTGCTTGAACAGCGCCTGCCTGCGGGTCAGCCCCTTGGCCCTGGCGGTGCGGATGAAGTCCTGGCCGAGCACATCGAGCATGGCGTTGCGCTGATAGCGGCTGTATATCGCGATCGAGCCGATGGCCAGGGTGATGGACGGCAGCACCAGATGCTGGAGGCGGTCGACGATCTGGTTCCACGTGCCCTCCACCGGATCCGGTGAGGTCTCGCCGATGTACTCGAACACCTGCGTGCCCAGCGAGGAGTTGACCCGGTTGGCTCCGAGGATCAGCAGACTGGCCATCACGAACGTCGGGGTGCTGATGGCCAGCAGGGACAGGATCGTGATCGTGCGGTCGCTGAGCCGATACTGCCGGATCGCGCTCCACGCACCGGCCACCACGCCGACGACCGTCCCCACCACCGATCCGATGAGCAACAGCCGCAGGCTCACCCCGATGCGGCGCCACAGCTCATCGGACACCGGCTGCCCACCCACGGTGACGCCGAAGTCGCCCTGCGCGACCCCGGCGACCCAGCCGACGTACTGCTCGAGGACCGGCTTGTCCAGCCCCAGTTCGACCCGTTTGGCGTCGATGACCTGCTGAGGCGGTCGCGGGTTGCGCGACTGCAGCGACTCCAGCGGGTCGAACTGCCAGGAGGCCAGCAGGAACACCAGGAACGAGGCCAGTGCCAACAGGACGAGGTAGTTGAGCAGCCGGCGGGCCAGATACCGCGTCATGCGGTGGGTCCGTCCGGCAGCGCGCACGCGAGGAGCAGGACGGCCAACGGCATGCGCACAGGTTAAGAGATGGCGGCGGCGCGGGGCGTGATGCGGCTGCGCGACGTGGCCGACGGACGAGGTGGGAGCCGCAAAGTAATCGTTTCGTTATCTACCGCTGCGGTTATCCGTGTGGGGTGCGGGAGTCGACGACGACTTCCGATGCGCTTTTCGATGGGCCGCGACGCTGGCTGGTCGAGGTCCCCGGAGACCAAGGAGTGGTCAGGGTGAATGCGAAGCAGATCAAGATGTTCTCCGCGACGATCGGCGCGGGCGCGCTGCTCGGCATGGGCGCGGTCGCCGTCACCGTCGGCACCAGCTCGGCGCAGGAGGTCGAACCGCTGCCACCGGGCCCGGTGACGACGTCCGAGATCACCACCGGTGAGACGGTCACCGAGACGGTCGCCCCCGAGGCGCCGGAGTCGCCGGCCGCGACGCCGCCGATCACGACACCGCCGTCGACCATCGCCACCGTCACGCCGTAGTCGCTCAGAGCCCACCGCGGCACCTTTCACAGCGGGCGCACAGGAAAGGCTCAGCCGTGGCCAATGCCGGCCGCCGATAATGGGCCCATGACAGCTCCGTCCGGCATCGGCGCGCAGGAAACCGGTCGCGTCGTCATGCACCGCGCCGACGGCAAGCCGATTCGCGTGCTGGTGGTCGACGACGAGCCCGTCCTGGCCGAATTGGTCTCGATGGCGCTGCGTTACGAAGGCTGGGACATCGCGACCGCGGCCGACGGGGCCTCGGCAATCGCCTCGGCCCGCGAGACCGCGCCTGACGTCGTCGTGCTCGACGTGATGCTGCCGGACATGAGCGGGCTGGAGGTGTTGCGCCGGCTCCGCGAACAGATCCCCGGCCTGCCCCTGCTGTTGTTGACCGCCAAGGATGCGGTCGAGGACCGCATCGCCGGCCTGACCGCGGGCGGCGACGACTACGTCACCAAGCCGTTCAGCATCGAAGAGGTGGTGCTGCGGCTGCGCGCACTGCTGCGGCGCACCGGCGTGACCAGTGAGTCCGGCGCGCCAAGATCGTCGTCGGCGACCTCGTGCTCGACGAGGACAGCCACGAGGTGATGCGCGGCGGCGAGCTGATCAGCTTGACGGCCACCGAGTTCGAACTGCTGCGCTTCATGATGCGCAACTCCAAGCGCGTGCTGAGCAAGGCTCAGATCCTCGACCGCGTGTGGAGCTACGACTTCGGCGGCCGGTCCAACATCGTCGAGTTGTATGTGTCGTATCTGCGCAAGAAGATCGACAGCGGGCGCGAGCCGATGATCCACACCCTTCGCGGTGCCGGATATGTCCTCAAGCCCGCGCGCTGACCCCGCGCCGACGCGGATCCGCTCGCCGAGGACGTGGTCGCTGAGGGCGCGGCTGCTAGCTTCGCAGGTGGCACTGCTGGCGCTGGTGTGCGCTGCCATCGGGGTCGCCACGGTCTTTGCGCTGCAACACTTCCTGACGAATCAGCTGGACGACCGGCTCGCCGAGACGGGGCGCCGGTCAAGCGGGCTCTTCGAGATGGGGCCGCCTGCACCGCCACCGGGCGCTCGGCCGCCGCCCGGCTTTCCCCGGCGGATGATGCTGCGCGACGACATGGGTCCGGGGCCGGCTTTTCTCAACGCGCCGGGCCAGGCCGCAGGC
Source organism: Mycobacterium sp. IDR2000157661 (assembly GCF_022317005.1). Classification (NCBI taxonomy): domain Bacteria; kingdom Bacillati; phylum Actinomycetota; class Actinomycetes; order Mycobacteriales; family Mycobacteriaceae; genus Mycobacterium; species Mycobacterium sp. IDR2000157661. Next base: position 2,899,900 of record NZ_CP081006.1, read on the forward strand.
ACTCTGGGCGGCATCGTCTCGCGTGGCCGCACGGTCGACGCCGGAGTCGTCACCGCCGACGGCACGCGTGCTCGGATCAGCTCTGCCGCAGCACAACAACTCGTCGGCATCGACCCAACCGGCATACCCCAGACCCGCGAAATCGACGGGCTGGGAAGCTACCGGTTGATCGCCATGCCGGTGCGCGGGCCCGGCAGCGCCGTGATAGTGACCGGCCTGCCGATGTCGGATGTCGGCGACACGCTGCTGACCGTCGTCGTCATCTTCTGCGTGGTGGGCGCGACGGCGTTGATCGCCGGAACCACAGCCGGAATCGTGATCATCCGTCGCCAACTGGCGCCGCTGGCAAGGGTCTCCGACGCGGCCCAGCAGGTGGCCGGCCTCGAGCTCGACCGCGGCGAGGTCCAACTGCCGACGCCGATCGTCGACGTCGACCCGGCGGCCGCGCACACCGAGGTGGGGCAACTGGGTTCCGCGCTCAACCGGATGCTCGACCGGATCGCGTCGGCGCTGTCGGCACGGCATGCCAGCGAGACCCGGATCCGTCAGTTTGTCGCCGACGCCAGCCATGAGCTGCGCACCCCGCTCGCCGCGATTCGCGGCTATACCGAACTGGCACAACGCAAACGCGACGACGTACCCGACGATGTCGCTCATGCCATGAGTCGCGTGCAGTCCGAGGCCGTGCGCATGACAGCGCTCGTCGAGGACATGCTGTTGCTGGCCCGGCTCGACACCGGGCGGCCGCTGGAGCGCTCACCGGTGGACCTGTCCCGGTTGCTCGTCGACACGGTCAGCGACGCACACGTCGCCGGGCCGGAGCACCAGTGGTCGTTGGACGTGCCCGACGAGCCCGTTATGGTCGCCGGTGACGAAGCCCGGCTGCACCAGGTACTGGCGAATCTGCTGGCCAATGCCCGTCTCCACACACCGCCCGGTACGGCGGTCGCGACGTCGTTGGCGGTCGGCCCCGACGGCGCGGCGGTGCTCACGGTCGCCGACGACGGGCCCGGGATCCCGGAGTGGTTGCAGCCGGAGGTCTTCGAGAGGTTCGCCCGCGGCGACTCGTCGCGCTCGCGGCGCGGAGCCGCTCCGGTGGCGACATCGGCCCAAAGCGGAAGCACCGGGCTGGGGCTAGCGATCGTCGCGGCCGTGGTCAGGGCACACGGCGGCGCCATCGCCATGCACAGCGCTCCGGGCGACACCCGCTTCACCGTCACCCTGCCCGCAAGCTGACCCCTTCTCCCGCCATTCCCGCGACTATTCCCGCGACTATTCCGGCGAGCGTGCGTGTCTGCGCACGACACGCTGTGGAGATTCGACACTTTGCGCACGCTCGCGCCCGGTGACGCCGAGCTGGTCACGGCATAGTGTCGAAGGATGTCTGTCACCGACGAGTACCTCAAGAACAACGAGGCGTACGCGAGCACCTTCACCGGTCCGCTGCCGCTGCCGCCGAGCAAGCACGTCGCGGTCGTGGCGTGTATGGACGCGCGACTCGACGTCTACCGGATACTGGGCCTGGGCGACGGTGAGGCGCATGTCATCCGCAACGCCGGCGGGGTCATCACCGACGACGAGATCCGCTCCCTGGCGATCAGCCAGCGCCTGCTGGGGACCAAGGAGATCATCCTTATCCACCACACCGACTGCGGCATGCTGACGTTCACCGACGACGGGTTCAAGCAGCAGATCCAGGACGAGGTCGGCATCAAGCCGGAGTGGGCAGCCGAGGCGTTCATCGACATCGAGGAGGACGTGCGGCAGTCGTTGCGCCGTATCGAGGCGAGTCCGTTCGTCACGAAGCACGACTCCGCGCGCGGTTTCATCTTCGATGTCGCAACGGGCCGGCTCGCCGAGGTCTCGCTCTAGACCTCATCTCTCGCGCGAGGGTGCGCGTTATGTCGCCGATTCCACGGCGTGTCTCGTGCAAACACGCACGCTCGCCGAAACTGCAGCGTTGACAGCGGCGGCCACCGCATCGTTTAATATCGGGTAATGGTCATAAACATGGTCAAATCAACCAACTTTACGAGGAAATGATGACCGCCACCGAGCAACTCAACGCGGGCCGCTACGAGCTCAGCCACCTGCGTTCGCTGGAGGCCGAGGCCATCCACATCATCCGCGAGGTGGCCGCCGAGTTCGAGCGGCCCGTGCTGCTGTTTTCCGGGGGCAAGGACTCGATCGTGATGCTGCATCTGGCGATCAAGGCGTTCCGGCCGGGCCGGTTGCCGTTCCCGGTCATGCACGTCGACACCGGACACAACTTCGACGAGGTGCTGCAGACCCGCGACGAGCTCGTCGAGGAGGCGGGCGTGCGTCTGGTCGTGGCCAAGGTGCAGGACGACATCGACGCCGGCCGGGTGGTCGAGACCATCCCGTCGCGCAACCCGCTGCAGACCGTGACGCTGCTGCGGGCCATCCGCGAGAACAAGTTCGACGCCGCGTTCGGCGGGGCGCGACGCGACGAGGAGAAGGCCCGCGCCAAGGAGCGGGTGTTCTCGTTCCGCGACGAGTTCGGGCAGTGGGACCCCAAGGCCCAGCGGCCCGAGCTGTGGAACCTCTACAACGGCCGCCACCACAAGGGCGAGCACATCCGGGTGTTCCCGCTGTCGAACTGGACCGAGTTCGACATCTGGTCCTACATCGGCGCCGAGAACATCAAGCTGCCGCCGATCTACTACGCCCACCACCGCAAGGTGTTCGAGCGCGACGGCATGCTGCTGGCGGTGCACAAGTACCTGCAGCCGCGCAAGGACGAGGAAGTGGTCGAGAAGTCCGTGCGATTCCGCACCGTCGGTGACGTCACGTGCACCGGCTGTGTCGAGTCGACGGCCGCGACGGTCGCCGAGGTGATCGCCGAGACCGCCATCTCGCGGTTGACCGAACGCGGCGCCACCCGCGCCGACGATCGCATCTCCGAGGCAGGCATGGAAGACCGCAAGCGCGAGGGATATTTCTGATGGCGACGCTGCTTCGCATCGCGACCGCAGGCTCGGTGGACGACGGCAAGTCGACCCTGATCGGCCGGCTGCTCTTCGACTCCAAGGCGGTGATGGAGGACCAACTCGCCGCGGTCGAGCGGACCTCCAAGGAACGCGGCCACGACTACACCGACCTGGCTCTGGTCACCGACGGTCTGCGCGCCGAGCGCGAGCAGGGCATCACGATCGACGTGGCTTACCGCTACTTCGCCACCTCGAAGCGCAAATTCATCATCGCCGACACCCCCGGGCACATCCAGTACACCCGCAACATGGTGACCGGCACGTCGACGGCCCAACTGGCCATCGTGCTGGTCGACGCGCGGCACGGGCTGCTGGAGCAGTCGCGCCGCCATGCGTTCCTTGCGTCGCTTCTGGGCATCCAGCACATCGTGCTCGCCGTCAACAAGATGGACCTGATCGGTTGGGACAAGGAGCAATTCGAGAAGATCCGGGACGACTTCCATGACTTCGCCGCGCGCCTCGACATCCATGACGTGACGACGATCCCGCTGTCGGCGCTCAACGGCGACAACGTCGTGACGAAATCCGACAACACGCCGTGGTACGAGGGGCCGCCGCTGCTGGCTCACCTGGAAGAGGTCTACGTCGCGGGCGACCGCAACCTCACCGATGTGCGGTTCCCCGTCCAGTACGTGATCCGCCCGCAGAGCCGCGAACACCACGATCACCGCAGCTATGCGGGCACCGTGGCCGGCGGCGTCATGAAGGTGGGTGACGACGTTGTCGTGCTTCCCAGCGGCCTGTCGTCGCGCATCGCCTCCATCGAAGGTCCCAGCGGGCCGATCGAGGAGGCGTTCCCGCCGATGGCGGTGTCGATCAGCCTCGCCGACGACATCGACATCTCCCGCGGCGATCTCATCGCCCGGCCCAACAACCAGCCTCGGGTGGCTCGGGAGTTCGACGCCACCGTGTGCTGGATGGCCGATGCCGCATCGTTGGAACCCGGCCGTGACTACCTCGTCAAGCACACCACCCGCACCACGCGGGCCAAGGTGACGGGCCTGGACTACCGCCTCGACGTCAACACGCTGCATCGCGACAAGACCGCGACCGCACTGAAACTCAACGAGCTGGGCCGAATCTCGCTGCGCACCCAGGTGCCGCTGTTGCTCGACGAGTACAGCCGCAACGCGACCACGGGTTCGTTCATCCTGATCGACCCCAACACCAACGGCACCGTCGCCGCGGGCATGATCCTGCCACAGGTCTCGACGCGCACCTCGAGTCCCAACACGGTGCGCCACGAGTCGCTGTGCAAGGCCGAGGACCGGCTGTCGAAGGGCCGCACGGTCTGGTTCACCGGGTTGAGCGGATCTGGCAAGTCGTCGGTGGCGATGCTGGTCGAGCAGAAGCTCCTCGAAAAGGGCACTCCCGCCTACGTTCTCGACGGCGACAATCTTCGGCACGGCCTCAACGCCGACCTCGGCTTCTCGATGGCCGATCGGGCGGAGAATCAGCGCAGGCTGGCGCACGTCGCGGCGATCCTCGCCGACTCCGGCCAGGTGGTGCTGGTGCCGGCGATCAGCCCGCTCGAGGAACACCGTGCACTGGCGCGCAAGGTGACCACCGATGCCGGTCTGGACTTCTTCGAGGTGTTCTGCGACACCCCGCTGGAGGACTGCGAACGCCGCGACCCGAAAGGCTTGTACGCCAAGGCCCGCGCCGGTGAGATCACGCACTTCACCGGCATCGACAGCCCCTATCAGCGGCCGAAGAGCCCGGATCTGCGGCTGACCCCGGAGCGCAGCACCGAGGAACTCGCAGACATGGTGATCGAGTTGTTGGAGCGCGATCAGTGAGCGATCACGAGCTGGCGGCCCGCCTGGCGACCGAGGCCGGCTCGCTGCTGCTCGAGGTGCGCGACGAGCTCGCCGACGCCACCGAGAAGGAGCGTAAAGCGGCGGGCGACAAGCGTTCCCACGACTTCCTGATGGAGGCGCTGGCCCGCGAGCGGCCGCATGACGCGGTGCTGTCCGAGGAGGGCGCCGACAACCCGGTCCGCCTGTCCGCCGACCGGGTGTGGATCGTCGACCCCCTCGACGGTACTCGCGAGTTCTCCGAATCGGGCCGCGTCGACTGGGCGGTCCACGTCGCACTGTGGCAGGACGGGGCGGTTGTCGCCGGCGCGGTGGCGCTTCCCGCTCAGGACATCACCCTCGCCACGCCCACCGTCGCCACGCCGCCGTCGAACTCCGGTCAGCCGCGCATCGTGGTCTCCCGAACGCGGCCACCGGCGCTCGCGCTGGCGGTGCGCGACGCGCTGGACGGCGTACTCGTCGAAATGGGCTCGGCGGGCGCGAAAGTCGCATCCGTCGTGCAGGGCCTGTCCGACGTCTACGTGCATGCCGGCGGCCAGTATGAGTGGGACTCCGCGGCTCCCGTCGCGGTCGCGCGTGCCGCGGGACTGCACACCTCGCGCATCGACGGCTCACCGCTGGTGTACAACCGGGCCGATCCGAAGCTGCCCGACCTGCTGGTGTGCCGGCCGGAGTTGGCGGAGGCCGTACTCACGGTGACGAAAACGTAGCCGTCGCCCTTCACACCGAGCCGGGTCCGGAGGACGATGGGGACATGGGTGACGATTCATCGGCGGACGCCGCGAAGGGGCAGGTATCGACCAACGCCGCGGAAGTGTACGAGGAGTTCTTCGTACCTGCGCTGTTCGCACAGTGGGTGGAACAGATACTCGACGCTGCCGACGTCCACGAAGGTGACCGTGTGATCGACGTCGGTGCCGGCACGGGCATCGTCGCGCGCGCCGCCCTGCAGCGGGTAGGACCAACCGGGTCGGTGATTGCGGTGGACCCCAACGACGGGATGCTCGCGGTGGCCGCCAAGATGGCCCCCCAGCTGGACATCCGACCGGGGACAGCCGAGCGACTGCCGGTCGATGACGATGAGATCGACTGCACGACATGTCAATTCGCGTTGATGTTCTTCGACGATCGGTCCCGCGCTATCAGTGAGATGGCCCGCGTCACACGTCCGGGGGGACACGTCGCAGTCGCCACCTGGGCCGCCGTCGAGGAATCCCCCGGCTATGCGGCGATCGTCGATCTGCTCGGCGACGTCATCGGCGATTGGGCCGCCGAGGCGTTACGCGCGCCGTTCACCATCGGCACGCGCGACCAGCTTGCGGATCTGTTGCGGCCGTGCTTTCCGGAAGTGTCGGTTCAACGGCGCGAGGGGCAGGCCCATTTCGAGTCGCTCGACCAGTGGCTGCACACCGACATCCGGGGCTGGACGCTTGCCGAGCGTGTCGACGACGAGCAGTTCCGGCGGTTGCGCAAAGCGGCGAGCAGGGAACTCGATGAATTCGTCGGCGAGGACGGTCGGGTCACCTTCGCGGCACCGGCGTTGTTGGCGACGGCAACGGCGGCATAGCGGCGATACGACTGCCCGGCGACGCCATACCGGTAGCCGCCGCGGCGTGAACTGGCAGAATCCCCATCATGCGGATGTCGGCCAAAGCTGAGTATGCCGTCCGCGCGATGGTGCAGTTGGCGACCGCCGACACCGGCGTGCTGGTCAAGACCGACGATCTGGCCAAGGCGCAGGGCATCCCGCCGCAGTTCCTGGTCGACATCCTGTCCGATCTGCGCACCGATCGCCTGGTGCGCAGCCACCGCGGGCGCGACGGCGGCTACGAACTGGCCCGGCCCGCCGCCGACATCAGCATCGCCGATGTCCTGCGGTGCATCGACGGTCCACTGGCCAGCGTGCGCGACATGGGGCTGGGCGACCTGCCCTACTCCGGGCCCACCGCGGCGTTGACCGACGTCTGGCGCGCGTTGCGGGCCAGCATGCGCTCCGTGCTCGAGCAGACCAGCCTCGCCGCCGTCGCCTCCGGCGCGCTGCCTCGACACGTCAGCACGTTGGCCGACGACTACCGCGGCCAGGAGTCCAAGCGCGGCCACTCGGTGAGTTAGCGGCGACGCCGCAACCGGCTGCGCGCGGGTCAGCCCGAACCGGATCCGTAAGGGCGGGTGATGATTTCGAGGTAGTGTCCCGCCGGATCCTGGAAGTAGACGCCGCGGCCGCCGTCGTTGTGGTTGATCTCGCCCGGACGATTGCCGTGCGGGTCCGCCCAGTGCTGCATACCCCTGGCCCGAATGCGGCCGTAGATGTCGGTGAACTCGTCTTCGGATACCAGGAACGCGTAGTGCTGCGGCCGGATGGTGTCGTCGGGGCCGACCTGCGCGAAGTCGAGGCTCACTCCATGGTTGAGCTCCACGGCCAGGAACGGCCCGAACTCCTTGGCCCGCGGCAGGCCGAACAATTCGGTGAAGAAGTCCGCCGACCGCTGCCTGTCTGTGGCGGCGACGATGGTGTGGTTGAACGTGATGGCCATGTGCGATCAGTCAACCACCGCCGCCCGACGCGGGGCAACGGTGCAGGATGGACCCATGGCTGGAGTCGACGTGCTGACCTGGTTGATGACCGAGACGGTCGGGGTGCTCCTCGACAAGGCGGTGCGGTAATGGGGTTCGATCTACGCGATCTCGAGGTTCCGGTGCTGGTGGCCCCGATGGCGGGTGGACCATCGACACCCGAACTGGCCGCGGCCGGTTCGAGTGCAGGTGGCCTCGGTTTCGTCCCGGCGGGTTACCTCACCGGCGACGTGTTCGCCGAGCGGCTCACCGCTGCGCAGCGCCTGACCACCGGACCCGTCGGTGCCAACCTTTTCGTCCCTCAACCGAGCGCGGCCACCCCGGAGGCGATCGAGCGCTATTCGGCGGCGCTGCGCGCTGACGTGCAGCGCTACGGCGCCGAACTCGGCACACCACGCTTCGACGACGACGCGTGGGCGGCCAAAGTCGGCGTCCTGCTCGACCTGCGGCCCGCCGTGGCGTCCTTCACGTTCGGCCTGCCCAGCGCCGACGAGGTCGGGCGACTGCGCGCGGCGGGCATCACCACCTTCGGCACGGTCACAACGCTGGCCGAGGCGAGACGCGCGGTGGCCCGTGGCGTCGACGGTGTGGTCGTGCAGGGTCCGGCGGCCGGTGGTCACCGCGGCACCCTGGACCCGACCGCGGCCCCGTCCGAGGAACCACTCGACGTGCTGCTGCCCGCGGTGATCGCCGACGTCGAGGTGCCCGTCGTCGCCGCGGGCGGGCTGATGACCGCCGACGACGTCGCGTGGGCGCGACGGTCCGGTGCCGTCGCAGCGCAACTCGGCACCGCCTTCCTGCTCGCCGACGAAGCGGGCAGCGGCGCGGTGCACCGGACAGCGTTGCGCGACGGCGCCTTCACCGAAACCGCTGTCACCAAGGCGTTTTCGGGCCGCTACGCCAGAGGTCTGCGCAACCGCTTCATCGACGACCATGAGGCCGAGGCGCCGTTGGGCTACCCCGAAGTGCACTACCTGACCAGCCCGCTGCGGGCGGCGGCGATCCGCGCGGGCGATCCGCACGGCTTCAACGTGTGGGCCGGCACCGGATTCGCCAAGGCCGTTGCCGGGCCGGTCGCCGACATCATGCGGACGCTCACCTGACCTGACCGCCCCACCGATCAGCGCAGGTCGTCGATGACGACGTCGCCGGTCTCCGACCGCGCGGTGACGACGGCGTCGGCCGAGCCGCGATCCCGGGTCTGCGGCACCCGGACCACCGTGGCGCCCCGGTCTTGTCCCGTGCTGGCGTCGACGACGTAGCGACCGTGAGCCGGTAGCCCGAGCACGACATCTCCGTTGCGACTCTCGACGTCGACGGTGCGCGGTGCGGCTTCGGCGAAGTCGACCACGACGTCGCCGCTGACCGTGGTGGCCGAGAAGGAGTCAGTCACGACGATCGGGTCGCGGGTGACGACTTCGCCGTTGACGTTGTGGACCTCGACCCGTCGTGCCGACCCGCTCAGTACCACGGCGCCGTCCTCGGTGCGGGCGATCAACTGGTCGAGATCGGCCTGGGCGAGCACCACTCCGGTGTCCTGCTGGGTGGTCACGCTCAACCGGCGCGCCAGATCGGGCGGCAGCACGATGGTGATCTCGCCGGCGCGACTCCACTGTAGAAAGCGCGACGACTCGCCGCTGATGGATACCCGCGCATCGCCGTTCTGGGTGTCGACGGCCAACGGGTTCGCCGCGGCCGCGGTCGAATTGACCATCCGGAGGTCGGCGCGCGGTTCGCGCGCGTCACGGTCGGCGGAGATGCGCACCACGACGGGGACCTGACCGGTGTCGACGGTCAGTGTGCGCATCGACGACGGCAGCGGTCGGGAATCGGTGATGACGCGGAAGTTGATGAGGCCCCACGCCGCCGCGCTGAGGGCGACGAGGGTCCCCACCACCAGCACCGCGGCGGCGACGATGAGCGTTGCGCGGATCGCCGTGCGTCCTCCCGGGGAGAGCGGGGGCGTCGGTGCCGGCGGTGGGGGAGCGATGGTCGTCACGGGATGTCCTTCCAGCAGGTCAGGATTCGAGGTAGCGCAGCACCGCCAGCACGCGGCGGTTCTCGCTCTCGTCGGGGGCCAGGTCGAGCTTGGTGAAGATCGACGCGATGTGCTTCTCGGCCGAGCCCACCGACACGTGCAGCGCCGCCGCGATCGCGGAGTTCGTCTTGCCCTCGGCCATCAGTTGCAGCACCTCGTGCTCGCGCTGGGTGAGCGCTTCGAGCGCGCTGCGCCGGTGGGAGCGCAGCAGGATCTGGGACACCACTTCGGGGTCGAGCACCGTACCGCCGCTGCCGACCACGTCGACGGCGTCGAGGAAGGCGGGCACGTCGGCCACCCGATCCTTGAGCAGGTAACCGAAACCCTTGGTGTCCGAGGCGATGAGGTCGGCCGCATACCGTTCCTCGACATAGTGGGAGAGCACCAGCACCGCCGACTCGGGATTCTGGCTGCGCAGCAGCGCGGCGGCGCGGATTCCCTCGTCGGTGAACGTAGGTGGCATCCGCACGTCGACGATCGCGAGGTCGGGGCCTTCGGCGTTGACCAGCCGTAGCAGGTTGGTCGCATCGGGCACACCGGCCACCACCTCGTGGCCGGCATCGGTGAGGATGCGCTCGATGCCGGCGCGCAGCAGTGCGGAGTCCTCCGCGATCACGATTCGCATGGCAGCACCGCGGTGACGATCGTCGGACCGGCCGACGGGCTGGACACGGAGAAGGTGCCGCGGGCCGCGCGCACGCGTTCCTCCAAACCCCGCAGCCCGGTGGCGTCGTCGTCGGTGATCTGCGCGCCACCGACACCGTCGTCGAACACCGAGACCGACAACCGCGAGGACGCGTCGTCGAAGCGCACGGTGACGATGGCCTGGGTGGCCTGCGCGTGTCTGACGACGTTCGTCAGCGCCTCGGCGACCACAAAATACGCGCACGCCTCCACCTCGTCGGGCAGGCGCCGCGGCAGGTGGACATTCAGTGTGGTGGGCACGCCCATGTTCCGGGAGCGCTGAACCACCGACGACAGCGCGGCGTCCAGGCCCCGGTCCGACAGAATCGTCGGAGCGATGCCGCGCACCACGTTGCGCAGCTCGACCAGCGCGGCCTTGGCGTCGTCGTGCGCCTCGGCGATCAGCGTCTTGGCGGTAGGCGGGTCGGTGTCGAGCTTGGTCTGCGCCAGCCCGATGGTCATGGCCAGCGACACCAGCCGCGGCTGAACGCTGTCGTGCAGGTCGCGTTCGATGCGATGACGCTCGGTCTGCGCCGACGACACGGCGCCCTGTCGGGCATCGGCGAGCGCGCTGACCTGATGCTGCAGCTGCGCGGTCGGCGACGGCGGCAGCAGCCACCGGTCGATCGACGCGTCGACGGCGGGGCCAAACACCAGGATCGCGACGGCGGCCGCAACCGCCACCAGTGCCAGCAACCACGCCAGCGGGACGGGCAGGAACGACAGGCCGGCGTCGTCGTCGCTCTGCTGGATCGCGATCGCCGCGGCCGGGCCTAGGAAGGTGAAGATTAGCAGTCCGAACGCAATGCCGACGGCGACCATGTCGTAGGCCATCCGGAGGTAGTGGTGCGCGACGACCTTCCAGAACCGGGCGCTGCTGACGTCCAGCCACAGTTGGTGCAGCCAGCGCTGGAAGCCCGTGTAGTGCGACATCCGCCGCGGCGGCGCCGCGATTCCCATTCCGAAGACGGCTTCGCTGCGCAGGCGCTCGACCCGGTCGACGCCCCGTATCAGGTAGATGAACACCACCGTTGCCAGTGCGAACCCCACACCGCTGGGAATCGAGGAGACGCCGATGACCAGGATGCCGAGCGGAATCCAGAACCACACCAGCGCAATCGCGGCTCCGGTGATCATCGAGGCGGTCGGCACCAGGCCCAGGGCACGGGTGCGCCGCGCCTCGACGTCCTCGCCGTCGGCGGGCGCGGCCGCGGTGTCTGGATCGGTGTCGGTTACTGCAACCATGTGATCAAACCTATGGACTGCGCGGGCCGGGCGACACACCGTTTCCCGGAGACTCCGGTGGGGGATAACCCCCGCACGTCACTTGGGTGCGGTCAGCTCCAGCGCGATGTTGTCCGGATCGCGGAACTCGAGGATGTAGGCGGGGCCGATGTCCTTCATCGGCTCGTGTGCGATGCCCAATCCATCGAGATGCGTTGCCGCAGCTTCTATTTCACTCTTAGTGCCGAGCCGGAAGGCCAGATGGTCCAAGCCGACCCGGTTCTCGTCGAACCGGTCGTCGGCGACCGGACGCAGACCCAGCAGCGCGCCGCCCAGATCGTAGATGACGCCGCCGTGCAGGAAGCCCAGCGTCTCCCTGGTCGCTTCGTCGGCGCCTTCGGGCAGTTCGAAAAGGATTGCCCAGCCGAACACGGATTCGTAGAACCGCCGCGACCGCTCGATGTCGGTGACGGTGAGGCGCACATGCGCGACGGACGTGGTGTTGATCGCCATCTCCCCATGCTGCCAGCGGCTCAGGAGTCCTCGGGCCCTATCGCGGGCATCGGCGCCGTCGGTGTCTCGGCGACCGCCATCTTGGCGGCCGAGTCGGTGGGGATCACGCCCGCGGCCAGGGCCGCCAGCGCCGCCTCCGTCCCGACGTCACCGCGGGCCCGTTCACTCATCAGCCACCGGATCTCGAGCAGATCGCAATACGCCTGAATCGCTGTCCCGGTGTTGGCGACGGCTGCGTGGGCGTGGTGCATGCCCGGCGTCGCCACCTCCATCACCCACAGCTGTGCCGCGGTGTGCTCGTCGACGTCGTGGCCGGCATCGCGGCACAACTGGCCCTGGTAGGTGTAGAGGTCGCCGAGCAGGATCCGGGCCTGACCCTCGCCGACATCGAGTCCGGTCAGCTCGCGCAGGCGCTGGGCGTGATAGCGGCGGTCGCCGACCGCGACGTGCAGCCGCAGCTCCTCGGAGTCCGGGCCGAGCGGCCGCAGCACGATCTCGTCGACGGCGAACCCGAGCTCATTGAGCCGCCGGATCATGCCCTCGACGTGATAGCGGTCGGCGAGCCCGAACACCGGCTGCTCATGCAGCACCTCCCAGAGCTGTTGATAGCGACCACGAATGTCGAGAGCCTCGTCGATGACGGTGTCCTCCAGCTCGGAGCGGCCCAGCTGCTCGATGAGGTCCACCATGCCGGCGGCCACGTTCTCCACCAGGATGTCGATGTCGTGTTCGCGCTGACCGTCGGACAGCGACGGGTGCACCTCGCTGGTCTCGGCGTCCACCAGAGACGCCTGCAGGACCTGGCCGTCGCGGCGGAACAGCGTGTTGGCCAGCGAGCAGTCGCCCCAGAACACGCCGTGGCGGTGCAAGTCGACCATCAGGTTGGCCATCGCGTCGAACAGCCGGGCGCGGTGCTTGGGCTGATCCGGCGGCAGCCGCTTGAACAGTCGCCGGTACTGCCACGAGCCGCCGAGGAACCGGGTCACCAGAATGGCGGTGTCGAAGTGCGGTTGGCGCACCAGCCCCGCGGGCCGCACCGCGGGCAGCCCCATCCCCTCGAGGGTGCGCAGCACCGCGAACTCCCGGTCCGCGATGCGCGGCGGCATGTCCTTGAGCGCCCACAGCGCACCGTCGGCCTCGGCGAACTTGACCAGGTGGCGGCTCGGGCCCACCGCGACGTCGCGCAGCGGTACGTCGGGCACCGTCCACTCCGACAGCGGACGTTCCCACGGCAGCGCCAGCAGGTCGGCGGTTGGTGCCCGCAGCCGGATGTCGGGCACCCGCATGGACATGACGTTCATGGTGCCAGCAGCGTGCCAGAATCGCCGTCGTGCACATCGGGATGACCGTGCCGGTGATGGAACCGGATCTGAACGCCGCCACGCTGAAGGCGTGGGCCCGCGCCATCGACGACGGACCGTTCTCCTCGCTCTGCTGGGGTGAGCGGATCGCGTTCGACAACCCCGACTCGCTCACCCTGCTGGGCGCGCTGGCGGCATGGACCGACCGGGCACGCCTGGTGACGACGGTCGTGGTGCCCCAGTTGCACGACCCCGTCATGCTCGCCAAGGCGCTGGCCACCGGCGACATGCTCAGCGGTGGCCGGCTGACCGTCGGCATCGGGGTCGGCGGCCGCGAAGAGGACTACCGCGCCGTGTCGGCCGACACCTCGTCTCAGACCATGCGCGGCATGGCCGAGCGGGTCGCCGTCATGAAGCGCATCTGGTCAGGCGAGAAGGTCACCGAATCCGTCGTGCCGGTCGGACCGCCGCCGGCGCAACCGGGCGGGCCGCAGTTGCTGGTCGGCACCATCGGGGCCAAAACCATTCGCAGTGCCGCCGATTGGGCACAAGGACTGGCCGGGATCACGCTGGATCTCGACGTCGCCAAGCAAGCCGAGCTCTTCGACGTCGCACGCCGGGCATGGGCGCAGGCCGGCAACCCGGCGCCGCACCTGGCCACCTCGTTCTGGTTCGCCGTCGGTGACGGACACGACGCGCGAAAGCAGGTCCACCGGCATCTGCGCCGCTACATGAACTGGATCCCGGGCGATGTGGTCGACGCGATGGCGCCCACGACCGGATGGGCCGGCAGCGACGAGGAACTGCTCGCCGTACTGCGCCGCTTCGAGGACATCGGCACCGACGAGATCCATCTGATCCCCACGAGCTCCGACGTCGGCCAGGTGCACCGGGTCGCCGACGTGGTCCGGGAGTTCGCGGCGGACCGCTGATTACCTACTCTGCGCGTCCGGAGGAAAGTTCACGTCTTTGGTGACCGATTCCCATTCGTCGATCGAGGCACCGAACGCCGCCAACTTCTCACGCACCGCCTTGAGCACATCGCGGCCCAGTAAAAGCCGCAGCGGCGGTTCATCAAGCGTGCTGACCATCAGCACCGCTTCGGCCACCTTGCGCGGATCGCCGGGCAGATGGTTGGCGAACTCCTTGATCATGGTCTTGCGCGCGCCGACGTTGTCGTCGTAGTCGGTGATCGGTGTCGTCGACTCCCACATTGAGCGTGCCGCCCAGTCGGTGCGAAACGCGCCCGGTTCGATGGCGGTGACCTTCACTCCGAATGGCTTGACTTCCTGGGCGAGCGCCTCGGTCAGCCCCTCGAGCGCGAACTTCGTCGACGAGTAGTACGCGTTCGGCGGGTTGGCCACCAGGCCGGTCATCGACGAGATGTTGATGATGTGCCCGGACCCGCGGGCACGCATCTGGGGCAGGACGGCCTTGATGGTGTCGACGACACCGAAGTAGTTGGTGTCGAACAACTTGCGGACCTTTACGTCCTCGCCCTCCTCGACGGCGGACAGGTAGCCGTGGCCCGCGTTGTTGACCAGCACGTCGATGCCCCCGAACGCATCGTGGGCCGCCTGCACGGCGGCCGCGATCTGGGCTTTGTCCGTCACGTCGAGCGCCGCCACCGTCGCGCGCTCGCCGAAGGTCTCGGCGAAGTCGGCGACCGATTCCGTGCGGCGCGCGGTCACCACAACGTGGTGGTCGGCTTCCAGTGCCGCCCGGGTGATCTCGCGCCCGATTCCCGTCGAGCAGCCGGTGACCAGCCAGCGGGCCATGTCAGATCGTTCCTTCCGGTAGCCGGCGCAGGTATGCGGCGCGTCGGTCCGCCAGCTCGGTGGCACGTTCGGACTCGGACACCCGCCGCAGTGTGGGCACCTCGTTTTCCAGGGCATCCAGGGCGACGACCCGGCCACGGGCACCCAAGTCGGGCTTCGGTCCGTCGGCGCCGAACTCGGCCATGCGCAGGGTAAGGATGCCCTCGTGCAGACCGTCGGAGTCGATCCAGTTTGCGACGCCCGGGTCGGTCGGGGAGATGACGTAGGTGTAGCTGCCGTCATCGCCGGCCACCGACTGGGCCTTGTTGAGGCTCCCGGTCCGATCGACGATGTCGAGGGTGGTGCCCCAGACGTTGCTCAGCGGGACGGTGAAGTACTCGGCGCCGCCGTCGCTGACGTCGACGACGAACGCCTCGCCCGGATTCAGGTCGAACCGGCCCATCACGTAGACCTGGTTGCGCATCGCGCCGACTCGGTCCGCCGACCACGCAAGGTTGAAGTGGTTGGGCGGCATCTTGTAGATCCCGTGGCTCAGCTTGCCGGTGAAGTTCGCGAAGTGCGCCATCATCGCCGCCGTGGCTTCGGCCTGCTCGTCGAGCGTGCGAGCCGGTGTCGACGGCGCCGAGCCGAGCCGTTGCACCGCAAGATGGTTGGGGTCGTCGCGATCCCAGTGCAGCAGCACGTCGCGGATGTAGAACTCATGTGCCTCCCCGGTCGTCTGCACGTGGTTGGGCCGGTCGCCGGCGGGGTCGGAGTCGACGGTGATGGTGAACGACCCGTCCGGGTCGACGGCCATGGTGCGGCCGTTGAGTACGGCGACGGTGCCCATGTCGGCGTCCCAAAGGGTGAAGTAGTTCTCCGCCATCCGGTTCTCGCCCACCCGGCCCCGGATCTCGTAGCGCTCGTCGCCCGAGATGGGGATGACGCGGTACACGCTGTCCGGATTGTCGATGCCCCAGCGTGATCCGGGGATCGCGTGCCCGGCCACCGGGTGGCCCAGCCGGGTGATGCACGTGACCTGAGGTCGCAACTTGTCCTGGTTCGACGACCACATCGCCGCGGAGAACATGACCTCGGCGAAGGCGGCGTCGAACCGCTCGCGCATGGCCTCGGAGGCCTTGGCGCGCGAAAGCCAGTTCTCGGCGACGCTGCGGTAGGCCGCATTGACCGTCGGGTGGTCCCTCAACTCCAGGGCGGCCAGTTCCTGTTCATGCTGCGATGCCGTCGCGACGGGATCACCGGTGAAATCGGTCATCATGTCCTCTCCGAAGAAGTTCGCGCAGAACGGAACCGGGTGTAGGCCGCGAAGCGTTCGTCGATCCGCTCGTCACTCAGCCCGTGATCCGATGCGGCGTAGGGTGGCCGGGCGGCCTCGCGTGGCCGGTCCACCAGCCAGCGGCGCATCGCGGCCTCCGCATCGACGGTCAGCGGCATCGCGATCGCGTCGTAGACCCGCGACACCTGCCCGATCGGGTCGGCGACCGCGTCGGCGTACTCGATGTCGGTGCAGCGCCACTCCTCGTCGCGCCAGTGCGACCGCACCGCTATCGCACGGTCGGTGGCCCAGCCCATGCGGTCGAGCCAGTCGGTTCCGATGCGGTGGCGGTCGACGTGGTCGGCGTGCATCGCATGCAGCGTGGCGTTGAGGCTGGCGCCCGAGGCGATCGCGTCCTTGGGGTCGCGGTGCATGTGCACGAGGTGCAGGTCGGGGAACCGGTCGCGCAGAGCGTTCAGATAGCCCAGGTGCGCAGGGGATTTGAGCACCCAGCGTCGTGGGCCGGCGCCGGTTCCTTCCCGCTGCCGTTTCTGCCATTGCAGGAACTGCAGCATGCGGTGCAGGTAGTCATACGCCGGGCCGAAGTCCTGCGAGTCGATCCAGCACCGGTACTTCGGCACGTGCGCACCGGATTCGGGCACGTGTGACAGGAACGCATCGGAGAGGAAGACGATCTCCTCTTCGGGCTCGCGTGCGTACATCGGGTGGATGGCGAACAGATCGGGCGCGAGTTCGCGCGACGTCGCCTCCCGCCTCTCGCTCACGGCGATGCGCGGATCCTCACGGTCGGTGAAGTCGTAACCCAGCTGCGGCGCGACCTCGACCACTTCCCAGCCGTACGCGCAGTGGAATCGCTTGTCCGCGGCCAGGAGTCGCTGCAACAGCGTGGTGCCGCTGCGCATCATCCCGACCACCACGATCGGTGCGGCGATCGCTTCCTCGGCGATCTCCGGATGGCGTCGTATCCACTCCTGGGCGCGCAGACGCATGCGCAGGCTGTGGACCAGACCCGAGCGCAGAATGTGCACACCGATGTCGTTGAGGTCGGCGGCGGCGTAACTGCCTGCGAGCACGTTCAGCGGTTCGGTGAACGTCAGGTCACCGAAGTCCTCGATGCCCTCCTTGCGTTGTGCGACGGCCATCAGGGCGGCCGCGTCGAAGGGCCGGGTCACCGACTCAGAACTTCAGGTGCCGGCTGGTGTCGCCGACCTGGTCGACGAACATGATCCGGGTATCGAACCACCAGGACCCCTCGACGCGGTGAAACGTGTCGAGGTAGCGACCGGTGACGATGACCTGCAGCGGCAGGTCCGGCGTCGCCTGAGTCACGCAGTAGTAGGCGCTGGCGCGAGCGGTGCCTGTGGTCTCGTCGACGTCTATCCGCACGTTGGTGGTGAAGTGTTTGGTCTTGGGAGTGCCGTCATCGTGGATGCGGGTGGCCATGTCGTACATCTGCCGGACCCGCGCGGTGCCCTCGAAAACCGTCTCGGGCGGGCCGTCTTCCATACCGCAGATCCGGCCGTGAGCGAACAACGCGGCGACGCCGTCGAGGTCGCCTGCGTCGATGCGGTCGGCGTAGGTGTACACCAGATTCTCGATCTCGCGGGC
Source organism: Mycobacterium sp. IDR2000157661 (assembly GCF_022317005.1). Lineage (NCBI taxonomy): Bacteria > Bacillati > Actinomycetota > Actinomycetes > Mycobacteriales > Mycobacteriaceae > Mycobacterium > Mycobacterium sp. IDR2000157661. The sequence continues at coordinate 2,917,724 of NZ_CP081006.1, forward strand.
GGCATCGCTCATCGGCGGTAGACAACCAGGCCCGATGTGTCATGTCAACGACTTCGCGCCGTCACTAGGCTTTCGACCGTGACTTCCAAGTGGACGCCGACCCGACTCGGCAATCTGAGTGGCAAGCGGATCATCGTCACCGGCGCCACCAACGGTGTGGGTCTGGCGACGGCGCGGGCACTCGCGGGAGCCGGCGCACATGTGGTCCTGGCGGTGCGCAACCTGGAACTGGGCGCGCAGCGGGCGGACGAGATCGGCGGCGACACGTCCGTCGTCAAGCTCGATCTCGCCGACCAGTCATCCGTGAGGGCCTTCCCCGATCTGATCGAGGGCGACGTGGACATCCTGATCAACAACGCTGGCCTGGTCGCGCAGAACCGCGGCGAGACGGTCGACGGGTTCGAGAGCACGCTGGGCATCAACTTCCTCGGTCCGTTCGCCTTGACCAATCTGATCTTCGAGCGGGTGCGCTCGAAGATCATCAATGTCGGCTCCGATGCCCACAGGTCCGCCACGATCGCTTTCGACGACCCGCATCTGCGCACGCGCAAGTGGTCGGCGTTCCCGGCCTATGGCCGCTCGAAGCTGGCGGTGATGTTGTGGGGCCTGGAACTGGACCGGCGACTGCGCGAGGCGGGCTCGCCCGTCACCAGCTACCTCACCCACCCGGGTTGGGTCGCGTCGAATCTGTCGAACGTGTCGGACAAGGTGGTGATGGCGGCATTCCACTCGGTGGTCAAGGCGGTGGCCGGCGTGCTGGCCAACGACCTCGATGCGGGTGCGGCCCCGACGCTGTACTGCATCACCGAGCCCATCCCGCCCGGCAGCTACGTCGGGATCGACAGCAGGTTCGGCCTCAAGGGTGGCCCGACGTTGAGCGGTCGCGCCGCGGTGGCATGCGATTACGACGACGCGCAGCGGCTCTGGCAGTTCGCCGAGAAGGAGACCGGCGCCACCCTGCAGCTGTAGTCGCGCGGTGGTGAAAATGTGAGCCACCATTTGATGGTCCGCCGAAAATTGATCATGTAAGGCGGCGGCACTGGCGCCAACCGCGATGATTGTCACTGCGCCGAGCCGCCAAGTGAAGATCCCTCGGAATATCGTTTGTCGCCGTGGCAAGCCGGGTACCGTGCATTTGACTAGCACGTAAATGAGGGAGGTGCCTGTGCGCCGGACCTCGAGAATTGCGGGCTGGCGGCGCGTGGCCGCGCTGCGGCACTTTCTTCATGGCTTCAGCCGATCGATTTCTGCGGCGGCTCCAGAATTCCGAGTTGTCACTTTTTCTGACGGCGTATTTGCGAGGTCGGGGCGCAAAAGGCTTGTCGGGGGGCGTCGACTAACAATCCATTAGTAGGGGGTGAGCCGGATGTCGTATGCCGGATACATCGGACGGGTCGGGGTCTTGGCCGTCGCGCTCGGAGTGGGCGTGTCAGTCGCAACACACCCTGGCATCGTGCTCGCGGAGCCGACGGGGGATCCCGGTGTGTCGAGTTCCGACTCACCATCGGCGGCCTCGACCGGCTCCGGGGCCGCGACCGGCACCGAATCGTCGACGACTACCGGCGGCCTACCGAGCCCGTACGCACCCAGTGATACGTCCGGAGCTTCACCGACGCCGGTTTCTTCACCCGACGAGGGCCCGACGGCCGCCGCGCCGCCGAACGCGTCGGAGCCGCCCGAGAACCCCGACAGCGAAGCCGACCATGAGGAGGATGTCGATTCCTCGATTCCCCCCACGGCCGCCAACACACCGCAAGCCATACCGGCCGGCTCGGAGCAGTTCGACAGACCGACGCAGACGTCTGGTGTAAGCCCGCTGCCTGAATCGACGTCGCAGCCGTCCTCGACCGCCGATTCGGGAGCCCCGGCCAGCCACAGATCGGTCGGAATTGCCATAGCCGACGAGCCTGACGATTTGTCGGCGTCCGATGACTCGAGCGTCGTGGAAACCACGGTCACCACGAGCGGCGCCCCGACGCTCGAGTCGATCTCCGCTTCGACCCTTGAACAGCCGGCCGAGACATCAGTAGCCGACGTCGGTGTCATTCAGAGCCGTCCGCAAGACGCTCCCGCCTATTTCTACGGCGTGCTGGCCCCGCTGAATATCGTCATGACCGCCGTTTCACACATGCTGGCCTGGGTCGGCGCGTTCGCCGGTGCTGTGCCTGGCGCGCCGCTGGAGTCCCCGCTTCTGCTCTTGCTGATGAGTTGGATGCGTCGCGAGAGCCAGCAATCGCTGGTTCGCGACGTGCCGGTAACGAGTCTCGCCACCACCACCACCGGCCAGTCCTTCGATCCACTGCCGGAGACCGACGCCGGCCAACCGCCATCCGTGATCGAGGGCGTTGGCACGACGGACCCGGTGACGGGCGAGATCTCGGGATCGCTGAATCCGGCCGGGACGTCACTGACTTACACCCTTATACAGGGGTCTTCCATGGGCGGGTCGGTCCTAGTGAACGCCGACGGCACTTTCCGCTACACACCGACGACTGCAGCCAGGTTGGCCGCTGCGCAGACCATGGGTGTAGACCTGGACTCCTTTACGGTTGAGGCCAGCGACGGTCAAACCGCATCGACTTCCATCGTTCGGGTGGCGGTTTCGCCGGCCAACCTTTCGGTGGCAACCAACGCCGGCCAGACGGGCTACCTCCCGGGCGGCGTCGCCGTCATCGGTGACCGAGCGTATGTCGCGAATCAAGGTTCCAACACCGTGTCGGTAATCGATATCTCAACGCCCGCGCCGGTCCTGCTCGCCACCATTCCCGTCGGCTGGCGTCCCACCGCTGTGGCCGCCGGAACTGCCGACGGATCGCGCATCTACGTGACCAATTCCTGGTCTCACACCGTATCGGTGATTGACACGTCCGCGCCGACGCCAACGGTTATCGCGACGATCCCTGTCGGCTACGGGCCGACGGGCATCACCGTGAGCCCGTACGGCTCGCGCGCATACGTAGTCAACACCTCCAGCGGGACAGTGTCGGTGATCGACACAGCGGTCAACCGGGTCACCGCCACGGTATGGGCGGGCTATTCGCCCGGCGGTGCCGGGCTCAGCCCCGACGGAACACGGCTCTACGTCACCAGCCTCGGAGGATGGACGGTGTCGGTCATCGACACCACCACACCCACACCGACCGTGCTGGCGACGGTGGGAGTAGGTGCCGCGCCGAGCTCGGTGGCGGTCGGCCACGATCGGGCATTCGTCGCCAATCAGTACTCCAACACCGTGTCCATCATCGACACGACAGGGCCTACTCCGCGGCTGACGGCGACGGTCTCGGTGGGGCCGGCGCCTACGTCGATTGTGCTGAGCAAGGACGGGACAGCTGCATATGTAGCCAACAGCGACGACACCGTGTCCGTGATCGACGTGGCGGGCAACCGCCTACTTCGCACCATCACCGTTGATCCCCAGCCCGAGTGGGGCGCCCATTCGTTGGTGCTGAGCGCTGACGGATCACGGTTGTACGTTGCCGATGCATACGACGGGGCATTGCGGTCTGTCTCCCTGGTCACCGGCACGTCGATCAAGACCGGCCATGCACCTCTCGTCCTTCCCGGCGGTCATGGCTACACCGTCCCGGCAACGTGGTATTTCCCGAACAAGGACGAGCCGCCGGTCGGCGTGGTCTATCTGCAACACGGCTTCTATCGATCCAGTGCCAATGTGTCGGCGCTCGCCAGGGAACTCGCCGAGAGCACTAACAGCGTCGTGGTCACGCCGGACATCAGTTCCAACTACTTCGATCCGTACAACATCTGGGGCAGCCCCATACAGCGCGCCGTAGCGTCGATGTTCTCCGGAGATCGCGCCGCCTTGACGGCCAGTGCATCCGCCGCGGCTGGATACTCGGTCACGTTGCCGAAACAGGTGGTGTTGGCGGGACATTCAGCGGGGGGAACAGTCGTCTCAGCGGCTGCCGGATACATGGCCGATTCCGGCGATGCCAGTGCGCTGAAAGCCGTCATCTTGTATGACTCCGTTGACACCCGTGAGGCCAGAGTCGGACTTGCCAAGCTGAGTGGAGTCAATGCGGTACCGGTGTATCTCATTGCCGCTCAACCGTGTTCGTGTAACTACGGTGGTCAGCATGCTTACAATACCTTGACATCACCGCCCAGCAACTTCACCGGCATCATGTTGGACGGGGGTGGCCACCTCGACGCCGAGGGCGAAACGACCAATTGGTACGCGACGTTCTTCTGCGGTGCCGCCCAGCCCAACAACGCGGCTGCGGTACGGAACATCACTGCGAGCTGGGTCACCCACGTGTTCACGGGATCGACCACCGAGATAGCCGGGCCGGTGGGGACGGTCATCCACCTGGACAATGCGACGGTTCGGATTGTCGGTTCGAGCGGCGCGCTGGCCGCCTAGACCGATCGCATGCTTATTGCCGCATCGGTAAATCGTTGTCTCTCAACAAGATACTGAATGGCACCAGGACACGAATCCATTCTGGAATGGCAACGAACTGATCAAGATCAGTCTGCTCGCATCGACTGAATGGTAGAAAAAGTCCGCATCAAGGACCCCGCGGCGGCATATCGACGCCTATCCAACGGTCAGCAGAACCTCGCTCGTCAGTCGATATCGACCGGGCCTCGTGACAGTTGACACGCTTCTACCGAGGAGCCCCCAATGAGGAAGCCAGTGGCAATACTGGCCGCTGTCTGGAGCCTGCTGAGTGCTCCGCTCTTCGCGGGCCCCCCGCCCGCGAAGGCAGCGGACAACACTTATGCCCTGCAATCGATGTTCAACGCGCTCAAGGCCGGAGACACGCTGACACTCGACGCCGCCGCCACATACGAGTACAGCAACGTGCTGACCATTCGGGTCGCGGGCGTGCGGATCAACGGCAACGGCGCGACGCTAAGAGCCACCAACCCGTCGCTCGCTGCTCTGCAGATCCTTGCTGACAACGTTATTGTGAGCGATCTCAACCTGACGGGGTTGGTGGGAGCCCCTCGGCAGGACGGCCCCAATCAATCCAGGTTGGTTTTCGGCAGCACCGGCACGGTCATCAGCGATGTGAACATCACCGGTGGCGCATCGGCGGGAATCTATGTCGTCGGTGCACGTAATTTCCGGGTCGAGCGCGTGACGATTCGCGACACAGCTGCCGACGGCGTTCAGGTATCGGCCGGATCCAACACCGGGCGGCTCGACAATGTGACGGTCGAACGGTCCGGTGATGATGCGATAGCCGTCGTCTCTTATCTGTGGAGCTTCCCTCCCGCGGCGCCCTGCCGAAACATCGTCATAGAGTCGCCGGTCGTCAGTCGACCCGGCCAGCGCGGGATCGTCGTTGTTGGTGCTGACAACGTCTCGATCAACAATCCGACGGTCACCAGCACGCCACTGTCGGGCATATTCATCGGCTCCCAAGGTTGGCCGTATTTCACCGCAGCCACAAGCGGGGTCAGGATAACGGGCGGCAAGGTCACCCGGGGCAATGACGGCGGGGGCATTCCCACCGGTGCCCTCACGATACTCAGCCAGAATTACTTCGCGAACGTCTCGGACGTCGAGGTATCTGGCTTGACCATCGCCGACACCCCTCAGTCTGCTGTCGCCAACATCGGCGTCGCCGCCTTCTGGGCTGGGCCGCCGAGCCGGGTGGCGCTGCGCGACATCGCCATCACTCAGCAGCCCGAGACACCAGTCGTTTGGGCGAACGTCGCGAGAAGCAGTTACACGACGTCGGGCGTCACCATGAACGGTCGACCGATACCAGTGCCGTGAGTAATCCTCTCGCCTGAATTCAAACCAGCATCAGCGCGGCACGGGTTACCCGACCTGAACACCCGCCTCTCATTTGAGGCGTGCTGGCGTCGGAGCGCTTGTAAACTTTCGCCGGACCTGCCGACGTAGGGGGTGTGATGGCAGAGGTGTCGCGGTACCGTCGCCCGGATCCGCCGCTGCGGGTTGTGGTGACCGGCAGGGCGACTGAGTGTCTTTTCAACATCACCTGCCTGCTGTGGGGTGACATGCTGCGGGATGAGGATGATGACTGATCTGCGGCAGGCCGCCGACGGCGGAAGATCCTCGCGCTTGCGGCGGCTCGGGGACCTGGCGGTGGGTCGAGCACTGTCCTTACCGCCAGTCAGAACCGGATACACGGTCCGCCGCGGCATCAGAGTGCCGATGCGCGACGGCGTAGAACTGCTTGCCGACCACTACGCGCCGGTGACGCACCGCGCGGCGGGCACGATCCTCATGCGCAGTCCGTACGGTCGCGGGATGCTGTCATCGCTGCTTTTCGGCCAGTTGTATGCCTCACGTGGCTATCACATCGTTATCCAAAGTGTGCGCGGCACTTTCGGTTCGGGCGGCACGCTCTCGCCGATGACGTATGAGAAGGACGACGGCCTCGACACCGCGAAGTGGCTGAGTCAACAGGATTGGTACACAGGTGGCTTCGCGATATTGGGTGTTTCGTACGGCGCGATGGCGGGTTGGGCGCTGCTCGATGACCCGCCATCCGACGTGACGGCGGTTATCTCGGTTGTCGGGCCCCATGATGCTAGTCGAATTTCCTGGGACACTGGAGCATTCGCTCTGGCGGATACTCTCGGGTGGTCGCACCAGGTTGCCAATCAAGAAGATGTCAGCCGCTGGCAGAAGCTGTTGGCCGTCAGCCGCACCAATGACGCGCTGGATGCCGCGTTGGCCGAATTCCCACTCGGTGACGCCGCCTCGGCGCTGCTGGGCGACAGTGCTCCGTGGTATCGGACTTGGATCGAGCACAGCGACAAGGCGGATCCGTACTGGACACCGATGAGATTCGATGGAGCGCTCGAAAAGATCGACGTCCCGGTGTTGCTGATCACCGGCTGGCAGGACGCATTCCTCACTCAAACGCTTGACCAGTACCACCGCCTCCACCAGCGCGGGGTTGATGTGGCACTGACTGTCGGTTCCTGGAGCCATCTTTCCATGCTGACGACGGCGATCGGCGATGTCTCTCGAGAGACTCTGCACTGGCTTGATCGGTACGTCGCAGGTCAGGTCAGCACACCGGTGCGCAGTCCGGTCCGCGCGTCGATCACGAACGACGCATGGGTCGATCTGCCTGCCTGGGCCCCCCAAAGTGAAGAGCGGTGTTGGTATCTGGCCTGTTGCGAGGCCCTCTTGGAAGCCGAATCCGGAGACCGGGGCGCAGCGTCAAGGTTTCGCTATGACCCGGCATCGCCGACGCCGGTGCCCGGAGGCCCCTTCCTGTCACCGTCCGGCGGCTACCGCGACGACACCCATCTCGCCTACCGTCATGACGTCTTGAGCTTCGTCTCCGAACCGCTTCGCGCTGATGTGTACCTGATGGGCAGTCCGACGGTCGAGCTCATCCACTCTGCGGACAACCCGTGCGCCGACGTCTTTGTACGCATCAGCGAGGTGAACCGGCGCGGGAAGTCACGCAACGTTACCGACGGCTTCCGAAGGCTCACGGCATCGGTCGATCCCGCGCCGGTTCGCATCGAGATGGACCCGGTGGCGCACCGCTTCCGCGCCGGATCGAGAATCCGGCTCGTCGTCGCCGGCGGCGCCCACCCTCGGTTCAGCCGCAACACCGGCACCGCCGAGTCGCCCTGGAATGCACAGGAGCTCGTCGCTGTCACACATACGGTCCAACACGGCGAGGGCATGCACTCGCGGCTGACCCTCCCGGTCACAGTCGGACGGCCGTCAGAGGCCGCAGACTCCTGACGATCCGCACACCATGCGAACGAGCAGCGTACGCCTGCGGGGTGGCCGAGTGTTTCACACCTCACGGCGCCCGATCCGCCGGTTCGCCGCGAGTGTCGTTTCGTCAGTCATCGCTCGCCCCTCTCGTCGACCGCCGGTTGCCATCCCGGGGCCGGCCCGGTGACCCCTCGCTCAAACACACACTGGATCTGGAGCGGGCAGTAGCCGGGGATGTGGCCGAGGCCCTGCACGGCACGACGCCGCCGTCCGAATTTTCTGGCGCTGCCGCACGACAAGTCGCCGTACCAGCAAAGCGATATGAATGGAGAGATTGCCGGTTCACGACATGTTAAGAACCGCTGACTCGGTTACGGCAACAAATGCGAAGTTTGCACGGCCACACTGGTAGCCGGGCCACACGGTGAACCGCTGATCGCATTTCAACGGATCCGATGTGGAGTTATCTAGCGGAGGCGTAAATTGTTTTCGCAAACGTCATCTCGGGATTTTCGCAGGGTTGGGGAATTCACATGGCCGCTGGAGTGCATCGTCGTCAGGTCCGAGGCAAGCCAAACAAGCGTAGAAGTCGAATCCGCCGCGCGGACACCGCGTCCGCTTCGAACGCCCTGCGCGAGGTGCCTCCAACGGAGGTGCGCACCATCGGCACCGCTGGTTACGGCAAGTACATCGGGCGGGTCGGCGCTCTCGCCGTGGCGATGGGAGTCGGGTTCGCTGTGGCTACGGGCCACGGTGTCGGACTGGGTGCGGCCCGAGCCGACAACACCGAGACTTCTGACGACGTATCAAACGACGCGTCGGTTGAAGCAGGCTCAGCGGTCACGGCGGGTTCCCCTGCCGCGGGGGTGGCGTCGTCGTCGGCCGATCCGCCCACGGCCCTCGCGGGGGACGAGGATGACGAGCCCGACGAGGGCGACGAAAGCCTCACCGAAAGCAATCCGTATGTACCGAAGATGAATTACGCCGGTGGCGTGGAAACCGACGGAGACGGTCGCGACGGGTCGGACGCCGATGCGACAGTCGGTGAACCAGAGTCGGTCGAGGAAGCGCCACAAGGCACAGTGCAGCCGGTGCGGCCGGACGAGTACACCTCAGCGCCGGGCATCGAGGTCACTGCACATGCGGCGGTACCGCGGCCCGGGGCCGAGCGCCAGGCCACCAGCGCGAGTGATAGTTCGAAAATCATGGTGTCACAGCACAACTGGGCGGTATCTTTGGCGCCGCCCGGCAGCGCTGACTCCGGGCGGGACCGCCACCTGAGCGCCATTGCTGAGGGCCCGATCGAGCAGCGAGTGGCCGCGATGGCTGACCAGGACTACACCGCTGCCGGCGCGCAGACGATCATGCTGTCGAATGGTCCGGCTGAGGGCGGAGCCGACGCGATGAGTGCTCTGACGCAGCCCGCGCAGTCTCACACCGCGCCGGCCAACGCTTTCCTCGCCCTCGCCGCGGTGGCGGACACAGTCACCCGCACATTGGTGGCTGTCTTCTTGTCACCATTCTTGGCTCCGGCCCCGGCCATGCCGGCAGATCCGCCGCTGTTGTGGGCGGTGCTGGCGTTCGTGCGCCGCGAGGTTCAGCAATTCCACCGCACCTTCTTCAACCGCACGCCCATCGCCGCCGACGACGCGGTGTCCACCGCCGAGGGCACCGCGATCACCGTCGACCCGCTGACCAATGACGCCGACCCGGATACCGAGCCGACCCCCGACACCATCGCGGTGGTCTCGTTCACCCAACCGTCCAACGGCACGGTCGTGCGTAACGCCAACGGCAGCCTCACCTACACGCCGAACGAAGCCTTCAGCGGCACCGACACTTTCACCTACACCGTCAGCGACGAGACCAGCGCCCCACATATCCACGACTTGTGGGGCTTACTCACCGGCGGCGGTCACACCGCCACCGCCAGCGTCACGGTGACCGTCACCGCCGCACCCGACGGCCCCAACGCGGTCAGCGACACGATCGACGCCGTCGAGGACACCCCGGCGGTCATCACCCGCGCCCAACTGTTGGCCAACGACACCGCCCCCGACGGCGACCCGGTCGTTCTCGTCACAGTAGGAGGCCCTGCCAATGGGACGCTGGACTTCGATTCTGCTTCTGGCGCCTTCACTTACACGCCCGACCAGGACTTCAATGGCACCGACACCTTCGCGTACCGCATCACCGACCCCGCTGGCCGTGCCGACACCGCCACGGTGACCATCAATGTCGCCTCCGTCGCTGACGCAGTGGTCACAGCCGTGGTCGAAGACGTCGGCGTAGACCTGACGGGGGTGGCAGTCGCGCCCGACGGTGACCGTGGGTACATCGCGTCCGGTGCTGACGACGATGCGGACGGAAACGGCGTCGTGACGTGGATCGACGCCGACAGCGACTCCGATGGCTGGAGTGTCGGCGGTACCGTCGAGGTCGGGCGGGACCCGGGTGCCGTGGCCGTAGATGCCGAACAGGCCTACGTCGTCAACCGGGGTGACGGCACGGTCTCGATCATCGATCGGGTAACCCATCGTGAGGTCGACACCGACGGTGATGGTGTGCCCGATCGGGTCTCGGTCGGCGCAGTGACGGATCTGGCGGTGGCCCGCGGAGACGCCGAGAACGACCGCGTCTACGCCGTGGACGCCGACGGTGCCGTGTTGGCGATCGACGCCAGGGAACACCGGGTGGCCGGCCGACTCGAGGGTGCCGCGGGAGACCGGGGCGCTGCGCCGAGCCTCGCGGTGACTCCCGACCGCAGGCGGGTGTATGTCGCCGACCGCGGCAGCATCCGGGTCATCGAAGTGAGCCGCGCCGCCACGCTGAGAACTGCCGGTGGGGACGCCGCCGTCGCTGCAGAGACCGACACGCTTCGGGTTGTTGACGAGGTGAACCTCGGCGGCGACATCACCGGTCTGGAGATCAGCCCTGACGGCCGCCGCGTGTATGCGACCGTCGTGCGGGCCGGCGTTGCGGAGGTCGAGGCGTGGGATGCTCGGGCTGAATCCCTCGAACGTGTCGGTGCCGTCCGCCTCGCGGGTGATCCGCGGGCCATCGCGGTCAGCGATGACGGCACTCGGGGGTATGTGGTCAGAGCCGATCGAAACGTCTCGGTGCTGGACCTCCGCAGACTCACTGTGGTCGACGAGGTCGTCATCGGTGCGGCCGGAGACGCGGCGTTCGTGCCGGGACGTGACGCGCTGCTGGTAGCCGACGCCGCGGCTCTGTTGGTGGTGAGCACGCCGTTCGAGGAGTCGACAGTCCTCGAACCCGACACCGCCCGAACGGGCGAGGACAACTCGGTTGTCATCGACGTGCTCGCCAACGACACCGACGCCGGGGGCGCCGAGTTGACGCCGACGGTGGTCAGCGGACCTGCGAACGGGATAGCCACCGTCAACCTCGACGGCACCATCACCTACACCCCGAACGCCGACTTCGACGGTGTCGACAGCTTCAGCTACACCGTTGACGGCGGAACCTCCAACAGCGCGCCGGCCACCGTCACGGTCACCGTCACGCCGCCGGTCACCATCCAATTGAACTGGCTCGCCGACCCCGATGACTTGGACGCACACTTGCTCGGGCCGTCCGCGACAGGGGATGGCCGAGGCTTCCACGTCTACTATGCGAACCCGTCCTACAACGTGGACGGCACCCTCGGAGGCGCTGCGGAACGAGCCGCGTTCCTGGGGGACGACGACACAGACGGGTTCGGTCCCGAGGTCACTGAAATCAACACACGGACGCCTGGCGAGTACGTCTTCTATGTTCAACGGTTCGCCGGTACCGGAACTCTGGCCGGCTCCGGCGCGTCGGTGACGGTGACCGACCCCAGCAGCTGGCAACACTCTGTGACGTTCTCGGTGCCCGCCGAGGGAGCAGGAGACTTCTGGTCGGTCTTCACGCTCACAGTGTCGGAGGATGGAGCGGTGACTATCACGCCGATCAATGACATAAGCGACATCGCACCGACGCTGCCCGCGACCACGTCGCTGACGCTCTGAGGGGATCCGGTATCAGAGGCGGGGAAAGCCTCTACCTGGCAAGATGCTGGTGCCCCCGGCAGGATTCGAACCTGCGGCCTTCTGCTCCGGAGGCAGACGCTCTATCCCCTGAGCTACGGGGGCGCACGAGAATTCTGCGCCGTTGGGCCTGCACAGCCTAACGCATGTCAGGCAGCGGTTATGGATTCGGGGCCGGAGGTGCACAGACCATAGGATGGACCCTCGTGACCCCCGCCGATCTCGCCGAACTGCTCAGGACCACCGCCGCCGCGGTGCTGGTCGAGCACGGTCTCGACGCGTCAGCGCTGCCGACGACGGTCACCGTCGAGCGCCCGCGCAACCCAGAGCACGGTGACTACGCCACCAACCTGGCGCTTCAGCTCGGCAAGAAGGTCGGCGCCAACCCGCGCGAGCTGGCCGGATGGCTGGCCGCCGCGCTGGCCGACAATGACGGCATCGCCGCCGCCGACGTCGCGGGCCCCGGTTTCGTCAACCTGCGGATCGAGGCCTCGGCGCAGAACGTCATCGTCACCGACGTCTTGACCGCGGGGCCCGAGTACGGCCATTCCGCCGTACTGGCCGGGCAGAGCATCAACCTCGAGTTCGTCTCCGCGAATCCGACCGGTCCGATTCACATCGGCGGCAGCCGCTGGGCCGCGGTCGGCGACGCCCTGGGCCGGCTGCTGTCCACCCAGGGCGCCCGGGTGGTACGGGAGTACTACTTCAACGACCACGGCGCGCAGATCGACCGGTTCACGAACTCGCTGATCGCCGCTGCCAAGGGCAACTCCATACCGGAGGACGGCTACGCCGGCGACTACATCGCCGACATCGCCGCTCAGGTGCTCGCCAAGGAGCCCGACGCGCTTGGGCTGCCCGACGCCGAGGTGCGCGAGACGTTCCGCGCGATCGGTGTGGACCTGATGTTCGCCCACATCAAGCAGTCGTTGCACGACTTCGGCACCGACTTCGACGTCTACACCCACGAAGACTCGATGCACAATTCCGGACGCGTCGAGCAGGCGATCGCCCGGCTGCGCGAGGCCGGCAGCATCTACGAGAAGGACGGCGCCGTCTGGCTGCGCACCACCGACTACGGTGACGACAAGGACCGGGTCGTCATCAAGAGCGACGGCGCACCGGCCTATGTCGCCGCCGACATCGCCTACTACCTCGACAAGCGCGAACGCGGCTTCGACCTGTGCATCTACATGCTCGGCGCCGACCACCACGGCTACATCGCTCGACTGAAGGCCGTCGCCTCGGCACTCGGGGAGGACCCCGCGACCGTCGAGGTGCTCATCGGCCAGATGGTGAACCTGGTCAGAGACGGGCAGCCGGTCCGGATGAGCAAGCGGGCCGGCACGGTCATCACCCTCGACGACCTCGTCGAGGCGATCGGCGTCGACGCCGCCCGGTACTCGCTGATCCGCTCGTCGGTGGACAGCCCGATCGACATCGACCTGGCGTTGTGGTCGTCGGCGTCCAACGAAAACCCCGTCTACTACGTGCAATACGCGCATGCCCGGCTATCCGCCCTCGCCCGCAACGCCGCCGACCTCGGCGTCACCGCCGACACCGCAAACCTGCGGCTGCTCACCCACGACAAAGAGGGCACCCTGATCCGCAACATCGGCGAGTTCCCGCGGATACTGAAAACCGCTGCCGCCCTGCGTGAACCACATCGCGTCTCGCGCTATCTGGAGGAGCTGGCCGGTGACTACCACCGATTCTACGACTCGTGCCGGGTGCTGCCCCAGGGCGACGAGGCGCCTGGCGAACTGCACGGTGCGCGACTGGCGTTGTGCCAGGCCACCCGACAGGTGATCTCCAACGGCCTTTCCATCCTCGGCGTCACCGCCCCGGAGCGCATGTGATCGCCCATCCCGCCGGCCCCCGGCACGCCGAAGAAATCCACCACGGCGGCGCCCCACCGCGACCGCAGTCGCCCGCCGAGATGCTTCTGCTTGCGCCGAACGTATGGCCGCGCAGCACCGTTCGCGACGCCGAGGGTGTCGTGTCGATCGGGGGCGTGTCCGTCGCCGACATCGCGACCGAGTTCGGCACGCCGACGTTCGTCGTCGACGAGGACGACTTCCGCGCGCGTTGCCGCGAGATCTCGGCCGCATTCGGCGGCGGCCAGAACGTGCGTTACGCCGCCAAGGCGTTCATGTGCACCGAGGTGGCGCGCTGGATCAACGAGGAGGGCCTGTCCCTCGACGTCGCCAGCGGCGGGGAGATGGCCGTCGCGCTGCACGGCGGATTCCCCGCAGAGCGAATCGCGCTGCACGGCAACAACAAGTCCGTCGATGAGCTGACGGCCGCCGTCAAGGCCGGCATTGAGCACGTTGTGGTCGACTCGATGACCGAGATCGAGCGGCTCGACGAGATCGCCGGCGCGGCCGGTGTGGTGCAGGACGTGCTGATTCGCGTTACCGTCGGGGTCGAGGCGCACACCCACGAATTCATCTCCACTGCGCACGAGGACCAGAAGTTCGGGCTGTCACTCGCCAGCGGTGCGGCGATGGACGCCGTACGCCGGGTGTTCACGACCGATAACCTCCGGCTCAAGGGCCTGCACAGCCACATCGGCTCGCAGATCTTCGACGTGGCCGGTTTCGAGATCGCCGCGCACCGCGTAATCGGCCTGCTGCGCGATGTGGTCGCCGAGTTCGGGGTGGACAAGACGTCGCAGATGTCGATCGTCGACCTCGGTGGCGGGTTGGGCATCTCCTATCTGCCGGCCGACGACCCGCCGCCGGTCGCCGAGCTAGCCGCGAATCTGACCGCCATCGTGCGCGACGAGTCCGCGGCCGTCGGACTGCCGGCTCCGCGGTTGGTCGTCGAACCCGGTCGCGCCATCGCCGGGCCGGGCACCATCACGCTGTATCGCGTCGGCACGGTCAAGGATGTGGCGGTCGCCGCCGACAAGTACCGCCGCTACGTCAGCGTCGACGGCGGGATGAGTGACAACATCCGCACGTCGCTCTACGGCGCCGAGTACGACGTGCGGCTGATCTCACGACTCACCGAGGCCGCGCCGATACGCGGCCGTATCGTCGGAAAGCACTGCGAGAGCGGCGATATCGTCGTGAGGGACACCTGGGTGCCCGATGACCTCGAGCCGGGCGACCTGCTGGGCGTCGCGGCGACCGGTGCCTACTGCTATTCCATGTCGAGCCGCTACAACCTGATCGGCCGTCCCGCTGTGGTGGCCGTGCGCGACGGGCGAGCCCGCCTGATCCTGCGCCGGGAGACGGTCGACGATCTGCTGAGTCTGGAAGTGAGGTAAGCGATGAGTGAGCCCGACAAGCCCATCGGCGTGGCCGTTCTCGGCATGGGCAACGTGGGTAGCCAGGTGGTCCGCATCATCAACGAGAGCGCCGACGACCTGGCCGCCCGGATCGGCGCACCGCTCGAGCTGCGCGGCGTCGGCGTGCGCCGGGTGGCCGACGATCGCGGCGTCCCGGTCCAGTTGCTCACCGACAACATCGAGGAACTCGTCTCGCGCGACGACGTCGACATCGTCGTCGAGTTGATGGGGCCCGTCGAGCCCGCGCGCAAGGCAATCTTGACTGCTCTGGAGCAGCGCAAGTCCGTCATCACCGCGAACAAGGCGCTGATGGCGGTATCCACCGGCGAACTGGCACAGGCAGCCGAAAGCGCCCACGTGGACCTGTATTTCGAGGCTGCGGTGGCAGGCGCGATTCCCGTCATCCGCCCACTGACCCAGTCGCTGGCCGGTGACAGCGTGCTGCGAGTGGCAGGCATCGTCAACGGCACCACAAACTACATCCTCTCGGAGATGGACAGCACCGGCGCCGATTACACAAGCGCGCTCGCCGACGCGAGCGCCCTGGGTTACGCCGAGGCGGATCCGACTGCCGACGTCGAGGGGTACGACGCGGCGGCGAAGGCCGCGATCCTGGCGTCGATCGCCTTCCACACCCGGGTGACAGCCGACGACGTCTACCGCGAGGGCATCACGAAGGTCACCGCCGCCGACTTCGTGTCGGCCCGAGCGCTGGGGTGCACCATCAAGCTGCTGGCCCTCTGTGAGCGGCTCACCACCGATGAAGGGCAACAACGCGTCTCCGCACGCGTATATCCCGCGTTGGTGCCGCTGAGCCACCCGCTGGCGGCGGTCAACGGCGCATTCAATGCCGTGGTGGTCGAGGCGGAGGCCGCGGGCAGGCTGATGTTCTACGGTCAGGGTGCCGGCGGCGCGCCGACGG
Organism: Mycobacterium sp. IDR2000157661; assembly: GCF_022317005.1. Taxonomy (NCBI): domain Bacteria; kingdom Bacillati; phylum Actinomycetota; class Actinomycetes; order Mycobacteriales; family Mycobacteriaceae; genus Mycobacterium; species Mycobacterium sp. IDR2000157661. Next base: position 2,933,662 of record NZ_CP081006.1, read on the forward strand.
CCTCAGCGGTGATGGGCGATCTGGTGATGGCCGCGCGCAACCGGGTCCAGGGCGGTCGCGGACCGCGCGAATCGAAGTATGCCAAGCTCCCGATAGCCCCGATCGGACTCATCCCGACCCGGTACTACGTGAACATGAACGTGGCCGACCGGCCCGGTGTGTTATCCGCTGTGGCAGCCGAATTCGGCAAGCGTGAGGTGAGTATCGCCGAGGTGCGCCAGGAGGGCATGGTCGACGCGGAGGGTCAGCGTTGCGGTGCGCGCATCGTCGTGGTCACCCATCAGGCCACCGACGCGGCGCTCTCCGAGACCGTGGCTGCGTTGGCCGACCTCGAGGTGGTGCAGAGCATCAACAGCGTGCTGCGGATGGAAGGGATCGACGACCAATGAGCGCCCCACCACATGGGGGCACCCCCAGCGCAGCTAGGGGGACCGTCCACCACCCGTGGCCCGGGCTGATCGCCGCCTACCGCGACCGCCTGCCGATCGGGGACGATTGGACGCCGATCACGCTGCGCGAGGGCGGCACGCCGTTGCTGCCTGCCCAGCGCCTGAGCGAATACACCGGATGCACAGTGCATCTCAAGGTCGAGGGCCTGAACCCCACCGGCTCGTTCAAGGATCGTGGCATGACGATGGCGGTGACCGAGGCGGTGGCGAACGGTCAGCAGGCGGTGCTTTGCGCGTCCACCGGCAACACCTCGGCGTCCGCGGCGGCTTACGCCGCGCGTGCGGGCATTACCTGCGCGGTGTTGGTGCCGCAGGGCAAGATCGCGATGGGCAAGCTTGCCCAGGCGGTCATGCACGGTGCGAAGATCATTCAGGTCGACGGCAACTTCGACGACTGCCTGGAGCTCGCGCGCAAGCTCACCGCCGACTTCCCGACCGTGTCGCTGGTCAACTCCGTCAACCCGTTCCGCATCGAGGGGCAGAAGACGGCGGCGTTCGAGATCGTCGACGCGCTCGGCGCCGCGCCCGATGTGCACTCGCTGCCGGTGGGCAACGCGGGCAACATCACCGCGTACTGGAAGGGCTATACCGAGTACCACCACGACGGGGTTTCGGATCGCCTGCCCCGCATGCTGGGCACTCAGGCAGCCGGGGCAGCGCCGCTGGTCCTCGGCGAACCCGTGCGGGAGCCCGAGACCATCGCCACCGCGATCCGGATCGGGTCGCCGGCGTCCTGGACAACGGCGGTCGAGGCGCAGCAGCAGTCCGGCGGCCGATTCCTGGCCGCCACGGACGAGGAGATCCTGGCCGCGTACCACCTCGTCGCGCGGACCGAGGGCGTCTTCGTCGAACCGGCATCGGCGGCCAGCATCGCCGGGCTCCTCAAGTCGATCGAGGACGGTTGGGTGGCCCGAGGGTCCACCGTGGTGTGCACCGTCACCGGCAACGGGCTCAAGGACCCCGACACGGCGCTGAAGGGCATGCCTCCGGTCATCCCGGTGCCAGTCGACCCCGTGGCGGTGGTCGAAAAGCTGGGCCTGGTCTAGCGGGCACGGGAAGATGGACGTGGCGCAGACACTGCCCGCCGGGTTGACGGCGACCTCGGTCGTCGCGGCGTCCAGCGCCAACCTCGGCCCCGGGTTCGACAGCCTCGGACTGGCCTTGAGCCTGTACGACGAAATCGTGGTCGACACCACCGATTCCGGTCTGACCGTCGAGGTCGAGGGTGAAGGCGCCGGTCACGTTCCGCTGGACAGCTCACATCTGGTGGTGCGGGCCATCGAGCGTGGGCTGCACGCGGCCGGTGTGGCCGTGGCGGGCATGGAGGTGCGGTGCCGCAACGACATCCCGCACTCACGCGGGCTGGGGTCATCCGCCGCAGCGGTCGTCGGAGGCCTTGCGGCGGTGAACGGCCTTGTCGCGCAAGCTGGTTCGACACCGCTGTCGGAACAGGACCTGATCCAGCTGTCGTCGGAGTTCGAGGGACATCCCGACAACGCGTCTGCGGCCGTGCTCGGCGGCGGCGTGGTGTCGTGGACGGATTCCGACGGGGCGGCACCGCGCTACGCCGCCGCGCCGCTGCGCATCCATCCCGACATCCATTTGTTCGCGGCGATTCCAGAGGTGCGCTCGTCGACAGCGGAGACCAGGGTGCTGCTGCCCGAGAAGGTGAGCCACACCGACGCGCGCTTCAACCTGAGCAGGGCGGCGCTGTTGGTGGTGGCGCTGACCGAACGGCCCGATCTGTTGCTGTCGGCGACCGAGGATGTGCTGCACCAGCCGCAACGGGCGGCGGCGATGCCGGCGTCGGCGGAATACCTGCGTGTCCTCCGGCGTTGCGGCATTGCAGCGGTGCTGTCGGGGGCCGGCCCGGCGGTATTGGCGCTGACCACGGCGCCGCATTTGCCTTCAGAAGCCCTCGACTACGGCGCCGCCGCCGGGTACACCGTCCGCGAGATGGTTGTCGGTGAAGCGGTCCGCTGGACGTCGGGCGTGGTCGCCAGAAGTTGACAGTGGGTGCGCGGCGGGATGCGGGACGACGGTCACAGGAACCACGCGGCACACAGGCATTCCTTGCTTCCGGCAAAAAAGCACGTTATCCTCGCTGTCGTCCAGCAATCGCAGCGTTTTCTACCTGCGCCGACACTAGGACACCACTCATTTTCCCCGTGTTCTACCCGTGGACTGACGGTTCGCCGCATACCGGCGGATCCCGGCGATCACCGTTGCAAGCGCAATGGTGGGGCCTACACGTTCAGCGAGTCAGCTGAGCGCACGCGAATCCCCGCTTGACTTGATCAGCGAGGGCAAGAAAGGAAATCCGTGACTGATACGGACCTCATCACGGCTGGTGGCAGCAGCGACAACGGGACGCTGCCGGACACCGTGAACTCAGATACTTCCGACGCGCCGACGAGCACACCGACCGCGGAGACCGCTCCGACCGCCGATGTCGCGTCGGGCGACCGCTCCTCTTCGCTGTCCACCATGGTGCTGCCGGAACTGCGCGCCCTGGCCAAGGAGATCGGCGTCGAAGGCGCGTCCGGCATGCGCAAGGGCGAGCTTGTCGCCGCGATCCGCGAGCGCCGCCAGGACTCCGACGGTGGTTCCCAGACGCCCGCGGCCGCCGACAAGTCGATCGCTGCGACCGCGTCCGACGCCAGCACCGCGCCCGACACGAGTAGCGACAACGCCTCGACCGGCGAGGCCGAGAAGGAGCCGCGGCAGCGCCGTGAAAGACGTACCGCGTCACGCGGGGCAGGTGCACCGGGCGGACCGGACGCCGGCGACGAAGGCTCGCAGGACACCGCTTCGGAGAACACCAGGGCCGACGGCCGCCAGGACACCAAGGGCGACGGCCGCCAGGACACCAGGGGCGACCGCCGGCAGGACACCAGGGGCGAGGGCCGCCAGGACACCAAGGGCGAGGGCCGCCAGGACACCAAGGCCGGCGGCGATCAGCAGCGGGCCGACCGCCATCAGGGCGATCAGCAGCAGTCCGATCAGCAGGGTGGCCAGCAGAACCGTGGCGGCAACGCCGGCGACGACGACGGCGAGGGCCGCGGTGGTCGCCGGGGCCGCCGGTTCCGTGACCGCAAGCGCCGCGAGCGTGGTGGCGGCGAGGGTGGCGGCGACGCTGAACTGCGTGACGACGACGTCGTCCAGCCCGTCGCGGGCATCCTCGACGTGCTCGACAACTACGCCTTCGTGCGCACCTCCGGCTACCTGGCCGGACCCAACGACGTCTACGTCTCGATGAACATGGTGCGCAAGAACGGCCTGCGTCGCGGAGACGCGGTCACCGGCGCCGTGCGGGTGCCCAAAGACGGGGAGCAGACCAACCAGCGGCAGAAGTTCAACCCGCTGGTGCGGCTGGACTCGGTCAACGGCGGATCTGTCGAAGACGCCAAGAAGCGCCCCGAGTTCGGCAAGCTCACCCCGCTGTACCCGAACCAGCGGCTGCGCCTGGAGACCACCCCCGATAAGCTGACCACCCGCGTCATCGACCTGATCATGCCGATCGGCAAGGGTCAGCGTGCCCTGATCGTGTCGCCGCCCAAGGCCGGTAAGACCACGATCATGCAGGACATCGCCAACGCGATCACCCGCAACAATCCCGAATGCCACCTCATGGTGGTGCTCGTCGACGAGCGCCCGGAAGAGGTCACCGACATGCAGCGCTCGGTCAAGGGTGAGGTCATCGCCTCCACCTTCGATCGGCCGCCGTCCGACCACACCCAGGCCGCCGAGCTGGCCATCGAACGGGCCAAGCGGCTCGTCGAGCAGGGCAAGGACGTCGTCGTGCTGCTCGACTCGATCACCCGCCTCGGCCGTGCGTACAACAACGCCTCCCCGGCCTCGGGTCGCATCCTGTCCGGTGGCGTGGACTCCACCGCGCTATACCCGCCGAAGCGGTTCCTCGGCGCCGCGCGCAACATCGAGGAGGGCGGATCGCTGACGATCATCGCCACCGCGATGGTCGAGACCGGTTCGACCGGCGACACGGTGATCTTCGAGGAGTTCAAGGGCACCGGCAACGCCGAGCTCAAGCTGGACCGCAAGATCGCCGAGCGGCGGGTGTTCCCGGCCGTCGACGTCAACCCGTCCGGCACCCGCAAGGACGAGTTGTTGCTGTCGACGGACGAGTTCGCCGTCGTGCACAAGTTGCGCCGGGTGTTGTCCGGTTTGGACCCGCATCAGGCTATCGACCTGCTCATGAGCCAGTTGCGCAAGACCAAGAACAACTACGAGTTCCTGGTCCAGGTGTCCAAGACCGCGCCCGGTTCGCCAGACGCCGACTAGATCGCCACTGCTCAGCGAAAGGGGTCGGTGATCTCCCGCAGCGCCGCCAGGGCGTCGTGCATCTGTGCGAACCTGCGCGCGCCGAGGAACTCCCGCCATTCCAGCTCCACCCTGGCGACCTCCTCGCCCGCGAGCCGGCACAGCGCTGAGCCCTTGTCGCTCAACGTGACCAGCCGGGCGCGGGCGTCGGACGGATCCGGCGTGCGGGCGACATAGCCGGCGCGCTCCAACTGGTCGACCAGCGCCCCGGCGGTCTGCTTGGTGACTCGCGCCTGCTCGGCAAGGTCGGTCAGGCGCATGCCGCTCGGATCTAGGCGCTGCAGGAGTCGGGACTGGGCTTGTGTGACGTCGTCCGCCCCCGCCGCGGCCAGCGCCGCCATCACCCGCTGTTCCACCGCTCGGTGCCCGATGAACATCAGCGTCGCGGTGTTCGGCAATGCGGTCACTCCTTGACTTTAGTACGTTTCCCTGACTATTTTCGTCAGGAAACCTGACTAACGCTGAAAGGGGGCGTCATGGACTCCGACACCGTGTGGCGGCACATCGACGAGCAACGGGGAATCCTCGCCGACATGTTCGACGGCATCGATGCCGGCCGGTGGTCGACGCCGTCGCTATGCGACGGCTGGACCGTTCGGGACGTGGCGGCTCATCTGACGCACTCTCACATGAGCAGGCCGCGCGTGGTGCTCGAGGCGGTGCGCTCGGGGTTCCGGTTCAACGCCATGATCCACCGGCTCGCCGTCGAGGACACCCGGGCACCGGCGGAAATCTCCGAGGCATTGCGCGCCATGCGTGGCTCACGCAAGCGCGCTCCGGGCACGGCGGACTGCGATCCGCTGCTGGACGTCCTGGTGCACGGCCAGGACATCGCCGTCCCGCTCGGTTTCGACCTGCCCATGCCCCCCGATGCCGCCGCGGCGGCCGCACACCGGCTGTGGACCATGCGCTTTCCGTTCAACCCGCAGCGCCGCCTGGGCGGTGTCGAACTGGTCGCGACCGACGCCGACTTCCGCGTCGGTGCCGGCCGCATCGTCGAAGCCCCGATCCGCGACATCCTGATGCTGCTCGCTGAGCGTCTCACTCCCAGCGATTTCGGCGTGGCGGGTAGCGCCGAGCGCGACCGACTAGACCGAAATCACACGGCGGGGTCCGATCGCAAGCCGGGCATGACGTAGCGGCGCAGGTGCCGCAGCAGCGCGTCTGGATCACCCGGGTCGAGCGTCTCGCCAGGCACCGTGGTGAGCGAAAGCAGCACTCGCGCAAGCCATTCCGATGCCTCGGCGACGTCGGTGTCGGGATGGATGTCACCGCTGTCGCGTGCCGCGATCAGATACCGCGACCAGAACTCGGCGAGGTCGGGCACCAGGCCCTGCACGCCCGCGCCCGCGCAGGCGGCGAACTCCTCCGGTTCTTCCATGCGCAGCTTCATCAGCAGCGCGCCGGGATCGTCATAGGCGGTGCGGCCGTGCACGATGCCCGCGGCGAGCTGGCGATCCAGGCCCTCGACGGCTTCGAGCATCGTGTGCGCCTCGCACCAGTACGCGTCGTTGAGGCGAACGACGGCCGCACCCAGCAGCGACACCTTGTCCGGGAAGTGGCGATACAGCCAGCCGCGGGACACCCCGGCGACCTCGGCGACCTCGGAGACGGTCGTCGACCGGATTCCCTTGGCGCGCAGACAGACTTCGGCTGCATCGATCAACCGATCGCGGACGTTCTTGGTGGCCGTGCTGCTCGTCACCCGGCGGACTCCTCGTCTACTCTCGCCCTAGCGGGCCGATCGGAGCATTGTGTCATGGTAGACACATTCTGAGATCTGTTCACTGTCGAGAGGTTGGCCATGGCGGAAACGCTTCAGCAGCTGCTTCGCGAGCGCGCCGAGCATGACGCGATCGCGCTGAAGTACGGCGACCGCACGTGGACGTATCGCGAATACATAGCCGAGGCGAAAGCTCAGGCGGCCGCCCTGATCGACGCGGCCGATCCGGATCGTCCACTGCACGTCGGCGTGCTGCTCGGCAACACCCCCGACATGTTGACCGCGCTCGCTGCGGCCGGCCTCGGCGGCTATGTGGTGTGTGGCATCAACAACACCCGCCGCGGCGAGGCCCTGGCGCTCGACATCCGCAAGGTCGATTGCCAGTTCCTCATCACCGACGGAGAGCACCGATCGCTGCTCGACGGGCTCGATCTGGCCGACGTCACGGTGTTTGACACGTCCAGTGCGGAGTGGGCCGACCTGCTCACCGGTGCACCGGACCTGGTCCCGCACCGGGAAGCCGGCGTCGACGACACCTTCATGATGATCTTCACCTCGGGCACCAGCGGCGATCCCAAGGCGGTCCAGGTGGCCAACATGATGGTTCTCTTCGCGGGTACCAGGCTCGTCGAGAAGTTCCAGCTGAGCCAGCAGGACGTCTGTTACCTGTCGATGCCGTTGTTCCACTCGAACGCCGTGGTGGGCGGCTGGGCTCCGGCGCTGGTGGCCGGCGCGGCGATGGTGCCCGCGAAGTTCTCGGCGTCGGGCTTTCTGAGCGACATCCGCCGCTACGGTGCGACCTACATGAACTACGTCGGCAAGCCGCTGGCCTACGTGCTGGCCACGCCCGAGCGGTCCGACGACCGGGACAACCCCCTGCGCATCGCCTTCGGCAACGAGGCCACCGACCGCGACATCGAGGAGTTCGGCCGCCGCTTCGATGTCACCGTCGACGACGGCTTCGGCTCCACGGAGAACGCGGTGATCATCACCCGCACGCCCGACACGCCGAAAGGGTCGATCGGACAAGGCTTTCCGGGCGTGGCCATCTACAACAGCGACACCGTCACCGAGTGTCCGGTCGCCGAGTTCGACGAGAACGGCGCCCTGGCCAACGCCGACGTCGCGGTGGGTGAACTGGTCAACACCGACGGCAGCGGCCTGTTCCGCGGCTACTACAACGACAGCGAGGCCACCGACGAACGCATGCGCCATGGGATGTACTGGTCGGGGGACCTGGCCTACCGCGACGCCGACGGGTTCATCTACCTGGCCGGGCGCACCGCCGACTGGATGCGCGTGGACGGCGAGAACCTGGCGACCGCGCCCATCGAACGGATCCTGCTGCGTCTGCCTGCGATGAACCGGGTCGCCGTCTATCCGGTGCCCGACGAACTCGTCGGCGACCAGGTGATGGCCGCGGTCGTGCTGCAGGACGACGCCGACCTCACTCCCGAGGGGTTCGAGGAGTTCCTGGCCGCACAGCGCGACCTCTCGCCGAAGGCGTGGCCCCGGTACCTGTGGATCGCCGACGACCTGCCCAGCACCGCGACGAACAAGATCCTCAAACGCGAATTGGTCGCACTCGGCGTCCGACGGCGCGGCAGGCGGCTCTGGCGCAGGGACGGCAGCAAATTCCACATGGTCGCCGATTAGCGCTGGGTAAGATCGGCGCATGCGGGCAAAGGAGTCCGTTCGCCGGTTCGAAGTGCTGAGCGAACCGCAGCAAGGCGCCGAGAGATCGACCGGCGCCGGGCGGCCACGCCCCGCCCGGTCGCCCGGGGCGCATCGCAAACCCACCGAGGGCAGGCAAACGAAACTGTGGGCAGGCGTGGTGGTGTTCGCGGCGTTCGTGGCAACGGTCGCGGTTGTGCTGCAGCTCCGCTCGGAACCCGCCGCGCCTCAGGATGCGCCCGCACCCTCGACCCCGGCGTCCACCGCTACCGCGCCGTCGCCGCTGCCCACGACCCCCGCTGATGCGCCTGCTCCCGCGCCGCTGCCCCTGCCGCCGCCGGCCGACGCCACGCCGCCGGTCCCCGAGGTTATGTTGCCGCCGCCTCAGCCTGCCCGGCCGGCGGCCCCGACCATCGTTCCCACCACGGTGGCCGAGGAACCGGCGACGCAGGCGCCGCAGCCGAGCACACGAGCACCGATCAGCGTGGCGCCTGAGACCAGACCGGCATTCCCCGACCAGACACCGCCCACGGGCGGCGACAACGGCGGTGGCCTGCTCGGCGGCGGGGGACTGCTCTGACGTTTTCGACCAGACCCGATCCGGAATAGCGCCCGCTGCGCACGCGTTTAGGTCACTGGCGGCCTCAGCTGGCATAATGGGCCGCTGACCCTCGGTTCCGGTTCACGCCAGAGTCCTCTGCGAAGGCGGAGGGGCGACCCGGCACCACGATCGAAGAGGAAACCATGAAATCGGGTATTCACCCTGACTACGTCGACACCACCGTGCATTGCGGCTGTGGCAACACGTTCACCACGCGCAGCACCAAGAAGAGCGGACAGATCCACGTCGAGGTCTGCTCGCAGTGTCACCCGTTCTACACCGGCAAGCAGAAGATCCTCGACAGCGGCGGCCGGGTGGCTCGCTTCGAGAAGCGCTACGGCAAGCGCAAGGCCGGCGCGGACCAGGCGGCCGAAAAGAACTCAGCCGACAAGTAGCTCACTCTCCGGCGCCCGATCTGCCGCTTCGGCGGCCAGGCCGGGCGTCGGTTCGCGTTCACCCCCGGCGTCGGAGAGGAGGTCGACATGACGAACAGCGCGCCCAGGATCGATGCACTGCTGGCCGAGCACGCCGACCTCGAACGCCAGCTGGCCGATCCGGAACTGCACGCCGACGCCGCCCGCGCCCGCAAGGTCGGCAGGCGGTTCGCGCAGCTCTCACCCATCGTCGGGACATACCGCAAGCTGGAGGCTGCCCGCGGTGACCTGGAGGCGGCACGTGAGCTCGCCGCCGACGACGCTTCCTTCGCCGCCGAGGTCGACGAGCTGGCCGTCACCGTCGAACAACTCGACACCCAGCTCACCGACCTGCTTGCGCCACGCGATCCCCACGACGGCGATGACATCGTGCTGGAGGTCAAGTCGGGGGAGGGCGGCGAGGAGTCGGCGCTGTTCGCCGCGGACCTGGCGCGCATGTACATCCGCTACGCCGAGCGCCACGGCTGGTCGGTGACCGTGCTCGACGAGACCTTCTCCGATCTGGGCGGCTACAAGGACGCGACGCTGTCGATCCGGAGCAAGGGCGACGCCGCCGACGGCGTGTGGTCGCGACTGAAGTTCGAAGGCGGCGTGCACCGGGTACAGCGGGTGCCCGTCACCGAATCGCAGGGCCGTGTGCACACATCGGCGGCCGGCGTGCTGATCTACCCCGAACCCGAAGAGGTCGAAGAGGTGCAGATCGACGAGTCCGATCTGCGCGTCGACGTCTACCGCAGTTCAGGGAAGGGCGGCCAAGGAGTTAATACCACCGACTCGGCGGTGCGCCTCACCCACCTGCCCACCGGCATCGTCGTCACCTGCCAGAACGAGCGCTCGCAGCTGCAGAACAAGGCCCGTGCGCTTCAGGTGCTCGCCGCCCGGCTGCAGGCGATCGCCGAGGAACAGGCGCAGGCCGACGCCTCGGCCGACCGCGCCAGCCAGATCCGTACGGTCGACCGCAGCGAGCGGATCCGCACCTACAACTTCCCGGAGAACCGGATCGCCGATCACCGGATCAACTTCAAGGCACACAACCTCGATCAGGTGCTCGACGGTGACCTCGACGACCTGTTCGACGCGCTGGCTGCCGCCGACAAGCAAGCCCGACTTCAGACGACATGACCCGGCTCAGCCAGATGATCGACGCCGCGGCGACGGCGCTGGCCAGGGCGGGCGTCGGGTCTCCGCGCGTCGACGCCGAGCTGCTGGCAGCACACGCGATCGGCACCGAGCGCGGCCGGCTCGCACTGGTCGAGGCCGGGCCCGGGTTCGCCGAGCGCTACGGCGACCTGGTCGCACGACGCGTGAAGCGGATTCCGCTGCAACACCTCATCGGCATCGCCCCGTTCGGTCCGGTCCAGGTGCACGTCGGCCCCGGCGTGTTCATTCCCCGCCCGGAGACCGAGGCGCTGCTCGAATGGGCTGTGGCGCAGCCATTGTCGCAAGCGCCGGTGATCATGGATCTGTGTACCGGCTCCGGCGCGCTGGCTGTCGCGTTGTGGCGGACCTGGCCGACGGCCCGCATCGTGGCGGTCGACGACTCGGAACGGGCCCTGGAATTCGCGCACTGCAACGTCGACGGCACGACGATCGAACTCGTCCACGCCGACGTCACCGAACCCGGTCTGCTGCCCGACCTCGACGGCCGCGTCGATCTCGTCGTCGCGAACCCGCCCTACATCCCCGAGGTGGCCGATCTGGAGCCCGAGGTGGCCGACCATGACCCTGCGCACGCACTGTTCGGTGGATCGGACGGCATGCGAATCATCGATGCGGTCATCGATTCGGCGGCTAGGTGGCTGCGGCCCGGCGGACGATGCGCCGTCGAGCACGACGACACCACCTCGGAGCAGACCGTCGAATCGTTCGCCAGGACAGGGCGATTCGACGACATCACCGCCCGCCGCGACCTGGCCGGGCGGCCTCGGTTCGTGACGGCACGGAGGGTGGCATGACATCGGGAGTCGCGGCATGAGCCAGTTGTTCGACTGCTCCGATCCCGGTCAGCGCGAGCTCGGCATCGCCTCGGCGTTCAGTGCCCTCAAAGGCGGCCGGCTCGTCGTGCTGCCCACCGACACCGTCTACGGCATCGGCGCCGACGCGTTCGACGGTGACGCCGTCGCCGCGCTGCTGGCCGCCAAGGGCCGCGGTCGCGACATGCCCGTGCCCGTTCTCGTCGGCTCCTGGCACACGATCGAGGGACTGGTCTACAGCGTTCCGCACACCGCCCGGGAACTCATCCGCGCATTCTGGCCCGGCGCGCTGAGCCTGGTGGTCCGCCAGGCGCCGTCGCTGCAGTGGGACCTCGGCGACGCGAACGGCACCGTGATGCTGCGGATGCCGCTGCACCCGGTGGCCATCGAACTGCTGCGACAGGTCGGTCCGATGGCGGTGTCGAGTGCGAACATCTCCGGCAGCCCGGCCGCGGTCACCGCGGCCGACGCGCGCGAGCAGCTGGGCGACGCCGTAGAGGTGTATCTCGAGGCCGGCCCGTCGGAGCAGCAGGCCGCATCGACGATCGTCGACCTCACCGGTGCTCATCCGCGGGTGCTGCGCCAGGGTCCGGTCAGCGCCGAGGCGATCGCGTCCGTGCTGGGCGCCGAACCGGCCACTTTGACGGACTGACAGTGGGTTTCGTGCAGTACGGTTCACCGGTGGTCTATGCGGCGGACACACTGCTGGCGCTCGAAGATCGCGGTGCGGGTGTCCCGCTTCGCGAGCTCGCCCTGGTGGGCCTGACCGCGGCGATCATCACCTACTTCGCGACCGGTTGGGTCCGCGTGCTGGCCCGAAGGCTTGGCGCGGTGGCCTACCCCCGCGAGCGCGACGTGCATGAGCAGCCGACGCCGCGGATGGGCGGGCTGGCGATGTACATCGGCGTCGCGGTCGCGGTCCTGCTTGCCTCGCAACTGCCCGCGCTGACCCGCGGCTTTCTCTACTCCACGGGCATGCCCGCGGTCGTCGTCGCGGGCGGACTCATCATGATCGTCGGTTTGATCGACGACCGGTGGGGGCTCGATGCGCTGACGAAGTTCGCGGGCCAGATCACCGCGGCCAGCGTGCTGGTCACCATGGGCGTGGCGTGGAGTGTGCTCTACATACCCATCGGCGGCGTGGGCACCATCGTGCTCGATCAGGTGTCGTCGATCCTGCTGACACTGGCGCTGACGGTCGCGATCGTGAACGCCATGAACTTCGTCGACGGGCTGGACGGATTGGCCGCCGGTCTCGGGTTCATCACCGCGTCGGCCATCTGCATCTTCTCGGTCGGACTGCTGCGCGACCACGGCGGCGACGTGCTGTTCTACCCGCCCGCGGTGATCTCGGTAGTGCTGGCCGGCGCCTGTCTGGGGTTCCTGCCGCACAACTTCCATCCGGCCAAGATCTTCATGGGCGATTCCGGTTCGATGCTGATCGGGCTGATGCTCGCGGCGGCGTCGACGACCGCGGCGGGGCCGATCTCACAGACCGCCTATGGCGCGCGCGACGTCTTCGCGCTGCTGTCGCCGTTCCTGCTCGTGGTGGCCGTGATGCTGGTGCCCGCGCTGGACATGCTGCTGGCAATCATCCGGCGCACCCGCAAGGGGCTCAGCCCGTTCAGCCCGGACAAGATGCACCTGCACCACCGGTTGCTCGAGATCGGACACTCCCACCGCCGCGTGGTGCTGCTGATCTACCTGTGGGTGGGCATCATCGCCCTCGGCGCGGCGAGCACGATGTTCTTCGATCCCCGCTACAGCGGCGTGGTCATGTTGGCCGCGATTCTTGTGGCCGTCGTCGCGACGTTGATCCCTCTGCTGCGCCGCCGAAACGGTCAGTTCGCGAGTGTGTACGACGAAAAGTAGTAGACCCCCGTTTTGTGGCCTTAACCATATGTTAGGGTGCAATCAGAACCCGAAAAAACCTCGCGGGTTGCCGGCCTCCGGGCCTTCGGTGCAACGCCGACGGCACGGAACAACGACCGACAAAGGGAGCTGCCGCTTGGGTGATTCCAGCGAGCATTTTGCCCTCCGATACGCTCGGGGCGCCACGCACAGAATCATTGAGGCAACTTCACACGACCGCGGGATCGAGGTGACGCAGTGACGACGCCAGCGCAGGACGCGCCGTTGGTGTTACCGTCCATGGCCTTCCGGCCGTTGCGACTGTCGTTGATCTGCATCGTGCTGGCCGCGCTGGCGACCGTGGGCACCGCCCTGCTCGGTCACGCGTTGGTCGGGATCTTCTTCGGCATCGGGCTCGGCATGGGTTTGCTCAACGCCCTCCTAGTGCGACGATCCGTGCATTCGATCACGGCCCAGGCGCATCCGCTGAAGAGCAAGATGGCGCTGAACTCCGCAACGCGACTGATGTTCCTCACGGTGATCGGACTGGTGGTCGCTTTCGTCTTCCGGCCCGAGGGACTCGGTGTGGTGTTCGGAATGGCGTTGTTCCAGATGCTGCTTGTGTTCACGACCGCTCTGCCCGTCGCGAGGAAGCTACGGGCGGGAGGCCTTGACGGATCCGAAGGGGAGGCCACGACGCAATGACCGAGACCATCCTGGCCGCCGAATCGGGCATCCACGTCGGCCAACACACCGAGGCCACCTGGTTCGGGCTCACCGTCAACACCGACACGTTGTTGAGCACCGCCATCGCCGCCGCGATCGTGCTTGCGCTGGCCTTCTACTTGAAGGCCAAGGTCACCTCGAGCGGTGTCCCGAGTGGAGTACAGCTGTTCTGGGAAGCCATCACGGTTCAGTCGCGCAACCAGATCGAGGGCTCGATCGGCATGCGCATCGCCCCCTTCGTCCTGCCCCTGGCGGTGGCGCTGTTCGTCTTCATCCTGATCGCGAACTGGTTGGCAGTACTGCCCGTGCAGTACTCCGACGAAACGGGCATCCACGAATTGCTCAAGCCGGCGGCGGCCGATATCAACTTCGTGCTGGCGCTGGGCCTGTTCGTATTCATCTGCTACCACGCCGCAGGCTTCTGGCGGCGCGGTCCGATCGGCCACCCGGTCAAGCTGCTCAAGGGGCACGTGGCCTTCCTGGCGCCGATCAACCTCGTCGAGGAGATCGCCAAGCCGATCTCGTTGTCGCTCCGACTTTTCGGCAACATCTTCGCCGGTGGCATCATGGTCGCGATCATCGCGCTGTTTCCCGCGTACATTCTGTGGGCACCAAATGCCCTGTGGAAGGCCTTCGATCTGTTCATCGGCGCCATCCAGGCGTTCATCTTCGCGCTGCTGACGATCCTGTACTTCGCCCAGTCGATGGAGCTGGACGAAGAACACCACTGACCAACCCGTAATGCTCGGCAAACCACCTGGTAGGACTGCTACCAGATATCAAGGAGGATAAGGAATGGATCCCACAATCGCTGCTGGCGCGCTCATCGGCGGTGGACTTCTTCTCGGTGGCGGTGCCATCGGTGCCGCGATCGGTGACGGTGTCGTCGGTAGCGCGCTGGTCAACGGCGTGGCCCGCCAGCCCGAGGCGCAGGGCAGACTGTTCGTCCCGTTCTTCATCACGGTGGGTCTGGTGGAGGCCATGTACTTCATCAACCTGGCCTTCATGGCGCTGTTCGTCTTCGCCACCCCGGTCAAGTAGTCCATACCCATGGCTGCCCCGGACATCGTTCTGTTGGCGGCTGAGGGAGGCGGCCAGAGCAACTTCCTCATCCCCAACGGCACCTTCTTCTTCGTGTTGGCCATCTTCCTGGTCGTGCTCGGCGTGATCGGGAAATGGGTGGTGCCACCCATTTCCAAGGTGCTGCGCGACCGCGAAGCCATGGTGCAGAAGACCATCGAGGACAATCGGCGAGCAGCCCAACTGCGGGCTGCCGCCGACGCGGACTATCGCAAGGAGATGGGGGACGCGCGCCGCGAGGCAACCAACGTTCGCGAGGAAGCCCGTGCCGAGGGACGGAAAATCGTCGAGGACGCGCGGACACGTGCCAATGCGGAGGTATCGGGGCTGCTGCAGCAGGCCAACGAGCAGCTCACCGCACAGTCCCGAGCCCTGACGGCCGATCTACAGGCCTCAGTGGAGACCTTGGCGGCGAATCTCGCGAGCCGCGTTCTCGGGGTCGACGTGACGACTCGCACGGTGCCGGTGTCGACAGGTCAAGGACGGTAGCTTCATGTCGACATTCATCGGACAGCTCGTCGGTTTCGCGGTCATCGTCTTCCTGGTCGTCAAATTCGTTGTGCCGCCCGTGCGCAGGATGATGAAGAACCAGCAGGAGGCTGTCCGAACTCAGCTCGAGGACCATGCTGAGGCGGAGACGAAGGTGGCCGACGCCGACACCGAGCACGCCAAGGCGCTCGAAGAAGCCAGAGCCGACGCGAAGAAGGTGATCGAGGAGGCGCGGCACGACGCCGAGAAGATCGCCGAACAGCTCCGGGCGCAGGCCGACGTGGAGTTGGAACGTATCAAGACACAAGGCGCGCATCAGATTCAGTTGCTGCGCCAGCAGCTCATTCGGGAATTGCGGCAAAGCCTCGGCGCCGAGTCGGTGCAGCGGGCCGGTGATCTGGTGCGCGACTTCTTGTCCGACGCGTCCGAGCAGTCCGCAACGGTGGACCGCTTCCTCGCCGAGCTCGACGAGATGGCTCCGTCGACCACGACGCCGGCTGATGTAGTCACCGCGAAACTGGGCGCGGCCAGCCGCGACTCACTGCGCAAGGTGGTCGAGCAGTTCGACGGCGTCGTGTCCGGTCTCGACGGCGCCGCGCTGACCCGGTTGGCTGACGATCTGGCATCGGCAGCCAAACTGTTCCGCAGCGAAGCCCTCTTGGCCAGGCATCTGGCAGATCCCTCGACCGGCTCCGGCCCCAAGGTTCAGCTGGTCGAGCGAGTGCTGTCGGGCAAGGTGTCGGACGCGGCTCTCGACATCCTCAAAACCGCTGCCGCGCAACGGTGGTCGAGCACGCTGGACATGATTCACGCCATCCAGCACATCGCCAGGCTGGCGTTGCTGGTGCGCGCCGAAGCCGAGGGTCAGATTGAGGATGTGGAAGACCAGCTGTTCCGGTTCAGTCGGATCCTCGATGTGCAGCCGCGGCTGATCACCCTGCTCAGCGAGTACGCCACGCCGGTGGACGGCCGGATAAGCCTGCTGAACAACCTACTTGCGCGCCGCGCGAGCAAGAACACCGCAGATTTGCTACGCCAAACGATTGGCCTGCTCCACGGCGAGCGGGCCGACGAGGAGATTCGAGGACTGGCGAATCTGGCGGTTTCGCGGCGAGGCGAGATCGTTGCCCACGTCACTGCCGCGGCCGAGCTCACCGAAACCCAAAGCACCCGGCTCACCGAACTGCTGACCCGCATCTACGGCCACCCCGTGTCGCTGCAGCTGGACGTCAAACCAGAGCTGCTCGGCGGCTTGACGATCGCCGTCGGCGACGAGGTGATCGACGGCTCGCTGGCATCCAAGCTCGCGGCGGCCGAGTCCCACTTGCCCGACTGATCCGATGACACCCAACGACCCACACACGAAGTAGGAAGACGAAAGCCATGGCAGAGTTGACGATCTCGGCGGATGAGATCCAGGGCGCGATCGAGGAGTACGTCGCCGGCTTCGAGGCCGAGACCGAGCGTGAAGAGATCGGCACCGTCGTCGACGCGGGCGATGGCATCGCTCACGTCGAGGGACTCCCGTCGGTCATGACCCAGGAGCTGCTGGAGTTCCCCGGCGGTGTGTTGGGTGTGGCGCTGAACCTCGATGAGCACAGCATCGGCGCGGTGATCCTCGGTGACTTCGAGAAGATCGAGGAGAGTCAGCAGGTCAAGCGCACCGGCGAGGTGCTCTCGGTGCCGGTTGGCGACGGATACCTCGGACGTGTGGTCAACCCGCTGGGGCAGCCGATCGACGGCCGCGGCGAGATCGAAACCTCGGAGCGCCGTGCGCTGGAACTCCAGGCGCCGTCGGTGGTGCAGCGCCAGGGCGTGAGCGAGCCGCTGCAGACGGGCATCAAAGCGATCGACTCGCAGACCCCCATCGGTCGGGGCCAGCGTCAGCTGATCATCGGCGACCGCAAGACCGGTAAGACCGCGGTGTGCGTGGACACCATCCTCAACCAGCGCCAGAACTGGGAGACCGGTGACCCCGACCAGCAGGTCCGGTGCGTGTACGTGGCGATCGGGCAGAAGGGCACCACCATCGCCAGCGTGCGTCAAACCCTCGAAGAGGGTGGCGCGATGGAATACACGACGATCGTGGCCGCGCCGGCATCCGACTCGGCCGGCTTCAAATGGCTTGCACCGTATACCGGTTCGTCCATCGCCCAGCACTGGATGTACGACGGCAAGCATGTGCTGATCGTGTTCGACGACCTGACCAAGCACGCCGAGGCTTACCGCGCCATCTCGCTGCTGCTGCGCCGCCCCCCTGGCCGCGAGGCGTTTCCCGGCGACGTCTTCTATTTGCACTCGCGGCTGCTCGAGCGCTGCGCCAAGCTCTCCGACGAACTGGGCAGCGGATCGCTGACCGGTCTGCCGATCATCGAGACCAAGGCCAACGACATCTCGGCCTACATCCCGACCAACGTCATCTCGATCACCGACGGTCAGTGCTTTCTGGAGACCGACCTGTTCAATCAGGGCGTGCGGCCCGCCATCAACGTCGGCGCGTCGGTGTCCCGCGTCGGTGGCGCCGCTCAGATCAAGGCGATGAAAGAAGTGGCCGGGTCACTGCGACTGGATCTGTCGCAGTACCGCGAGCTCGAGTCGTTCGCGGCGTTCGCCTCCGATCTCGATGAGGCGTCGAAGAACCAGCTGGATCGCGGCGCCCGGCTGGTGGAGTTGCTCAAGCAGCCGCAGAGCAGCCCGATGCCGGTCGAAGAGCAGGTCGTCGCCATCTTCCTCGGCACCAGGGGCCACCTCGATTCCGTACCCGTGGAGGATGTGCAGAAGTTCGAGCGCGAGTTCCTCGAGCACGTCAAGGGGTCGCAGGAGGGAATCCTCAAGGAGATCCGGGAGAGCAAGAAGCTCTCCGAGGACTTGGAAAGCAAGCTCGAGAACGTGGTCAACGACTTCAAGAAGGGCTTCGACACCACCGACGGCAGCTCGGTCGTGGCCGACGAGCATGTCGAGGCCATGAGCGAGGAAGACGTCGAAAAGGAATCAGTGAAGGTCCGCAAGCCCGCACCGAAGAAGAAGAAGTAGGCGAGAGAACCGATGGCTGCCACACTGCGCGAACTGCGCGGCCGTATCCGCTCCGCCGGGTCGATCAAGAAGATCACCAAAGCCCAAGAGATGATCGCAACCTCGCGTATCGCCAAGGCGCAGGCCCGAGTCGAGGCGGCTCGGCCGTATGACCGCGAGATCACCAACATGCTCACCGAACTCGCGAATGCGAGCGCGCTGGATCACCCGCTGCTGGTCGAACACGAAAACCCGAAGCGGGCCGCTGTGCTGGTGGTGTCGTCGGATCGTGGGCTCTGCGGTGCTTACAACGCCAGCGTGTTCCGCCGGTCCGAGGAGCTGTTCTCCCTGCTGCGGGAGGAGGGCAAGCAGCCCGTCCTGTACGTTGTGGGCCGGAAAGCCCTGAGCTACTACAGCTTTCGCAACTGGGATGTGCAGGAGTCGTGGACCGGCTTTTCCGAGCGCCCCGACTATGAGAACGCGCAGGAGATCGCCTCGACGTTGGTAGATGCCTTCACCGCCGGTCTCGACGACGAGGGCGACGATCCGGGACCGGACAACGTCCTCGGGGTCGACGAACTGCACATCGTGTTCACCGAGTTCAAGACGATGCTGTCGCAGTCGGCGATCGCCCGCCGCATCGCACCGATGGAGGTGGAGTACACCGAAGAGGAAACCGGACTGCGCACGCTGTTCTCCTTCGAACCGGACGCCGAGACCCTGTTCGGTGCGCTGCTGCCGCGCTACATCTCTACCCGTATCTTCGCGGCGCTGCTGGAGGCGGCGGCGTCGGAGTCGGCTTCGCGCCGGCGTGCGATGAAGTCGGCGACCGACAACGCCGACGACCTCATCAAGGATCTGACCCTGATGGCCAACCGCGAACGGCAATCTCAGATCACCCAAGAAATCAGCGAAATCGTCGGTGGCGCTAACGCGCTCGCGGACGCCGCCAAGAAGTAGCCCCAGGAAGCGAAGAAGATAATGACTGCTGCGACCGAACAAAAAGAGAAATCATCTCGCTCCGACACCGCCGGCCGCGTCGTGCGCGTCACCGGCCCGGTCGTCGACGTTGAGTTCCCACGCGGCTCCGTGCCGGAACTGTTCAACGCACTGCACACCGAGATCGATTACAAGGATCTCGCAAAGACATTGACGTTGGAGGTCGCCCAGCACCTCGGCGACAACCTGGTGCGTTGCATCTCACTGCAGCCGACCGACGGACTAGTCCGTGGCGTTGAGGTGACCGACACCGGCAACTCGATCTCGGTGCCGGTCGGCGACGGCGTCAAGGGCCACGTGTTCAACGCGCTCGGTGACTGCCTCGACGATCCCGGTTACGGCAAGGACTTCGAGCGGTGGTCGATCCACCGCAAGCCGCCGAGCTTCGACGAGCTGGAACCGCGGACCGAGATGCTGGAGACCGGCCTCAAGGTCGTGGATCTGCTGACCCCCTACGTCCGCGGCGGCAAGATCGCGCTGTTCGGCGGCGCGGGCGTGGGTAAGACCGTGTTGATCCAGGAGATGATCAACCGCATCGCCCGTAACTTCGGCGGCACTTCGGTGTTCGCCGGAGTGGGGGAGCGCACCCGTGAGGGCAACGACCTCTGGGTTGAACTCGGCGAGGCCGACGTCCTGAAGGACACCGCGCTCGTGTTCGGCCAGATGGACGAGCCGCCCGGCACCCGTATGCGCGTGGCGTTGTCGGCGCTGACCATGGCAGAGTTCTTCCGCGACGAGCAGGAACAGGATGTGTTGTTGTTCATCGACAACATCTTCCGGTTCACGCAGGCCGGCTCAGAGGTGTCCACCCTGCTCGGACGTATGCCCTCGGCGGTGGGATACCAGCCGACACTGGCCGACGAGATGGGTGAGCTGCAAGAGCGCATCACCTCGACCCGTGGCCACTCGATCACCTCGATGCAGGCCGTGTACGTGCCCGCCGACGACTACACCGACCCGGCGCCTGCCACCACGTTCGCCCACTTGGACGCAACCACCGAACTCAGCCGATCGGTGTTCTCGAAGGGCATCTTCCCGGCGGTGGACCCGCTGGCCTCCAGTTCGACCATCCTGGACCCGGGTGTGGTCGGCGACGAGCACTACCGCGTCGCCCAGGAAGTCATCCGGATCCTGCAGCGGTATAAAGACCTTCAGGACATCATCGCCATCCTCGGCATCGACGAGCTAGCCGAGGAGGACAAGCAGTTGGTGCAGCGCGCCCGCCGTATCGAGCGCTTCCTGTCGCAGAACATGATGGCGGCCGAGCAGTTCACCGGGCAGCCGGGTTCGACGGTTCCCCTGAATGAGACCATCGAGGCGTTCGACAAGCTGACCAAGGGCGACTTCGACCACCTGCCCGAGCAGGCGTTCTTCCTGATCGGCGGTCTCGAGGACCTGCAGAAGAAGGCGGAAAGCCTCGGCGCGAAGATGGACGACGGCGGCAGTGACGGCGCCCCGGTGCAGTCGGACGAAGACAGCAAGAACAACGGCGACGGCGAGGACAACGGCGACGGCAAGGACAACGGCGACGGCAAGGACAACGACGCCGACAAGGGCGAATAGCGATGGCAGACATGGACGTCGACATAGTCGCCGTCGAGCGTGAGATCTGGTCGGGCAAGGCGACATTCCTCTTCACCCGCACTACAGCGGGTGAGATCGGAATCCTGCCTCACCACATTCCGCTGGTGGCCCAGCTGGTCGACGACGCCATGGTGCGCGTCGAGCGGGAGGGTGAGGACGATCTGCGTATCGCAGTCGGCGGCGGCTTCATGTCGGTCACCGACGAAAGCGTGATCATCCTCGCCGAGTCCGCCGAACTCGAGTCCGAGATCGACGCTGACAGCGCGCGTCAGGACGCCGAGTCCGACGATCCCGCCACTTCTGCGAAGGGCCGGGCGAGGCTTCGCGCCCTGGGCCAGCTCGACTAGCGGACTCGGCACCTGGGCGAGCGAAGCGACGGAAACCCAGATGAACGCGTCCATGATCCTCATGGTCGTGCTGGTGAGCGTGCTGTTCCTGGTGGTCGTCGCGCTGAGTTACCGGCTGTGGAAGTTGCGGCAGGTTGGCGGCACGGCGGCGATTCTGCGTGATGTGCCGGCCGTCGGTGGCCACGGATGGCGGCACGGCGTAATGCGTTACCGCGGAGGCGAAGCCGGGTTCTACCGGTTGTCGAGCCTGCGATGGTGGCCAGACCGCCGGTTGAGCCGTCGGGGTCTGGAGATCGTGGCCCGCCGCGGACCGCGTGGCGACGAGTTCGACATCATGGCTGACGAGATCGTGGTCCTCGAGTTGCGGGACACCGGCCCGGATCGTCGGCGCGGTTACGAAGTCGCGCTGGATCGCGGTGCGTTGACGGCGTTCTTGTCGTGGTTGGAGTCCAGACCGTCACCGCGTACGCGACGGCGGAACTACTGATCCGCTTCGGCGATGGGGCCTGTTGGCGTTCGCGCCGGCGCTCATCCGCGCACGTTGGTCTTCGCGCAAGCGCTCATCCGCCGGGTTTCCATAGCACGTCGCCGTCGGGATTGGCCACGCGCGACAGGATGAACAGCAGATCCGACAGGCGGTTCAGATATTTGGCGGGCAACACGCTGACGGCATCGCCGTGCGTTTCCACCGCTGACCACGCCGATCGCTCCGCCCGGCGGGCGACGGTACGCGCGACGTGGAGAAACGCCGAGAGCGGCGTACCGCCGGGCAGTACAAAGGAGTTCAGTGCCGGCAGCGATTCGTTGAACTCGTCGCACCACGCCTCGAGGCGATCGATGTAGCTCTGAGTGATGCGCAGCGGGGGGTATTCGGGATTCTCCGCGACCGGTGTGGACAGGTCGGCGCCGGCGTCGAAGAGGTCGTTCTGAATCTGCTTGAGCACCTTGGCCATTTGCTGAGTCGGATTGCCCAGTGCGACGGCGACGCCGATGGCGGCGTTGGCTTCGTCGCAGTCGGCATACGCCACCAGGCGCGTGTCGGTCTTTGACACCCTGCTGAAGTCGCTGAGTCCGGTGGTTCCGTCATCGCCCGTGCGCGTATAGATGCGGGTCAGATGGACAGCCATGGTCAAACCGTACCCGACCACACGGCTCGCTAGGTCGCGGGAAACTGACACGGCTCGAAGCGCTGTTTACACTAACCCGCGTGAGCGAGCGATTCGTGGTGACCGGCGGAAACCGGTTGTCAGGCGAAGTTGCCGTCGGGGGAGCAAAGAACAGCGTCCTGAAACTGATGGCCGCCGCGCTGTTGGCCGAGGGCACCAGCACGATCACCAACTGCCCGGACATCCTCGATGTGCCGCTGATGGCTGAGGTGCTGCGGGGCCTCGGCGCCACCGTCGAACTCCGTGGTGACGTGGTACGGGTCACCTCCCCGGATGAGCCCAAGTACGACGCCGACTTTGCTGCGGTGCGCCAGTTCCGGGCGTCGGTGTGTGTCCTCGGCCCACTGGTCGGCCGGTGCAAGCGCGCCAAGGTGGCGTTGCCGGGCGGCGACGCGATCGGGTCCCGACCCCTGGACATGCACCAGTCCGGCCTGCGCCAGCTGGGGGCGCGTTGCAACATCGAGCACGGTTGCGTGGTCGCCGAGGCCGACCACCTCCGCGGTGCAGAGATCCAGCTCGAGTTTCCGTCGGTCGGCGCCACCGAGAACATCCTGATGGCGGCCGTCGTCGCGGAAGGTGTGACGACGATCTACAACGCGGCCCGCGAACCCGACGTGGTGGATTTGTGCACGATGCTCAACCAGATGGGCGCCCGTATCGAGGGAGCGGGAACCTCGACGATGACGATCACCGGTGTCGACCGGCTTCATCCGACCGAGCACCGGGTGATCGGTGACCGCATAGTGGCGGCAACCTGGGGGATTGCCGCGGCGATGACGCGCGGTGACATCTCCGTGACCGGCGTGGACCCCAGTCACCTGCAACTTGTACTGCACAAGCTGCACGACGCCGGCGCCACGGTGACCCAGTCCGACGACGGCTTCCGGATAGCGCAATACGAGCGGCCCAAGGCGGTCAACGTCGCAACGCTGCCGTTCCCTGGATTTCCGACCGACCTGCAGCCGATGGCGATCGGCTTGGCGGCCGTCGCCGACGGCACTTCGATGATCACCGAGAACGTCTTCGAAGCTCGGTTCCGGTTCGTGGAGGAGATGATCCGGCTCGGCGCCGATGCGCGCACCGACGGCCACCACGCGGTGGTCCGCGGTATCCCGCAGCTGTCCAGTGCGCCGGTGTGGTCGTCGGACATCCGCGCCGGCGCGGGCCTCGTGCTTGCGGGCTTGGTCGCCGACGGTGACACCGAGGTCCACGACGTGTTCCACATCGACCGCGGCTATCCACTGTTCGTCGAGAACCTCAAGAGCCTGGGCGCCGAGATCGAGCGCGTCGACTAGGACCGTTCCGGTTGCCGGCCACGGGACTCTTGCACTCACTTTGGGCCTGGCGCGAAATAGGCGTACTCTATGACTCATAAGCCCACGGCCCCAGGCCAATCGGACTGGCGGACGGGGTTTGACGTCTCCCTCTAGTCTGTTATAGACTGGCAGGGTTGCCCCAAAAGCGGGTGTGTTGTTTGAGAACTCAATAGTGTGTTTGGTGGTTTTTGTTTGTTGTTTTTTTGTTGCGCCTCTTTTTCCCGTTTAGGGGTGTGATGTTTTTTTGACCAGTTTTGTGCTGGTTGCTTGGTTCGGATTGTTCTGAATGGCTCATTTTGTTTGGGTTTTGTTTGGAGAGTTTGATCCTGGCTCAGGACGAACGCTGGCGGCGTGCTTAACACATGCAAGTCGAACGGAAAGGCCCTTTCGGGGGTGCTCGAGTGGCGAACGGGTGAGTAACACGTGGGTGATCTGCCCTGCACTTTGGGATAAGCCTGGGAAACTGGGTCTAATACCGAATACACCTTCCTGGTTGCATGGCTGGGTAGGGAAAGCTTTTGCGGTGTGGGATGGGCCCGCGGCCTATCAGCTTGTTGGTGGGGTGATGGCCTACCAAGGCGACGACGGGTAGCCGGCCTGAGAGGGTGTCCGGCCACACTGGGACTGAGATACGGCCCAGACTCCTACGGGAGGCAGCAGTGGGGAATATTGCACAATGGGCGCAAGCCTGATGCAGCGACGCCGCGTGAGGGATGACGGCCTTCGGGTTGTAAACCTCTTTCAGCTACGACGAAGCGCAAGTGACGGTAGTAGCAGAAGAAGCACCGGCCAACTACGTGCCAGCAGCCGCGGTAATACGTAGGGTGCGAGCGTTGTCCGGAATTACTGGGCGTAAAGAGCTCGTAGGTGGTTTGTCGCGTTGTCCGTGAAAACTCACAGCTTAACTGTGGGCGTGCGGGCGATACGGGCAGACTGGAGTACTGCAGGGGAGACTGGAATTCCTGGTGTAGCGGTGGAATGCGCAGATATCAGGAGGAACACCGGTGGCGAAGGCGGGTCTCTGGGCAGTAACTGACGCTGAGGAGCGAAAGCGTGGGGAGCGAACAGGATTAGATACCCTGGTAGTCCACGCCGTAAACGGTGGGTACTAGGTGTGGGTTTCCTTCCTTGGGATCCGTGCCGTAGCTAACGCATTAAGTACCCCGCCTGGGGAGTACGGCCGCAAGGCTAAAACTCAAAGGAATTGACGGGGGCCCGCACAAGCGGCGGAGCATGTGGATTAATTCGATGCAACGCGAAGAACCTTACCTGGGTTTGACATGCACAGGACGCCGGCAGAGATGTCGGTTCCCTTGTGGCCTGTGTGCAGGTGGTGCATGGCTGTCGTCAGCTCGTGTCGTGAGATGTTGGGTTAAGTCCCGCAACGAGCGCAACCCTTGTCTCATGTTGCCAGCGCGTTATGGCGGGGACTCGTGAGAGACTGCCGGGGTCAACTCGGAGGAAGGTGGGGATGACGTCAAGTCATCATGCCCCTTATGTCCAGGGCTTCACACATGCTACAATGGCCGGTACAAAGGGCTGCGATGCCGTGAGGTGGAGCGAATCCTTTCAAAGCCGGTCTCAGTTCGGATCGGGGTCTGCAACTCGACCCCGTGAAGTCGGAGTCGCTAGTAATCGCAGATCAGCAACGCTGCGGTGAATACGTTCCCGGGCCTTGTACACACCGCCCGTCACGTCATGAAAGTCGGTAACACCCGAAGCCGGTGGCCTAACCCCTTGTGGGAGGGAGCCGTCGAAGGTGGGATCGGCGATTGGGACGAAGTCGTAACAAGGTAGCCGTACCGGAAGGTGCGGCTGGATCACCTCCTTTCTAAGGAGCACCACGAAAAGATCGGGACATTGGGTTCTGGTCGAGCCGTGAGGAGTCGGTGGCTGTAGTGGCGCCGGCTGGGTGCACGACAAACAGTTTCGCCGGTTATGGGTTTCGAGTGATCGAGCCGGTGAGGGGTTGCCAGACACACTATTGGGCTTTGAGACAACAAGCCCGCTATCTCTTCGTCCCGAGTGTGGGAAACCGGAGATGGGACTGGTTGTCGCCCTGTCTTTGGTGGTGGGGTGTGGTGTTTGATTTGTGGATAGTGGTTGCGAGCATCTAGACAGATGCCGGAGGGCTCCGTTGCTTTTGGTGGCGGGGTTGCTGTGGTGTCGTGTCTTTGCAATTTCTTCTAGAAATGTTTGTGTGTAAGTGTTTAAGGGCGCATGGTGGATGCCTTGGCACTGGGAGCCGATGAAGGACGTGGGAGGCTGCGTTATGCCTCGGGGAGCTGTCAACCGAGCGTGGATCCGAGGATGTCCGAATGGGGAAACCCGGCACGAGTGATGTCGTGTCACCCAACGCTGAATGTATAGGCGTTGGGGGGGAACGCGGGGAAGTGAAACATCTCAGTACCCGTAGGAAGAGAAAACAATTGTGATTCCGTGAGTAGTGGCGAGCGAAAGCGGAGGATGGCTAAACCGTGTGCATGTGATACCCGGCGGGGGTTGTGTGTGCGGTGTTGTGGGGTCTGTGTTCTTTCCTCCGCCGAGGAGAGCAGCAGTGAGAAAATGGTGTGTTAGTTCAAGTGGCCTGGGATGGTCTGCCGTAGAGGGTGAGAGCCCCGTCGACGAAAACTCATCATCTGTTGTCACAGTGTCCCCGAGTAGCAGCGGGCCCGTGGAATCTGCTGTGAATCTGCCGGGACCACCCGGTAAGCCTGAATACTTCCCAGTGACCGATAGCGGATTAGTACCGTGAGGGAATGGTGAAAAGTACCCCGGGAGGGGAGTGAAAGAGTACCTGAAACCGTGTGCCTACAATCCGTCAGAGCCTTCCCTTCGGGGTGGGGTGATGGCGTGCCTTTTGAAGAATGAGCCTGCGAGTCAGGGACATGTCGCGAGGTTAACCCGGGTGGGGTAGCCGCAGCGAAAGCGAGTCTGAATAGGGCGTATCACGTCAGCAGTGGCGTGTGTAGTGGTGTGTTCTGGACCCGAAGCGGAGTGATCTACCCATGGCCAGGGTGAAGCGCGGGTAAGACCGCGTGGAGGCCCGAACCCACTTAGGTTGAAGACTGAGGGGATGAGCTGTGGGTAGGGGTGAAAGGCCAATCAAACTCCGTGATAGCTGGTTCTCCCCGAAATGCATTTAGGTGCAGCGTCGCATGTTTCTTGTTGGAGGTAGAGCTACTGGATGGCCGATGGGCCCTACTAGGTTACTGACGTCAGCCAAACTCCGAATGCCGACAAGTGAAAGTGTGGCAGTGAGACGGCGGGGATAAGCTCCGTGCGTCGAGAGGAAACAGCCCAGATCGCCGGCTAAGGCCCCTAAGCGTGTGCTAAGTGGAAAAGGATGTGCAGTCGCGAAGACAACCAGGAGGT
The DNA here is from genome assembly GCF_022317005.1 of Mycobacterium sp. IDR2000157661. Lineage (NCBI taxonomy): Bacteria > Bacillati > Actinomycetota > Actinomycetes > Mycobacteriales > Mycobacteriaceae > Mycobacterium > Mycobacterium sp. IDR2000157661. The sequence goes on from NZ_CP081006.1 coordinate 2,960,802, forward strand.
TGGCTTAGAAGCAGCCACCCTTGAAAGAGTGCGTAATAGCTCACTGGTCAAGTGATTGTGCGCCGATAATGTAGCGGGGCTCAAGCACACCGCCGAAGCCGCGGCAATTCCATGCATGACATGGGGTTGGGTAGGGGAGCGTCCCTCATCTAGCGAAGCAGCAGAGTGATCTGGCTGTGGAGGGTGGGGAGTGAGAATGCAGGCATGAGTAGCGATAAGGCAAGTGAGAACCTTGCCCGCCGGAAGACCAAGGGTTCCTGGGCCAGGCCAGTCCGCCCAGGGTGAGTCGGGACCTAAGGCGAGGCCGACAGGCGTAGTCGATGGACAACGGGTTGATATTCCCGTACCCGTGTATGAGCGTCCCTGACGAATCCACACCGCTAACCACCCAAACGAGAAGCCACCAATCCCTTCGGGGTGCGGGGTTTCTCCGCTGCGTGGGACCCGTGTGGGTAGTAGTCAAGCGATGGGGTGACGCAGGAAGGTAGCCGTACCAGTCAGTGGTAATACTGGGGCAAACCTGTAGGGAGAGACCTAGGCAAATCCGGGTTTCACATATCCTGAGAGGTGATGCATAGCCGAGTGAGGCGAATTCGGTGATCCTATGCTGTCGAGAAAAGCCTCTAGCGAGCGCATACACGGCCCGTACCCCAAACCAACACAGGTGGTCAGGTAGAGAATACCGAGGCGTACGAGTGAACTATGGTTAAGGAACTCGGCAAAATGCCCCCGTAACTTCGGGAGAAGGGGGACCCCCACACCGTCAAGGCCTTCGCGGCCGGCAGCGGCAGGGGGTGGCACAAACCAGTGAGAAGCGACTGTTTACTAAAAACACAGGTCCGTGCGAAGTCGCAAGACGAGGTATACGGACTGACGCCTGCCCGGTGCTGGAAGGTTAAGAGGACCCGTTAACCCTTTCGAGGGTGAAGCGGAGAATTTAAGCCCCAGTAAACGGCGGTGGTAACTATAACCATCCTAAGGTAGCGAAATTCCTTGTCGGGTAAGTTCCGACCTGCACGAATGGCGTAACGACTTCTCAGCTGTCTCAACCATAGACTCGGCGAAATTGCATTACGAGTAAAGATGCTCGTTACGCGCGGCAGGACGAAAAGACCCCGGGACCTTCACTACAACTTGGTATTGGTGCTCGATACGGTTTGTGTAGGATAGGTGGGAGACTGTGAAACCCGCACGCCAGTGTGGGTGGAGTCGCTGTTGAAATACCACTCTGATCGTATTGGGCCTCTAACCTCGAACCGTCTATCCGGTTCAGGGACAGTGCCTGGCGGGTAGTTTAACTGGGGCGGTTGCCTCCTAAAAAGTAACGGAGGCGCCCAAAGGTTCCCTCAACCTGGACGGCAATCAGGTGTTGAGTGTAAGTGCACAAGGGAGCTTGACTGCGAGACCTACACGTCAAGCAGGGACGAAAGTCGGGACTAGTGATCCGGCACCCCCGAGTGGAAGGGGTGTCGCTCAACGGATAAAAGGTACCCCGGGGATAACAGGCTGATCTTCCCCAAGAGTCCATATCGACGGGATGGTTTGGCACCTCGATGTCGGCTCGTCGCATCCTGGGGCTGGAGCAGGTCCCAAGGGTTGGGCTGTTCGCCCATTAAAGCGGCACGCGAGCTGGGTTTAGAACGTCGTGAGACAGTTCGGTCTCTATCCGCCGCGCGCGTCAGAAGCTTGAGGAAACCTGTCCCTAGTACGAGAGGACCGGGACGGACGAACCTCTGGTACACCAGTTGTCCCACCAGGGGCACCGCTGGATAGCCACGTTCGGACAGGATAACCGCTGAAAGCATCTAAGCGGGAAACCCCCTCCAAGACCAGGCTTCTCACCCATCAAGTGGGATAAGGCCCCCCGCAGAACACGGGATCGATAGACCAGACCTACACACCCAGCAATGGGCGCAGGGAACTGGCACTAACCGGCCGAAAACTTACCACAAACACCGCAACCACAACCCACACAAACCCACACCCCACCACCATCGAAACACCAGGGCAAACAAAACCCCCCACCACACACAAAGGTGGGCACTTGAAAACAAGTGAATACAGTTACGGCGGTCAATAGCGGCAGGGAAACGCCCGGACCCATCCCGAACCCGGAAGCTAAGCCTGCCAGCGCCAATGATACTACCCAACCCGGGTGGAAAAGTAGGACACCGCCGAACACACATTAAGCCCTGTGGCCCCCATTGATTTGGGGGCCACAGGCATTTTCTGAGTAAGTCCGCGTCAATCGAATAATGTCGCAACCGGCGATAGTCGACTTTTTTCGAATTCCAATAGCGTCCTTTTCTTTTCGATACCGCCGCCGTATCCGGTGAGGCTTCCATTGGAGCCGATCACCCGATGGCACGGGACGATGATTCCGATCGGGTTGTGACCGTTGGCCAGTCCGACGGCGCGGAAGGCGCCCGGTGACCCGACCTGCCGTGCGATGTCGCCGTACGAGCGGGTCTCGCCGTATGGAATCGTCAGCAGTGCGGCCCACACCTTGCGCTGAAATGCTGTGCCGACCAGGTCGAGGTGGAGTTCGAACTCGGTGAGGTGGCCGGCGAAATAGGCCTCGAGCTGTTGGACCGCGTCGGGGAAGGCGGTGTTGTCGGGCACCCAGCCGTCGCGGCTCGGCTCGTAGGTCTGGTCGACCATTCGCAGGTGCATCAAGCGGTTGTCGATTCCCGCCAGGGTGAGCAGCCCGACGGGGCTGTCGATCGTGCGGAACTGCAGGCTGGTCATGAATTCTCCCTCGGTGGCCATTCGTTGACGGCATGGTCGAGTGCGGTCCACAAATGTTGGGTGGCGTAGGCGCGCCACGGCCGCCAGCGAGCGCTGTAGTCGGCGAGTGGGCGAGGGTCCGCCGGCAGTCCCAACTGGCTTGGCAGCCAGGTGCACGCCCAAATCGGTGACCGGGAAGGCGTCCGGGTCGCCGAGGCCGCGCATCGCGATGACCTCGGCCGTCCACGGGCCGATCCCCGGCAGCGCCAACAACTGCTCGCGGGCGCGGTTCCAGTCGCAACCCGCGTCGAGAACGAGGTCTCCGCGGTTCAGCGCGTGGATGAGCGCGTTGAGCGACCGTTGTCGCGCCTTCGGGAAGGCGAGGTGGACCGGGTCGATGTCGGCGAGGTGCTCGATCGCTGGGAACATATGGGTCAGGTCGCCGTTGGCGTCGGTGATCGGTTGTCCGTATGCCCTGGCGAGGCGCCCGGCGTGGGTGCGTGCGGCCTTCACCGACACCTGCTGACCGAGGACGACCCTCAGCGCGAGTTCTCCTTCGTCGACGGTGCGGGGAATTCGCTGACCGGGTGCCTTGTCGACGAGGACGGCCAGTTGCGGGTCGGCGCCGAGCGCATCGATGACAGCTTCCGGATCGGCGTCGAGGTCGAGCAGCCGACGGCAGCGAGCGATGGCGGTGGCGAGGTCGCGGAAGTCGTCGAGCACGATGTGGCACCGCACATGGTCGGGTTGAGGCGTGAGGCCGACGATCCCGCTGCCGTTCGGCAATCGCAGGGTGCGCCGGTACGCGCCGTCGCTCACCTCCTCGACGCCGGGGACAGCGCTGGCGGCCAGGTGCCCGAACAGTCCTTCGTAGGCGAACGGTGCGCGGACCGGCAGGCGCAAGGAGAGTGCGCCGGCGCCCCCGTCGCCGCTGCCGAACCTTGCCCGCGCGCGCTGACGCAGGACCGTCGGGGTGAGGTCGCACACCGAGCGGACCGTGTCGTTGAATTGCCGGATGCTGGCGAAGCCGGCCGCGAATGCCACGTCGCTGAACGGCAATTCGGTGGTCTCGATGAGCACCCGGGCGGTCTGCGAGCGTTGTGCCCGAGCCAGCGCCAACGGGTTGGCGCCGACTTCGGCCTGCAGCAGCCGTTCGAGCTGCCGCGTCGTATAACCCAGCCTGGCGGCCAGCCCGGTCACGCCCTCGCGATCGACGACTCCGTCCGTAATCAACCGCATGGCGCGAGCAACGACATCACCACGGACGTTCCACTCGGGCGAACCGGGCGACGCGTCCGGGCGGCAACGTTTGCAGGCACGGAAACCGGCCTTCTGGGCGGCCGCCGCGGTGGGGTAGAACCGCATGTTGCGGGCATACGGCGGCCGGACCGGACAGCTCGGCCTGCAATAAATCCCTGTGCTCAGCACGGCGGTGACGAACCAGCCGTCGAACCGGGCGTCCTTCGACTGAACGGCGCGGTAGCAGCGGTCGAAATCCTCGTGCACCCGTCAACGATTACATGCGGCCACCGACATCACTGGCGGAAAACCGACATCGTCGTAACAGCCACGACACCCACCAGACATCAGGTATGCGCTCAGTCGTCGTCGCTCTCGCACTCGCTCGTAGGGGCAGCACGTCAGGATCGGTAGCGTCCTGGCCGAACCCGCGCAGTGTCCGCCCCTCGCCGAACCTCACGCCCCGATCTCAACGCGCTAACGGTTGCATCATCACCAGCGTCGCGGGAAGCGCAGGACCCGGCTTTGTGGTGTCGTGGAAGTCGATGGGAAAACGCATGCTGTTCATGGCGAGTGCCGCTGCCACGGCGGGGGCGCTGCTCGTCGCGCCCGCGGTCTCGGCGGTGCCCGCGACAGATGCCCGGGGCTATGTCGACTCCACCGCCCGGTGTGCCGCGCCCAGTGAGGTCGTGGTCTTCGGCAGCACCGGGTCGTCACGGGTGGCGATCTGCAAGTCCGCTGACGGTGAGTATCAGTACCGTGGCGTGCGGCTGCGTGACGGTGCCCGACTGATCATCCCCGCCTCCCAGACCGGCGACGAGTTCACCGCCGAGAACAACGGGATCACTTACTTCGTCTCGGAGAAGTCCCTGGTTGTGAGTGCGGGCTCTCGGACCATTCGCGAAGAGCCGATGATCGATTTCCACGAATCTTCTTCTGCTGGAACGGCTCCAGTGCCGTCCAAGACCATGACTCCGACGAAGCCGTTGCCGCCGCCCTTGCCCGCCGAAGTCGGCGGCAGCTGAGCGACCGCGAGCCATCGCGTCAACAGGCGGCCTCGATGGTGAATTCGGCGTTGGTGGGATGCGTCCACTTGTCACCGAAGTAGCCGTATCCCGTTCCGTTGATGGTCAGGATGCCGGCGTCGCGATGCGCCTGAACGTCGCCAACGCCGCCGCGCCATGCGCTTCCCGTGAAGCCCCCGAGGTCGCGGATCTTCACCATTTCGGCGTTGAGGTCGCTGTCGGAGTCCAGCATCGCGGTGAACCCCGCGTCTTGGCCGACGGTGTCGATACTCAACTGCCACTGCTGCTTTCGGCAGCTCACAACATACTGTTTGCCGGTGTCGCGCCCGTCGATGGACACCTGCGCCGTGTTCCGCGGCATGCCGAGGTCGGGCCGCGGCGCCGGCTCGCTGCCGCAGCCTGCAGCGGCCGCGAGAAGGACAATGCCGAGGGTGTGGATGCCGGCTCTCCTGGGTGAAATCATCGCTGCTCCTGTGGTGTTCCGTCAGCGCATCGGTGATCCCGGCGGCGCCGAAGCCTTGTTGTCCGCGTCCCGTGTCGAGCGGCTCAGGCGCCCGAATCCCAGCAGCAGTCCGAGCACCATCATCACGGCGGCGAGGCCGAAGTGAAGCCGGTAGTCGGCGTTGGTGAAGGCGAGCGCGTCGGCCGCCGTCTTCCGGTTGACCACGTACGTCAGAAGCCACAACAAGCCCAGCACGAGGCCGGCACCCACCAGGAATATCCGCGCGTGATTGACGCGCCGAGAGGCCAGCAGGCCGAGTGTTCCGATCAACAGGTGAATGACGTTGTGTACGACTCCGGCCGAGAAGAGTCCGAACAGTATGGGGCCCGGCACGGTCGGCTGCTCTGCGGTGACAGGCGATACGAATCCCAGCACGCCGAAGCCGAGAAAGCCCACGCCGACGATCAGAGCCGCAAGGCGCACCGCCCGCCACCGCCCTCTGCTGAGCCGATCCGTGGAGTCACTGTCAGGCATCATCGTCACCCGAATGGTTCTTCTTTCTGCCTTGGGCACGCGTTGACCGGTACAGGCATCACGATGTCGCCGGCGCGGTCGAATTGAAATGTCACGTTGGCCGTCATGCCGGCCTTCAGATTCGGATCCAATTCGCCGAGTTGCACCGGCGGCACGCGGTTGCCCACCGATGGCGCCGCGGGCTCACCGAAGCCCACAGTGGACTTCGGGGGGATCTCGACACTCGTGTCGATATCGGCGCTCGCGGCCACGTTGGTGTTCACGCCGACAAGGCGTTCGGTCTCGGTGGGGCTGGCGTTGGTGACCGTGAAGAGCATTTTCGCTCCGGCGTCGAGCTGGATCGCACAGCGGTCCGGCAGGAACACCGGCACGATGAACGCGTTCTCGACGGTCGTTCCCTCGGTGAGTGAACCCGAACCGCGATTGGTCGACAGACCCTGTACGAAGTCGCAGCCGGTTGTCGACAGCGCGAGCACGACAGCGGCGACGGCCGATGTACCGACGCTTCGGCGGGACGATGCTCGCATTACTGACTCCTAGGCTGATCGGCGGCCGGACGTCAGGTACTGACAGCCCGGGTCCATGGATTCCCTGCGGTGCGCCGGCTGATACGTCCCCGGCGTTGCGGGATCGCGGCAGCGGCGGTGTCATTGCGGTGGGCGCGGCGCCACCTCGACCGTCGCGATCGTCTGAGCCGGCTGTCGGGTTGTGATCGTCACCGAGCCCGGGTCGTCGACGGTGAAGTCGAACACCTGATCTGCGACCGGCTTGACCGCGAACGTGCGGTTCAGTGCGCCCTCGATCTCGATGTTCGCCGCGGCGTCGCTGTCGACACGCAATTCGATGGGTTGCCCGACCGTGGCGCTCAGCGTTGCGTTCTGCGGTTGCACCGACCCGTTTGCGATATCCACGTCCACCACCACGGGCGACGGATCGGCCGGATACGAGGGCGGGTACGAGGTGCCGGGGACGGACGGTTCGGCTCCCTGCACGGTGGTGGTGAACTCGTCACCGGTGGGGTAGGGCGTCGAATCGCATCCCGCCGTCGCGGTCGCGAGCAGCACCGCCGCGAAAGAGGCGGTCACTGCGGCCGCGCGCCGCCCAACTCTCACCTCCGGGCCCGGATTGGTCATCGTGTCACCTCTCGTCTCGACGTCCGCCGACGTCGTACCCGAGCAGGCAATCGATAAACAGGGTCGAGCTACACCGGCAGTGCGAGCCGGGTCGGCTCGTCGTGGCCGCGCAGTGTGACGGTGTCGCCCAGGCTCCAGTGCGACTTTTCGTCGTCGCTCGCCTTGGACAGGGCATCCGATGAGGCGAGCAAATGGCCCGGCTTGTCCTTCGCCAGGTCGCACAGGCGCGCTGCTTCGTTGACCGGTTCGCCGATCACGGTGTACTCGAACCGTTCCTTGGCACCGACGTTGCCCGCCACCGCTTCGCCCGCCGCCACGCCGATGCCCGCTTCGCACTCGGGCACCTCCGCGCGGATGCGCCGGGCGATGGCACGACCGGCGGCCAACGCCTCGTCCTCCGGCCGCTCCAAGTGGTTGGGCGCACCGAACACCGCAAGCGCCGCATCTCCTTCGAACTTGTTGACGAACCCGTGGTGGCGGTCGACCTCCTCGACGATGACGGCGAAGAAGCGGTTCAGCAACTCGACGACTTCGGTTGCGGGTCTTCCCGTCACCAACTGTGTCGAGCCGATGATGTCGACGAAGATGACCGCCACATGGCGTTCCTCCCCGCCGAGCTTGGGCCGTTCCTTCTCGGCCGCCGCGGCGACGTCGCGACCGACATGACGACCGAACAAGTCGCGCACCCGTTCGCGTTCCTTGAGGCCCTCGACCATCGAGTTGAAGCCCCGCTGCAGCTCGCCGAGTTCGGTGCCGTCGAACACCACCAGGCCGCAGTCGTAATCACCCCGCTCGACGTGGTGCAGTGCCGAACGCACCACCCGGACAGGAGTCGCGGTCAGCCAGGACAGAATCCACATCAGGATGAAGCCGAACACCAGCGCCGCTGCCGCAATGCTCAGCACCGCAACACCGAACTGTGTGGGCGTGAGGTTGCCCAGTACCAGCGAGAAGATCGCGGTGATGGCAATGCCCATCACCGGCACCCCAGACCCCAGTGCCCACACCAGCATGGTGCGGCCCATGATCCCGGCGGTCAGCCGGCGCGGCGGACGGCCCGCTTCCAGCGCCTCCGCCGCGACCGGGCGCAGCGAGAATTCGGTGATCAGGTAGCACGCGGTGGCAACCACGATTCCGGGGAACCCGACCGCGAAGATGAAGCGGGGGATGAAGGCGGTGTCCTGCAGCCCGTACAACAGCGTCAGCAGCGCGGTGCCGAAGCCCCACAGGAAGAGCAGCCTCTTCGCCACCCGCCACGGCGCGAGGAACACGTTGCGCTGATCCTCCCGGGTCGGAGGGCGCTCTTCGATGGACCACCGCAGGGAGCGGACGGTCCGCGCGGTGATCCACGCGGTCCCGCCGACCAACGCGACCGCCATGTAGGTCGGGGCGACGGCCCACGTCAGCCACCCCGGCGCGTCGGAGAAGATGCTCGGCACGGGGATCGCCAACGCGTTGAGCAGCAACGACACCACGATTCCGATGATGTTGGCGAACAGCAACAGCGAGGTGAGGATGACCTGGATGCGGATGCGCCTGCGCCGCTGACTCTCGGTCGGCTTGCCGAGCAGCCACGACCCGTACTGCGGCGTGTCCGGCAGTCGGCCGCTCTGCCGTGTCACGGTCTCCAGGACGCGGCCGAGCCGCTTCGGGACGCTTTCGCTGACGCTCATCGTGCCTAGATCTTAATTTGCCGAACCGGCCCCTAAGGTGGTTCGGGTGCGTCTCGTGATCGCCCAATGCACCGTCGACTACGTCGGACGGCTGACCGCACACCTGCCCTCGGCGCGGCGACTGCTGCTGATCAAGGCCGACGGGTCGGTGAGTGTGCACGCCGACGACCGCGCCTACAAGCCGCTGAACTGGATGAGTCCGCCGTGTCGGCTTACCGAGAAGACCGAGGGTCCGGCGCCGGTCTGGGTGGTGGAGAACAAGGCCGGCGAGCAACTGCGGATCACCGTCGAAAGCGTCGAACACGATTCCAGCCATGAACTCGGCGTGGATCCCGGCCTGGTCAAGGATGGCGTCGAGGCCCACCTGCAGGAACTGTTGGCCGAGCACGTGGAACTCTTGGGCCCGGGATACACGCTGGTGCGGCGCGAGTACATGACCGCGATCGGGCCGGTGGACCTGCTGTGCCGCGACGAGAACGGTGGGTCGGTCGCTGTGGAGATCAAACGCCGCGGTGAGATCGACGGAGTAGAACAGCTGACCCGCTATCTCGAGTTGCTCAACCGCGACACGCTTCTCGCGCCCGTCACCGGAGTCTTTGCCGCGCAACAGATCAAGCCGCAGGCCAAGACGCTGGCCGTCGACCGCGGCATCCGGTGCCTGACACTGGACTACGACCAGATGCGGGGAATGGACAGCGACGAGTTCCGCCTGTTCTAGCGCCTTAGACTGAGTGCATGGCGCGTCGCCGCAGATCCAGCAGGCCGCCGGCTCCGCCACCGGCGCCGCGCCGCATCGAGACCGGGCCCGACGGTTACGACTACGAGGTCCGTCCGGTCGCAGCAGCGCGGGCCACCAAGACCTACCGTTGTCCCGGTTGCGACCACGAGATCCGGCCGGGCACCGCGCATCTGGTCGTGTTCGAAGCCCATCTGGGCGAGCGGGCAGTCGACGACCGCAGACACTGGCACACCGCGTGCTGGGCACACCGGTCTACGCGGGGCCCCACCCGCAAATGGTCTTAGTGAGCCGTCAGTGCTCTGGGGAGGCGGGCTCGACCAGCTCGATGAGGACACCGCCGGCGTCCTTGGGGTGGATGAAATTGATCCGCGAGTCCGCGGTGCCGCGCCGTGGGGCGTCGTAGAGCAACCGCACGCCTTCGGCGCGCAAGCGTTCGCTGAGTGTGTCGATGTCGCTGGTGCGATAGGCCAGCTGCTGCAGACCCGGTCCGCGCTTGTCGAGGAACTTGGCGATCGTCGAGGACTCGTTGATCGGCGACATCAGCTGGATCTGCGCGCTGCCGATGGGCGCACCGCGAACCGACAGCATCGCCTCGCGGACGCCCTGTTCCTCGTTGACCTCCTCGTGCAGCACGATCATGCCGAGGTGGTCGTGGTACCACTTGATGGCGGCGTCCAGATCCGGGACCGCGATGCCCACGTGGTCGATCGCCGCCACCAAGGCGCTTGCGAGCGCCGGACGTGCGTCTACGTGTTCGGTGGTCATAACGTAACGGTAACCTTGAGACAGATGTTTGCGGAATGTGTCATGTACCACACATGGCTATACCCACTTTCTGGAGGAAATAAATGAAGCAGCGCCAGTCGGTGATTGTCGCGGGAGCCCGCACTCCGGTCGGCAAACTCATGGGTTCGCTGAAGGACTTCTCGGGCAGCGACCTCGGCGGCATCGCGATCGCCGCAGCGCTCGAGAAGGCCTTCCCGAATACCGAAGAGCCGGCCCGGCTCGTCGAGTACGTCATCATGGGCCAGGTGCTGACCGCCGGCGCCGGGCAGATGCCGGCCAGGCAGGCCGCAGTGGCCGCCGGCATCGGGTGGGACGTGCCCGCCCTGAGTATCAACAAGATGTGCCTGTCGGGCATCGACGCGATCGCGCTCGCTGACCAGCTGATCCGTGCCGGCGAGTTCGACGTCGTCGTCGCCGGTGGCCAGGAGTCGATGAGCCAGGCGCCGCACCTGCTGATGAACAGCCGGTCGGGTTACAAGTACGGCGACGTCACGGTGATCGACCACATGGCTTACGACGGGCTGCACGACGTGTTCACCGACCAGCCGATGGGTGCGCTGACCGAGCAGCGCAACGATGTCGACCAGTTCACCCGTGCCGAGCAGGACGAGTTCGCCGCCGGATCGCACCAGAAGGCCGCCGCCGCCTGGAAGGACGGCCTGTACGCCGACGAGGTCGTGCCGGTGCAGATCCCACAGCGCAAGGGCGACCCGATCGAGTTCTTCGAGGACGAGGGCATCCGCGCCAACACCACCGCCGAGTCGCTGGCAGGACTGAAGCCGGCCTTCCGCAAGGACGGCACCATCACCGCCGGTTCGGCATCGCAGATCTCCGACGGGGCGTGCGCAGTGGTGGTGATGAACAAGGACAAGGCCGTCGAGCTGGGCCTGACCTGGCTCGCCGAGATCGGCGCGCACGGCGTAGTTGCCGGGCCGGACTCCACGCTGCAGTCACAGCCGGCCAACGCCATCAAGAAAGCGGTTGAGCGGGAAGGTATTTCACTTGACCAGCTCGACGTGATCGAGATCAACGAGGCCTTCTCCGCTGTCGCGCTGGCCTCCACCAAGGAACTCGGCGTGGATGCCGACAAGGTCAACGTCAACGGCGGCGCCATCGCCATCGGCCATCCCATCGGCATGTCCGGTGCCCGGATCACCCTGCACGCCGCTCTGGAACTGGCGCGCCGCGGGTCCGGTTACGCCGTGGCGGGACTGTGCGGTGCCGGCGGGCAGGGTGACGCTTTGATCCTGCGTCGCAGCTAGCGCCTGATCGGCGCTACGACGACGTGTAGTAATCGGCTTCTGTTTCGTGCACAATGGCGGCTATGACACGCGCTTTGGACCTGCGTTCCATCGCGGGCTGGTTTCGCCTCGTCGCCCTGCTCGAGGCAGTCAGCTGGGTGGGCCTGCTGACCGGGATGTACTTCAAGTACGTGGGCACGCCCCGCACCGAGATCGGCGTCAAGATATTCGGCATGGCGCACGGGCTGATCTTCGTCGCCTTCGTGCTCCTCGGCCTGCTGGCAGGAGTCGCCTTCAAGTGGGCGCTCGGCACCTGGGCGCTGGCCGTACTGGCCGGCGTCGTGCCGCTGGCCAGCGTGGTCTTCGTCATCTGGGTGGATCGCACCGGTCGGATGGGGGCGCCGGCCGCCGCCATGGCGCTCGCACAACCGGGGCGGTCGGCACTCGAAACGACGTGACAGACTTACTGACGTGAGTCGTCCACGACCCCCTATTGCGGCCTCGATGGCCGGCGCGGTTGATCTGTCGGCCCTCAAGCAGCGGCCTGCCACGAGCGAAGCGGGCCAATCCGGTCCAGCCGGCGGCGTCGAGGTAACCGAGGCCAACCTCGAAGACGAGGTGCTGGTCCGGTCCGGTCAGGTACCCGTTGTGGTGCTGCTGTGGTCGCCGCGCAGCGACGCCAGCGTCCAGTTGGGTGACGCACTGGCCGCGCTGGCCAACTCCGACGGCGGCAAGTGGTCGCTGGCGACCGTCAACGTCGATGCGGTGCCGCGAGTTGCCCAGATGTTCGGCGTTCAGGCGGTTCCGACGGCGGTCGCACTCGCGGCGGGCCAGCCGCTGTCCAGCTTTCAGGGCATGCAGCCGCCGGAGCAGCTGCGCCGGTGGGTCGACTCGCTGCTGAGCGCGGTCGCGGGGAAGCTGCCCGGCGGCGGCGACCCCGAGCAACCCGAACAGGTCGACCCCGAGCTCGCGAACGCCCGCGCTCACCTCGACGCCGGGGAGTTCGACGCCGCGCGCACCGCCTACCAGGCGATCCTCGACGCCAACCCGGGCCACGCCGAGGCCAAGGGGGCGGTTCGTCAGATCGCGTTCTTGCAGCGAGCGACGACGCGCGCCCCCGGTGCGGTGGTTGCCGCCGACGCCAATCCCGACGATATCGAGACCGCCTTCGCCGCGGCCGACGTCGAGATCCTGCAGCAGAACGTCGGCGCCGCGTTCGACCGGCTCATCGGGTTGATCAAGCGGACGTCGGGCGACGACCGCGCCAAGGTGCGCACCCGGTTGGTCGAGCTCTTCGACCTCTTCGATCCCGCCGAGCCCGAAGTGATCGCCGGTCGTCGCAAGCTGGCCAACGCCCTCTACTGATTCTCGCGGTTAGGACTCGGCCGGTTCGTACTCGAACCACAGCGCTGCCAATGGGGGCAGCACCATGACCGCGGACGCCGGCCGCCCGTGCCATGGCTCGTCGGTGGCCTGCACGGCGCCGTAGTTGCCGATGCCCGAACCGTTGTAGACGTCGGCGTCGGTGTTGAGCACCTCGCGCCAGCTGCCGGCGTGCGGCAGACCGAGGCGGTAGCGGGAGTGTTCCGATCCCGAGAAGTTGAACACGCAAGCCAGCACCGACCCGTCGTCGCCATAGCGCAGGAAGCTGAGCACGTTGTTGGCAGAGTCGTTGGCGTCGATCCACGAGTAACCCTCGGGGCGGGTGTCCTGTGACCACAGTGCGCGCCTGCTGCGGTAGATGGCGTTCATGTCCTGCATCATGCGCAGCACGCCCGTCGAGAAGCCGTTCTCGTCGAGCTGGTACCAGTCGACGCCGCGCTCCTCGGACCATTCGGCCCGCTGGCCGAACTCCTGGCCCATGAACAGCAGTTGCTTGCCCGGATGTGCCCACTGGTAGGCCAGTAGACCGCGCAGCCCGGCCGCTTTCATGTGATCGTCACCCGGCATCCGGCCCCACAGCGTGCCCTTGCCGTGCACGACCTCGTCGTGGCTGATCGGCAGCACGTAGTTCTCGCTGAACGCGTAGAGCATCGAGAACGTGATCTCGTGATGGTGGTAACTGCGGTGAATCGGGTCGCGCTTGATGAACTCCAGCGTGTCGTTCATCCAGCCCATGTTCCACTTCATCGAGAAGCCAAGGCCGCCGAGGTTGGTCGGCCTTGTGACACCGGGCCACGACGTCGACTCCTCGGCGATGGTCACGACGCCGGGAGCGGCCTTGTGCACTGTCGCGTTCATCTCCTGCAGGAACTGCACGGCCTCGAGGTTCTCGCGGCCGCCGTAGACGTTGGGCGTCCAGCCGCCCTCCGGGCGTGAGTAGTCCAGGTACAGCATCGACGCAACGGCGTCCACCCGCAGGCCGTCGATGTGGAACTCCTGCAGCCAGTAGAGCGCGTTGGCCACCAGGAAGTTGCGCACCTCGGCGCGGCCGAAGTCGAAAACGTAAGTGCCCCAGTCGAGTTGCTCGCCACGGCGCGGATCGGAGTGTTCGTAGAGCGCGGTGCCGTCGAACCGGCCCAGCGCCCACGCGTCCTTGGGGAAATGCGCGGGCACCCAGTCCATGATCACGCCGATGCCGGCCTGATGCAGGGTGTCGACCAGATGGCGGAACTCGTCGGGGGTGCCCATGCGCGACGTCGGCGCGTAATACGACGTCACCTGGTAGCCCCAGGAACCGCCGAACGGGTGCTCGGCCACCGGCATCAGCTCGACATGGGTGAATCCATGGTCGACGACGTATTCGGTGAGCTGCTGAGCCAGTTCGCGGTAGCTCAGCCCCGGCCGCCACGACATCAGGTGCACTTCGTAGGTGCTCATCGGCTCGAACACCGGGTTCTGGGCGGCGCGCTGCGCCATCCAGTCCTGGTCCTCCCACGTGTAGTCGCTCTTGGTCACCTTGGATGCCGTTTTCGGTGGCACCTCGGTGGCGAACGCCATCGGGTCGGCGCGCTCGGAGACCGATCCGTCGGCGCCGCGGATCCGGAACTTGTAGAGCCCGCCGATCTCGAAGCCCGGCCAGAACAGCTCCCAGACGCCGGTCGAACCCAGCACCCGCAGTTGTGCCTCGTTGGCGTCCCAATGGTTGAACTCACCGATCAGGCTGACGCCTGTGGCGTTCGGTGCCCATACCGCGAACGAGACGCCTTCGACGACCCCGTCGGGGGTGGTGTAGCTGCGTGGATGCGCACCGAGGATGTCCCACAGCCGTTCATGACGGCCCTCGGCGAAAAGGTGCAGATCCATCTCGCCGAGCGTGGGCAGGAAGCGGTAGGCATCGGCGACCGTGTGCACCTGATCCCCGGGGTAACGCACCTCGAGGCGGTAGTCCGAGAGACCGGTGAACGGCAGCGCGACCGCGAACAGCCCCGCCTCGATGTGCTGGAAGACATAGCGTTTCCCGCCGACCAGCGCGGTCACCTCTTCCGCATGGGGCCGGTAGGCGCGTAGCACCGTGTGGTCGTCGTACTCGTGGGCCCCGAGGACCGAGTGCGGGTCGTGGTGCTCCCCGGCCAGCAGCCGGTTGAGGTCGGCGGTGTGCGGTCGCAGATGCGGACTGCTCGCTTGCTTGGTCTGCGTCATGTTGTCACTCCCTACGCAGCAGATTGAGTCGTTGGTCGGCGGGCACGTGCGGCATGTTGAGAATGTGTGCCACTGCCCGGACGGGGTCGATGCGCACGTAATTGGCCTGACCCCATTGGTATTCCTCACCGGTGATCTCGTCGCGTACCCAGAACCGGTCATAGGGCTCCATACCCAGAGCGCCCATGTCCAGCCACAGGGTGGCCTCCTCCGGACCGAACGGATTGATGGTGACCACCACGAGCACCTGGTCGCCCGACACCGGATCGAACTTGCTGTAGGCGATCAGCGCGTCGTTGTCGACGTGATGGAAATTGATGGTGCGCAACTCGTGCAGCGCGGGGTGCAACCGGCGAATCTCGTTGAGCCGGGTGAGGAACGGCTCCAACGACTCTCCGTCGGCCAACGCGGCATCGAAGTCGCGCGGGCGCAGTTCGTACTTCTCCGAGTTGAGGTACTCCTCGCTGCCCTCCCGCACCGGCCGGTGCTCGAAGAGTTCGAACCCGGAGTACACCCCCCAGGTCGAGCTCATGGTCGCCGCCAGCGCCGCGCGGATCGCGAACATGCCGGGGCCGCCGTGCTGGAGGCTTTCGTGCAGGATGTCGGGGGTGTTGACGAACAGGTTCGGCCGGGCGTAGTCGGCGTGTTCGGCGATCTGCTCGCCGAATTCGACGATCTCCCACTTCGCGGTGCGCCAGGTGAAGTACGTGTAGGACTGCGTGAAACCGAGTTTCGCAAGCCCGTACAACCGGGCGGGCCGGGTGAACGCCTCCGCCAGGAACAGCACGTCGGGCTCTTCGTTCTTCACCTCGCCGATCAGCCACGCCCAGAAGTTCGGTGGCTTGGTGTGCGGGTTGTCGACGCGGAACACCTTGACGCCGTGTGAGATCCAGTACCGCACCACCCGCAGCACCTCCTCGTAGAGGCCGGTCGGGTCGTTGTCGAAGTTCAGCGGATAGATGTCCTGGTATTTCTTCGGCGGGTTCTCCGCATAAGCGATGGTGCCGTCGGGTAGCACGGTGAACCACTCCGGATGTTCACGGGCCCACGGGTGATCCGGCGCGCACTGCAGCGCCAGGTCGAGTGCCACCTCCATGCCGTCGTCGCGGGCGGCGGCGACGAAGTCGTCGAAGTCATCGATCGTGCCCAGCATCGGGTGAACGGCGTCGTGGCCGCCCTCGCTGGAGCCGATCGCCCACGGTGAGCCGACGTCCTTCGGCGCCGCGGTGACGCTGTTGTTGCGTCCCTTGCGGTGTACCTTCCCGATCGGGTGGATCGGCGGTAGGTAGACCACGTCGAAGCCCATCCTGGCCACCCGCGGCAAGGCCTTGGTGGCAGTGGCGAACGTGCCGTGCACCGGGTTGCCCTGGGCGTCCCAGCCGCCGGTGGAGCGGGGGAAGAATTCGTACCAGGAACTGAACCGGGCCAGCGGCCGGTCCACCCACACGCCGTACTGCTCGCCCCGGGTGACCAATTCGCGCAGCGGGTACTGGTCGAGAAGTTCGGCGACGTCGTCGGCGAGCGCAGCGCCGGCGCGCGCGAACGGGTCGCCTGGCTGCCGCAGCAGAGCCGCGGCCTCGAGCAGGGGATAGCGGTGTTGACGCGGCACCCCGGTCGCGGCGCGTTCCAGCAGTTGCGCGCCGACCAGCAGGTCGTTCGACAATTCCGACTCGCTCTGCCCAGCGTCCAGTTTGGCCGTCACGTTCTTGCGCCACGTCGCTATCGGGTCGCCCCAGCCGTCCACTCGGAACGTCCACAGCCCGATGCAGTCGGGACTGAACGCGCCGTGGAACACGTCCGGGGTGCGCCCGGCGGCCATCGGTAGATGCTGCGGCTTCTTGCGTGGGGCTGCGCTGACCACGGCTTCGATGGGCACCGGTTCGGCGGCCCTGGTGAGCCCCGGCGGGTCGTCGGCGAGCTTCGGGTACGACGACCCGTGGTAGCGCACCACCAGGGTGGCCGCGACCGCCTCGTGGCCTTCACGCCACACCGTCGCGGTCACCGGCACTATCTCGCCGACGACCGCCTTGGCCGGGTAGCGACCGCCGGAAACAACGGGCTGGACGTCATCGATTCCGATACGACCGGCCACCTACCACTCCTTACACTGGCGCAGCCCGCGAGAGCCGCTGTGTCGTCTTGGTCAGTTCAGAAAGCCTTGTCGCGCCCTATACCCACCGTAATGCTCGGCCCAACCCCAGGGAGGGGAAGAACTAGACGACGACCCTGCGCGACCGCGGATTGTCAGTAAGGTTGACTCGCGTGAGAGCCCTTCGCAGGTTCACCGTCCGCGCACATCTGCCCGACCGATTGGCCGCGCTCGAACGGCTGTCGATCAACTTGCGTTGGTCGTGGGACAAGCCGACCCAGGACCTGTTCCAGTCCATCGATCCCGCGCTGTGGAAACAGGTCGGCTCTGATCCTCTAGGCCTCCTCGGCCAGGTCAGGCCGAAGCGGCTCGACGAACTGGCGGCCGACGAGTCGTTCCTGCGCCGCCTCGACGGGTTGGCCGCCGATCTGGACGATTATCTGAACCGGCCGCTGTGGTATCAGCAGGAGATCGAGCATGGTGCTCCGCTGCCCAACGGCATCGCCTACTTCTCGATGGAATTCGGCGTCGCGGAATCGCTGCCGAACTACTCAGGCGGGCTGGGCATCCTCGCCGGTGACCATCTCAAAGCTGCTTCCGACCTCGGTCTGCCGCTGATCGCAGTCGGTCTGCTCTATCGCTCGGGGTATTTCCGGCAGTCGCTGACCGCCGACGGCTGGCAGAGCGAGAGCTATCCGTCGCTGGATCCACAGGGGCTGCCGTTGCGGTTGCTCACCGACGGCGCCAACCGGCCGGTGCTCGTCAAGGTCGCGATGCCCAGCCAGAGCCAGCATGACGGTGAGCTGCGAGCGCGCGTGTGGATTGCGCAGGTGGGCCGTATTCCGTTGCTGCTGCTTGACTCTGACATCCCGGAGAACGACCACGGTCTGCGCGGCGTTACCGACCGGCTCTACGGCGGCGATCAGGAGCACCGCATCAAACAGGAGATCCTGGCCGGCGTCGGCGGGGTCCGCGCCATCCGGGCCTTCATCGAACTGGAAGGTCGCCCGTCGCCCGAGGTCTTCCACATGAACGAGGGCCATGCCGGCTTTCTCGGTGTCGAGCGCATCCGCGAACTCATCGACGCGGGACTCGACTTCGACACCGCACTGACGGTGGTGCGGTCGTCAACCGTCTTCACCACGCATACTCCGGTGCCCGCGGGCATCGACCGGTTTCCGGTGGAGATGGTGCGGCGGTATTTCGGCGGCGCGACCGACGGTCCGTCCGGGGCGATGTCGCGGCTGCTACCCGGCCTGCCACTGGATCGCATCCTGGACTTCGGTGCCGAGGACGATCCGTCGAAGTTCAACATGGCGCACATGGGGCTGCGGCTGGCCCAGCGCGCCAACGGTGTGTCGCTGTTGCACGGCAGGGTCAGCCGCCACATGTTCAACGAGCTGTGGCCGGGCTTCGACCCCGGTGAGGTGCCTATCGGCTCCATCACCAACGGCGTGCATGCACCCACCTGGGCCGCGCCCAAATGGCTGGAATTGGGTCGAGAACTCCTTGGCAGCGATGACTTGAATTCGCTGCGCGAACCGGCCGTCTGGGAACGGCTGCACGAGGTCGAGCCCGGACAGCTGTGGTGGATCCGGAACCAGCTCCGGGAGCAACTGGTCGACGACGTGCGCGCCCGGCTGCGCCGGTCCTGGCTGGAGCGCGGGGCGTCGGAAGCCGAATTGGGCTGGATTGCCACGGCATTCGATCCTCGAGCGTTGACCATCGGGTTCGCCCGCCGGGTGCCCACCTACAAGCGGCTGACGCTGATGCTGCGCGACCCCGAGCGGTTGGAGAAGCTGCTGCTCGACGAGCACCGGCCGGTTCAGCTCATCGTGGCGGGCAAGTCGCACCCGGCCGACGACGGCGGCAAAGCCCTCATCCAGCAGGTCGTCAAGTTCGCCGACCGACCGGAGGTCCGCCACCGCATCGCCTTTCTGCCCGACTACGACATGTCGATGGCCCGGCATCTGTACTGGGGCTGCGACGTCTGGCTCAACAATCCGCTGCGCCCGCTGGAGGCCTGCGGAACCTCGGGCATGAAGAGCGCACTCAACGGCGGTCTGAACCTGTCGATCCGCGACGGGTGGTGGGACGAGTGGTACGACGGTGAGAATGGCTGGGAGATACCGACGGCCGACGGTCTCGCCGACGACGGCCGTCGCGACGACCTGGAGGCCGCCGCGCTCTACGACCTGGTCGAGAAGGCGGTTGCGCCGAAGTTCTACGACCGCGACGAGAACGACATTCCCGTCCGGTGGGCGGAGATGGTGCGCCACACGCTCATCGCGCTCGGACCCAAGGTGTTGGCCTCGCGGATGGTGCGCGACTACACCGAGAAGTACTACGCGCCGGCCGCCCAATCGCTGCGCCGGACCGTGGAACCCGGTGCGGACGGCGAACCGTTCGGCGCGGCCCGCGACCTGGCGGACTTCCGCTCGCAGGCGTCCGAAGCGTGGCCCAAGGTCCAGATCACCGATGTCGACAGCTACGGCCTGCCCGACACCCCGCTGCTCGGCTCGGAGCTCACGCTGACCGCGACGGTGCACCTCGCCGGTCTGCGGCCCGACCAGGTCGCCGTTCAGGCGGTGCTGGGCCGTGTCGATGCGAGTGACACCCTGGTCGAGCCGGTGATGGTCGCCATGCAGCACAGCGGGACCGCCGACGGCGGCAACGAGATCTTCTCGGCGACGGCGCCGCTGCCCATCGCCGGTCCGGTCGGTTACACCGTTCGGGTGCTGCCGCACCACCCGTTGCTGGCCGGCGACAGCGAGCTCGGCCTCGTCACTCTCGCGTGAGCGCCCTCAAGGTCGCGCTCGACGGGGGTCCGTACTCGCTGGCGCTCGGGGCAGACGGCGCAATGTGGGTGACGCTGGTGCACAGCGGGGCGATCGCCCGCGTCTCCGGCGGTGGCGAGGTCACCGTGGACATTGACCTGCCCGGCGAGCCGCACGCCGTGGTCGCCGACGCCGACGACGGTGTCCGGGTCGCCCTGGAAGCCGGTCACGTGTTGCGGATGCCTTCGTGACGGTCTGCGGACGAGTTTCTGGACACCTGTACGACCACCCAGCGGCGCGGGGTAGGTTCCGAAACGGTGCGTCGAACAGGTGGCGCTCGGGAAGGGTGCGGCGGTGAAGGTGTGGGGTGTGCTGCGGCGAGGCGGCGTCGTGTTCGCGGTCGGTGTGGTGATGAGCGGTCTGCTCGCCGAACGGGCTGCCGCACAGCCTGAGCCAGGCCCCGTCGCGGCCGATGCAGCCGCCGAGGCGACGGCGCTACCACCCGATGGGGCGCCGCCGCCGCCCGAGGGTGCCGTTGCCTCCACACCGCCCGCGGTGACCGAAACCCCGGACGGCTGGACGTTGACGCTGTCGGCCAAGGACGAGACCCAGGCGCCGATACCCCCGCTGACGACGGCGGTGTCCTCGCGCGAGTATGTCGTCGGAGGCACCTATACCGGCGCGATGAGCGGCCCCGGCGAGGGCACGCCGCCCGAGGGCACCCTCGAGGTCGGCTACGAGATCGGCTGCGGTATCGACATGAGCACCTCCAACGGCGTGGCGCTGACCGGTACCGCCGGCATCAACCCCTCGATCGGGCTCTTCGGTACCGACTTCATCTCGCCGTTCCCCGAAGGCCTGGTGCCGGGGTTGGGCGGCAACATCGGCGGCGCGATCACCGTGGGTCTCAAGCCCGGCATCATCAACGTCGTACCGGTGACCAAGAAGGAGTTCACCGGCGCCGATCCGTGGGTGATGGTCAGCGGCTTCCGGGTCAAGATCGACGGCTGCGTCGGCGAATCCTTCATCCGCTCGTATGCGTTCCTGACCAGGTCCACGGACATGTCCGAGGCCGTGCTGGCCTGGTACGGCGTGACCAAGAAGATCTAACCCGGAAGATCTGGCCCGCTCACTGGAAGCGCTTGAAGCAGCGCTCAGTGTCACCGAGCACGCCGATCCGGAACGCGTCGATGCGGGAGAACCCCGACGGCACCGATTCGCCGTTGGCGTCGCTGGCCGCCAGGCCGTTGACGAGTATCCCGGAAACCGCCTCGTCCACGTCACCGGCGGTGAGCGCGACGGTGTTGCCGTCCGGTGTGGTGACCGCCTTCGACATCTTGGTGGTGGCGACGCCGGTGAGGCAGGCGGTGCGCAGTGCGGCGGCGGCGCTGTCCAGTGTCACGCCGCGCTCCTGCTGGATCGCCTGAAGGTACCGCGACGCCAGCACCGAGTAGGCGGTGTTGTCACCGGTGGCCATGCTTGTCGGGTCATCGAGGTCGGGCGGCGCGCCCATCTTCTCCAATTCGGCGAGGTCGACGGAGATGGTGCTGGTGGCCGGGCAGTAGGAGACCGGCGGACTGGGTCGCGCATCCGGGCAGTCGCCGGATTCGAAGCTCAATCGCGGCGGGTCGGCCGGCGGGAACAGGATCTTCATCGCATCGACGATCGCGCGCACCGAGGTTTCGGTGACGGGCCATTCGCCGGTTTCGTTCGCCTCCAACAGCACCGGGAGATCACCACGGCGCTGGCCGATCTCGCGCATGTCGATGGTCGCGCACGCCACCGCACCGTCGGTGAAGCCGAACTGGAAGGCCGAGAGCCGTTCGAAGGCCGAGCCGTGCTCGTCCACTCCGAGCTCGGGGGAGTTCTCGCTGAGCAACGGGTCGCGGAACGCGATCACCGCGGCGAGCACGCTGTTGAGTCCTTCCCCGGTGGCCAGTGAAAAGCGCGACGAATTGCCTTCGGCGACCCACCGCATGTACGACCCGGCCAGGCAGTCGGCCTGCTGCTCGGACACCAGTGTCGGGGTGTTCTCGTCGGCCAGGCCGGCTGTCTCCTGGACGGCGTGTCCGTATTCGTGGGCCAGCACCATCGTGACGCCCATGTCGCCATAGTCCTGCTGCAGACTGGGCAATAGTTCGCCGCGGTCCCAGCCGATGGTCTGGTCGTCGTGGCAGTAGCCTGCGTTCACCACGCCGAATGTCTCGCCGCTGCAGAAGTTAATGTCGTCGAACCCGTTGGCGTCCCAGGAGACCACCTCGTTGACGGGGCGGAACTCACCGCCGAAGGCTTCGCCGTAGGCACCCTGCCAGAACTCTTCGATGTCGCTGATCGCCTGGCGGCCCAACTCGTCGGTGTCCCCGCCATCGGTCCCGATCACTTCTCGGACAGGCGGTTTCGCGCTGCGCCGCAACCCCGTCGGTCCGTCCGTCGCGGGCATGCCTGCGACGCTGAACGGGTCGGCGAACACCGAGACCGGCGTGCCGGGCAGCGTCGACGTGCACGCGGTCATCAGCGCCGCCGACGACAAGGCGATCGCAGCGCGCAGACGGTTTCGCCGACTCATCGCCGCCTCTCACAGAAACCGGCGGCCGGGCCCGCCGCGCATCGAATCGTTGTCAGGATAGTGAAGGAATCATCGGGCGCGTAGACGTTCCAGCGCCTGCCGCACCAGGGTCGAATCGGTGGTCGGCCAGAACGGCGGTAGGGAGGCGCGCAGGTAGCCGCCGTACCGTGCGGTGGCCATCCGGGAATCAAGCACTGCGACCACTCCGCGGTCGTCGACACCGCGCAGCAGACGGCCCGCGCCCTGGGCGAGCAGCAGCGCCGCGTGGCTGGCGGCGACGGCCATGAACCCGTTGCCGCCGCGGGCGGCGACCGCACGCTGTCGCGCCGTGAGCAACGGGTCATCGGGCCGGGGAAACGGGATCCGGTCGATCAGCACCAGCGACAGCGACGGTCCCGGCACGTCGACGCCCTGCCACAGCGACAGCGTGCCGAACAGAGTTGTCTCCGGGTCCTCGGCGAACCGCTTCACCAATGCCGATGTGGTGTCGTCGCCCTGGCACAGCACCGGGGTGTCGAGTCGTTCCCGCATGACCTCGGTTGCCGCCTTGGCCGCCCGCATCGATGAGAACAAACCCAGCGTCCGGCCGCCTGCGGCGGTGATCAACGCCTGGATCTCGTCGAGTTGCTCCGCCGACCCGGTTCCGTCACGGCCGGGTGGCGGCAGATGGGCGGCGACGTAGAGGATGCCCGACTTGGCGTGCTCGAAGGGTGAGCCGACGTCGATTCCCTTCCACCCGCTGTCCTCGCCCGTCAGCCCCCACGCCGTCGCCATCGCGTCGAAGGTGCCGCCGATGGTCAGAGTCGCCGACGTCAGCACCGTGGTCGAACGCTCGAACAGCCTGGCGCGCAACAGTCCCGAGACCGCGAGTGGAGCGACCCGCAGGACGCTCCGGACGGTGCCGCGGGTCTCCTCACGGTCCACCCAGACGACGTCCGTGCGGTCGGGGATGGCGGGCACGAAGGAGTCGATGACCCGCGATGCGGTGTCGGCCACATCGGTCAGTGCGGTGACCGACTCCGTGCGTGCCGACGCGGCTTTCGGATCGGTGGGTGCGGTGTCGATGGCCGACCGGGCACGGTGAGCGGCGTCGCGCACGGCGACCAGGTAGGTTTCCAACTCGTCGTCCAGCACGTCGATGCGGCCGGGTTCGGTGTCGTGGATCGCCGACGACAATGTCGCCGTCGCGGCCTCGAGTCGCTGCGCGAGTTCCTGGTCGATCAGTCGCGCCGCCCGCCGGTGCGCGGCACCCAGCGCTGTCGCCGACAGTTCGCCCGTGGCCACCGACGTCACCCGGTCGACCAGTTCGTGTGCCTCGTCGACGATGAGCAGACGGTGCTCGGGCAGCACCGCGGCGTCGGAGATCGCGTCGATCGCCAGCAGCGCGTGGTTGGTGACGACGACGTCGGCATGACCGGCCTTGTCGCGGGCTCTCTCCGCGAAACAGTCGGTGCCGAACGGGCAGCGCGATACCCCGATGCATTCGCGCGCCGAAACGCTGACCTGAGACCACGACCGGTCGGGCACGCCCGGTGTCAGCTCGTCGCGGTCGCCGGTGTCGGTGTCCGAGGACCACGCGATGAGCCGCTGCACGTCGCGGCCCAGAGCGCTGGACGCGACCGGCTCGAAGAGCTCCTCCTGCGGTCGATCGTCCGGCTCATTGGCTGCTCCATTGTGGATCTTGTTCAGGCACAGATAATTTCCGCGACCCTTCAACAGCGCGAACTCCGGCGTGCGCGGTAGTGCGTCGCCCAGCGATTGCGCCAACCGGGGCAGGTCCCGGTCGACCAACTGGCGTTGCAGCGCGATGGTCGCCGTGGACACCACGACGGGTTCATCGGTCTCGACGGCCCGCGCGATCGCGGGCACCAGGTATGCCAGCGACTTCCCGGTGCCGGTGCCGGCCTGCACCGCGAGGTGCTCGCGGGCGTCGAAGGCGTGCGCCACGGCTTCGGCCATCTCGATCTGGCCGGGGCGCTCGCTGCCGCCGAGACCGGCGACGGCCGCGGCAAGGAGTTCGGTGACGTCGGGCGTGGCGTGTCCCCTAACCGGCGGGCGGGATCAACCGCGTCGGAATGGCAGGCTCACCGTGGGACAACTTCAGGCCGTCCCAGGGCAGGCTGGTCAGTCCGGCCTGGACGCGCTGGCGGGCGGAATCGAGATCCTGACCGCCGACGGGTTCGCCCGCCCGAACCAACGGCACCATCAGCGGGCGCGCGGTCAGCCCGTCGTCTTCGACGGGGGGGCGGCCGTAGGGGTGGACGACCTCCTCCACGATCGTCCCGGTGTTTCTGGCCAGCCGCAGCGCCTGCTTGCGCCCCCCGTGCGACTCCTTGTGGCTGCTGCGCTTCTCCACCGGCATGCCGTCGACCTCGACCAGCTTGTAGACCATGCCCGCGGTCGGGGCACCGGATCCGGTGACCAGCGAGGTGCCCACGCCGTAGCTGTCAACGGGTTCGGCGCGCAGTGCGGCGATCGCGTATTCGTCGAGGTCGCCGGACACCACGATCCGGGTGTTCGAAGCGCCCAGGCCGTCGAGCTGCACGCGGACCTGCCGGGCGAGCACCCCCAGGTCACCCGAGTCGATGCGGACAGCGCCGAGCTCCGGTCCGGCCACCTCGACCGCGTTCGCCACGCCCGCGGTGATGTCGTAGGTGTCCACCAACAGGGTGGTGCCCACGCCGAGGGCGTCGACCTGGGAGCGGAACGCCGCCTTCTCCCACTCAGAGGTTCTCTGCCCGGGAGGCTCAGCACCGGGGCCCGCCGGGCCGGTCGCATGCAGCAGGGTGAAGGCGTGGGCGCTGGTGCCGAGGGCGGGCACGCCGTGGCGTCGTTGCGCCTCCAGATTCGAGGTCCCGGCGAAGCCCGCGATGAAGGCGGCACGCGCCGCGGCGACGGCGGCCTGTTCGTGGGTGCGGCGCGAGCCCATCTCGATCAGCGGACGGCCCTGTGCGGCGCAGGCCATGCGGGCGGCCGCCGACGCGATCGCGCTGTCGTGGTTGAAGATCGACAGCACCAGGGTCTCCAGCACGACGCATTCGGCGAAGCTGCCGTGCACCGAGACGATCGGCGACCCCGGGAAGTACAACTCGCCTTCGGGGTAACCCTCGATCTCGCCGCCGAACCGGTATCCGGACAGGTAGCTCAACGTTTGGTCGTCGAGGAACTCGGACAGCGAGGACAGCGTCGCGTCGTCGAAGCTGAACTGCGCCAACGCTTCCAGGAACCGCGCAGTACCGGCCACCACCCCGTAGCGGCGGCCGGCGGGCAGGCGCCGCACGAAGACCTCGAAGGTGGTGCGGCGGTGGGCGGTGCCGCCCTGCAGCGCAGCCGCGAGCATCGTCAACTCGTACTTGTCGGTGAGCAAGGCCGAGGATGCGGCATTCACACCGCAACCGTAGTAGCTCCAAGCCGCCGGTACGTGTTGGCTATCCTGAACACCATGGTGACGCCGGCGAAGACTCGACCGGGAACCCGCGAAGAGATCGACCAGCGGGAAGATGCGGCCACGGACACGCCCTGGGTGACCATCGTCTGGGACGACCCGGTGAACTTGATGACGTACGTGACCTATGTCCTCCAGAAACTCTTCGGCTACAGCGAACCGCACGCGACCAAGCTCATGCTCCAGGTGCACAACGAGGGCAAGGCCGTGGTGTCGGCGGGCAGTCGCGAGTCGATGGAGGTCGACGTGTCAAAGCTCCATGCCGCCGGTCTGTGGGCGACCATGCAGCAGGACCGCTGACGGTCACGTGCGTAAGTGGAAGCGGGTCGAAACCGCGGACGGCCCGCGTTTCCGGTCGGCCCTCGCCGCACACGAGGCGGCCCTGCTGCAGAGCCTGGCATCGTCCCTGGTGGGCATGCTCGACGAGCGCGAATCCCTCGCGCCAACAGATGAACTCGAACAGATCACCGGCATGCGCACCGGCAACTCGGCCCCACCCGACGACGACACGATGAAACGGCTGCTGCCCGACTTCTACCGTGCGCAGAACGACCATCCGGCGGGCTCCGGAACCACCGAAAGCCTCAACAGCGCGCTGCGGGGCCTGCACGAGCCTGCCATCATCGACGCCAAACGTGAAGCGGCGCAACGTCTTATGGCAACCCTGCCGCCGCAGGGCGGCAAGTTCGAGTTGACCGAGAGCGACGCGCACGCATGGGCGGCCGCGGTAAACGACATGCGGCTGGCGCTGGGCACCATGCTGGGTATCTCGCCCGGCGGGCCCGACGAGCTGCCGCCAGACCATCCGATGGCCGGACACCTCGACGTCTACCAGTGGTTGACCGTGCTTCAGGAATATCTGGTGCTGGGCCTGATCGGCAAGCCGAGGTGATGAGCGCTTGCGCGAGGAACGGACTTCCGTGACCGGGGCGATCACCGATGTGGGCGGGATTTCCGTCGGCCAGCACCACCGGCTCGACGCCGACGTCACGTTGGGGTCCGGCTGGGCGAGCGGGACCACGGTGGTGCTCACCCCGCCTGGCACGGTCGGCGCGGTGGACGGCAGGGGCGGGGCACCGGGAACCCGGGAGACCGATCTGCTGGACCCGATCAACTCGGTGCGCCATGTCGACGCCGTCGTGCTGACCGGGGGGAGCGCGTTCGGCCTCGCCGCCGCCGACGGGGTGATGCGCTGGCTGGAGGAACAGGGGCGCGGGGTCGCCCTGGAGGGCGGGGTGGTGCCGATCGTGCCCGCCGCGGTCGTCTACGACCTGCCGGTGGGTGGCTGGCAGTGCCGGCCGACGGCGGAGTTCGGCTACCGCGCGGCGCAGGACGCCTGCAGCGAGGTGGCGATCGGCAGCGTCGGCGCGGGCACGGGCGCGCGGGTGGGTGTGCTCAAGGGCGGGGTCGGTACTGCGTCGACGATGCTCGAGTGTGGGGCGACGGTCGGGGCGCTGGTCGTCGTCAATGCCGCAGGCGATGCCGTCGACCCCGCCACCGGACTGCCGTGGCTGGCCTACCAGATCGAGGAGCTCGGTCTGGTGCCCCCGCCGGCAGACCAGATCGCCGCCTACGCCGGCCGGCACCTCGAGTTCAGCCCGCTCAACACCACCATCGCGGTGGTCGCGACGGATGCCGCGCTGAGCCCGGCCGCGTGCCGCCGGGTCGCGGTCGCCGCCCACGACGGCCTGGCGCGCACCATCAGGCCGTGCCACACCCCGCTCGACGGCGATACGGTGTTCGCGTTGGCCACCGGCGCGGTGGAGGTCGCGCCGGACCCGACGACACCGGCGTCGATGTCACCAGAAGTGCCGTTGATCACGCAGGTCGGCGCCGCCGCCGCCGACTGCCTGGCCCGCGCCGTGCTGGTCGGCGTGCTGGCGGCCGAGTCGGTAGCCGGAATACCGACCTACCGGAACATGTTGCCCGGAGCGTTCGCATGAACCCGGCCCACGGTGAGGAGGCGTGAGACAGTGCTGGTGATCCGAGCCGACCTGGTCGATGCCATGGTCGCGCATGCCCGCGCCGACCACCCCGATGAGGCGTGCGGGGTAATCGCGGGTCCTGAGGGCTCGGATCGTCCGGAGCGGTTCATCCAGATGGTCAACGCCGAGCGGTCGCCGACGTTCTACCGCTTCGATTCCATGGAGCACCTGCGGGTCCACCGGGCGATGGAAGCGGCCGACGAGGTACCCGTTGTCATCTATCACTCTCATACCGCCACCGAGGCCTATCCGAGCCGCACCGACATCTCGATTGCGCAGGAACCCGATGCTCACTACGTGCTGGTATCCACCCGCGATCCCGACGTACACGAGTTGCGCAGCTTCCGGATCGTCGACGGCGTCGTCACCGAGGAAGACGTCAAGATCGTCGAGCAGTACTAGAACCGAAGACTCGAAGGAGCCTGTTGCATGCCTGTCTCAGTGTCCATTCCGACCATTCTGCGCACCCACACCGGCGGCGAGAAGCGGGTAACGGCCGCCGGCGAGACGCTGGGCGCGGTCATCAGCGATCTGGAGGCCAACTACTCCGGCATCTCCGAGCGGCTGATGGACTCCAACAATCCGGGCAAGCTCAACCGCTTCGTGAACATCTACGTCAACGACGAGGACGTGCGGTTCTCCGGTGGGCTTGACACCGCGGTCGCCGACGGCGATTCGGTGACGATCCTCCCGGCCGTCGCGGGAGGGTCCGTGGACGGCGTATGACCCGTTACGACTCGCTGCTGCGTGCGCTCGGTGACACGCCGCTGGTCGGGCTTCCGCGCCTGTCGCCCCGCTGGGACGACGGCGGCGACGGGGACGGTGCCGGTGGCGCACCACACGTGCGGCTGTGGGCCAAGCTCGAGGACCGCAACCCCACCGGTTCCATCAAGGACCGTCCCGCGCTGCGGATGATCGAGGAGGCCGAAAAGCAGGGACTGCTGCAGCCCGGCGCGACGATTCTCGAGCCGACGAGCGGGAACACCGGGATCTCGCTGGCGATGGCAGCGCTGCTCAAGGGCTACCAGTTGATCTGCGTGATGCCCGAGAACACCTCGATCGAGCGACGGCAGCTGCTCGAACTATACGGCGCGCGCATCATCTACTCACCCGCCGAGGGCGGTTCCAACACCGCGGTCGCGCACGCGAAAGAGCTTGCGCTACAGAATCCCTCGTGGGTGATGCTCTACCAGTACGGCAACGAGGCCAACTCGCAGGCGCACTACGAGGGCACCGGTCCGGAGATCCTCGCCGACCTGCCGGAGATCACCCATTTCGTCGCGGGTCTGGGCACCACCGGCACCCTGATGGGCACCGGTCGCTTCCTGCGCGAGCACAAGCCGGACGTCCAGATCGTCGCCGCCGAGCCGCGCTACGGCGAGGGTGTCTACGCGCTGCGCAACCTGGACGAAGGGTTCATCCCCGAGCTGTACGACCCCGACGTGCTGACCACGCGGTACTCCGTGGGCTCCTATGACGCGATCAAACGCACTCGCGAGCTGATTCAGGTCGAGGGCATCTTCGCCGGTATCTCCACCGGTGCCATCCTGCACGCCGCACTCGGTGTGGCGGCAAAGGCCGTCAAGGCGGGCGAGCGGGCCGACATCGCGTTCGTCGTTTGCGACGCCGGGTGGAAGTATCTGTCGACCGGTGCGTACGCCGGTAGCCTGGATGACGCCGAGGACGCTTTGGAAGGCCAGCTATGGGCATGACCGGCCCGGGATATCCGGGCATGGCCGGCGCTCCGGCGCCGAAGAAGCGACCCGCCTGGGTCGTCGGCGGTGTGACCGTCGTCAGCTTCGTCGTGCTGCTGTGGGTCATCGAACTGTTCGACTCGCTGTCGAATCACCGACTCGACGACAACGGCATCCGGCCGCTGGAGACCGATGGGCTGTGGGGCATCGTCGTCGCGCCTCTGCTGCATTCGAACTGGGATCATCTGATCGCCAACACCGTCCCGGCGCTGATCCTGGGTTTCCTGATGACGCTGGCGGGCCTGGCGCGGTTCATCTTCGCCACCGCCATCGTGTGGATCGTCGGCGGTTTCGGCACCTGGTTGATCGGCAACGTCGGTGCGCACTGTCCATATGTCGGTGTGCGCTGCGAAACCAACCACATCGGCGCGTCCGGGCTGATCTTCGGCTGGCTCGCCTTCCTTATCGTCTTCGGTTTCTTCACCCGCAAGGCCTGGGAGATCGTCGTCGGCGTCGTCGTGCTGTTCGTCTACGGCAGCGTGCTGCTGGGCGTGCTTCCCGGGACACCCGGGGTGTCCTGGCAGGGTCATCTCGCCGGGGCCGTCGCAGGCGTCATCGCCGCGTATTTGCTGTCGGGTACGGAGCGCAAGGCGCGCGAACGCCGGAAAATCACCGCGTCGAACCCGTATCTGAAGCCGTGACAGAAATCGTCGGGGGCAGCACGCTCCCTGTCGGCATCTTCGATTCCGGGGTCGGCGGCCTCACGGTTGCGCGCGCGATCATCGATCAGTTGCCGGACGAGGACATCGTCTACGTCGGCGACACCGGCAACGGGCCGTATGGTCCGTTGACCATCCCCGAGATCCGCGGGCATGCACTGGCGATCGGTGACGATCTGGTCGAGCGCGGCGTCAAGGCGCTGGTGATCGCCTGCAACACCGCATCGTCTGCCTGCCTGCGCGACGCGCGCGAACGCTACGCGCCCGTGCCCGTCGTCGAGGTGATTCTGCCCGCGGTCCGCAGGGCGGTGGCCACGACCCGCTCGGGCAGGATCGGGGTCATCGGCACCGAGGCGACCATCGCGTCCGGCGCCTACCAGGATGCGTTCGCGGCGGCCCGCGACACCGAGGTGTTCGGCGTGGCGTGCCCGCGGTTCGTCGACTTCGTAGAGCGGGGGGTGACCAGCGGCAGGCAGGTCCTCGGTCTCGCCGAGGGCTACCTCGAGCCGCTGCAGCGTGCAGAGGTCGACACCCTGGTGCTGGGTTGCACGCACTACCCGATGCTGTCGGGTCTGATCCAGCTGGCGATGGGGGATCAGGTGACGCTGGTGTCGAGCGCGGAGGAGACGGCCAAGGACTTGCTGCGGGTTCTGACCGAACTCGATCTGCTGCATCCGCACGGGGGCCCGCCCGCCCGGCGGATGTTCGAGGCGACCGGTGATCCCGAGGCGTTCACCACACTCGCGGCGCGCTTCCTGGGTCCGTCGCTCGACGGGGTTCGCCCGGTTCAACGTCACGTCGACGCGCGGAGATGAATTCGGTCGCGCAAACGCGCGATGTTTTCGTCAAAGGGATAGCGGGCATGGCAAGCTAGTGAGCGTGCGAATCACCGTGCTCGGTTGCTCCGGCAGCGTTGTCGGGCCTGATTCGCCGGCGTCTGGTTACCTCGTCACCGCCCCCGAGACCCCTCCGCTGGTCCTCGACTTCGGCGGTGGAGTGCTCGGCGCGCTGCAACGGCATGCCGATCCCAACGACGTGCACGTGTTGCTGTCGCACCTGCACGCTGATCACTGCCTGGACCTGCCCGGACTCTTTGTGTGGCGGCGCTATCACCCGTCACCGGCGCAGGATCGCGGCGTGTTGTACGGTCCGGCCAACACGTGGGCCCGACTCGGCGCGGCGTCTTCGCCGGAAGGCGGAGAGATCGACGACTTCTCCGACGTCTTCGAGATCCGGCACTGGGTCGACAACGAGGCGGTCACCATCGGCACGCTCACCGTCACGCCGAAACTCGTCTGTCACCCGACCGAGTCGTACGGCCTGCGGATCGTCGATCGAGACGGTGCGACACTGGTCTACAGCGGGGACACCGGTTACTGCGACGCGTTGATCGACCTGGCGCGCGACGCGGACGTGTTCCTCTGCGAAGCGTCGTGGACACACTCGCCGGACCGGCCGCCGCGGCTGCACCTCTCGGGCGCCGAAGCCGGCCGTGCCGCCAAGCGGGCCGGTGTGAAAGAACTGCTGCTGACCCACATTCCGCCGTGGACGTCGCGCGAGGACGTCATCAGCGAAGCCAAGGCGGAGTTCGACGGCCCGGTGCACGCGGTGGTGTGCAACGAGGCGTTCGACGTCGCACGCGCCTGACGTGTCCGGGCCACCGGATAGGGTTGGGCCCGTGTCCAGACGAGAAGACGGCCGGCTCGACGATGAGCTGAGGCCGGTTCGCATCACCCGCGGGTTCACCACCCATCCGGCCGGTTCGGTGCTGGTCGAGTTCGGTGAGACCCGCGTGATGTGCACCGCGAGCGTCACCGAAGGGGTCCCGCGCTGGCGCAAGGGCTCGGGCAAGGGCTGGCTGACGGCGGAGTACGCGATGCTGCCGGCCGCCACCCATGACCGATCGGACCGCGAGTCGGTCAAGGGCCGGCTTGGTGGGCGCACCCAGGAGATCAGCCGGCTGATCGGTCGGTCGCTGCGCGCCTGCATCGACCTCGCGGCGCTGGGCGAGAACACCATCGCGATCGACTGCGACGTGTTGCAGGCCGACGGGGGTACGCGTACGGCCGCGGTCACCGGCGCCTATGTCGCGCTGACCGACGCGGTGACCTACCTGTCCGCTGCAGGCAAGCTGTCCGATCCGCGACCGCTGTCGTGCGCGATCGCCGCGGTGAGCGTCGGGGTGGTCGACGGCCGCATCCGCGTCGACCTGCCCTACAGCGAGGACTCCCGCGCCGAGGTCGACATGAACGTCGTAGCCACCGACACCGGCACGCTGGTGGAGATCCAGGGCACCGGTGAGGGCGCGACGTTCCCGCGCTCAACGCTGGACAAGATGCTCGACGCCGCGATGGGCGCCTGCGAGAAGATCTTCGAGATCCAACGCGATGCGCTGGAGCTGCCCTATCCTGGCGTGCTGCCAGAGCCGAAGGACCCGCCGAAGAAAGCCTTCGGCAGCTGACGAATCCGGCCATGGTGAGGTTGTTCGGTATTTCGCTGGTATTTCTGCTGTCCGGTTGTGGGCTGTTCTCCGGGCAAGCCGACTCACCCGACTTCGCCAATAGCTCTGCGATACAGCGCGCACTCGGCGCCTCGGGTCTCATGTGCCACAGCTACCAACCGGTGCGTGGTGAAGACCTCGAGCCGGGTATGGAGAGCGCTGTCGATGTCGGCGAATGCGAGATCGACGATGAGACTCCGAGGCTGGTCGTCTGGACGGACAACGACCAAAAGGACGATTGGGCGGACACGAGCCGGCAGATCGGTTGCGCGATGTCTGAGGGATCGGGCGACTCGGCCTTCGACTACGTAGCCGGTGAGCGTTGGTCCATTTCGGATGCGTCGCAGAAACTCGCCAACAAGATCGCGGACGCCATCGGGGGCGAAGTCGTCCACGTCGAATGCGAGCAGGGGTGACCGAGTTGCTGGTCGCCAGCCGCAACCGCAAGAAGCTGGCTGAGTTGCATCGCGTGCTCGACGCCGCCGGCGTGACGGGTCTGAGCCTGCTGTCGCTCGACGACGTGCCGCCGTTCGAGGAAGCACCGGAGACCGGTGCGACGTTCGAGGAGAATGCGTTGGCCAAGGCGCGCGACGCGTTTCACTCCACCGGGTTGGCGTCGGTGGCCGACGATTCCGGGCTTGCAGTCGACGCGCTGAACGGGATGCCCGGCGTGCTGTCGGCGCGGTGGTCGGGCGCGCACGGCGATGACGCCGCCAACACCGCCCTGCTGCTGGGACAGCTGCTTGATGTGCCGGATTCGCGGCGCGGCGCCGCCTTCGTGTCGGCCTGCGCATTGGTGCACGGGGCCGGCGAACTGGTGGTGCGTGCCGAATGGCCGGGAAGCATCGTCCGTGAGCCGCGCGGCGACGGCGGCTTCGGCTACGACCCGGTGTTCCTGCCGGAGGGCGCGACGCGCACCGCAGCGGAGCTGACGTCCGACGAGAAGGATGCGGCGTCGCATCGGGGCCGCGCGCTGGCGTTGCTGCTGCCCGCGCTGCGAGAGCTGGCCTGACGAACGTGAGCGGGGTGAACGGCCACAGGCCGTGCGAGATTTTGCATAGCCGATCTAATCGGTAGCATCCTCCCGGTGCGTGGTCGTGGTGAGCCGACGAAGACGCGGCATCCGGCAGTGCTGGTCGCCGTGCTCGCCGCCGCGGGCATCAGCGTCTCGCTGATGCAGACGTTGATCATCCCGCTGATCCCCGAGCTGCCGAACCTGCTGCGCACGAGCCCGGCCAACGCGTCGTGGACGATCACCGCCACACTGCTCACGGCCGCCGTGGCGACGCCGGTGTTCGGACGGCTCGGCGACATGTACGGACCCAAGCCGATCCTGATCGCCTCTGCCGCGCTGCTGACGTCCGGGTCGCTGCTGGCCGCAGTGACGAGCGAGCTGCTACCGCTCATCGTCGGCAGAGCGTTGCAGGGCTTCGGGTTGCCGATCATCCCGCTGGGCATCAGCGTGCTGCGCGCGGCCGTGCCAGCCGAGAAGGTCGGTGCCGCAATGGGTTTGATGAGCTCGTCGCTCGGTGTGGGCGGCGCCCTGGGACTTCCGCTGTCGGCGGTCATCGCGGAGAACTTCGACTGGCACATGCTGTTCTGGGTGTCGGCGGGCCTCGGCGCCGGCGGTGTGCTGGTCTTCTCGCTGCTGGTGCCGAGCATCCCTGCCCGCTCGGGCGACCGGCTGGATCCGATCGGCACGCTGGGCCTGGCTGTGGGTCTGGTGTCCCTGCTGCTGGCGATCTCCAAGGGCTCCGGGTGGGGCTGGACGAGTGGCGTGACGCTGGGACTGTTCGGCGGTTCGGTGGTGGTCTTCGCGCTGTTCGGGTGGTGGCAGTTGCGGGTGCCGTCGCCGACGGTCGACCTGCGCACCACGATGCGGCGGCCGGTGTTGACGACGAACGTCGCGTCGATCGCCGTCGGGTTCGCGCTGTTCGCGATGTCGCTGATCGCCCCGCAGATCCTTCAGCTACCCACCGAGACCGGCTACGGCCTCGGCCAGTCGATGCTGCACACGGGTCTGTGGATGGCACCGGGCGGGCTGGCGATGATGCTGGCGTCGCCCATCGCCGCGCGCGTGGCCGGTGTTCGCGGGCCGCGGTTCACCCTGATCGCCGGGTCGGCCATGGTGGCGGGCGGCTACCTCTCCGGGCTCTGGCTGATGAACAGTCCCTGGCAGCTGTGCGTGTTCAGCGTCCTGGTCAGTCTCGGCGTCGGCTTTGCGTTCTCGTCGCTGCCCGCGCTTGTCAACGCGGCCGTGCCGGTCTCGGAGACGGCGGCGGCCAACGGCATCAACGCGCTGGCGCGGTCGTTGGGCACCTCGATCTCGAGTGCGGTGATCGGTGCGGTGCTCGCGGCCATGACCGTCACGGTTGCGGGGGATAAGGTGCCGTCACTGGCGGGATTGCAGGCGGCGCTGATGGTCGCAGCGGGCGCCGCCGTGGTCGCCGCGCTGATCGCGTTCGCCATCCCGAAGCGAGAGGACCCGGTCACGGTGCCGGCAGCCGACCTGGCGCTGGTTAAAGACCGTAGCGGTCCTTAATCTCCCTGGTCTGCACCTGCTCGACGATGATGCCAACGAGCGGGATCGTGCCCGCTAGCAGCACACCGATCGTCTTGCCGATGGGCCAGCGCACCTTGACCGCGAGGTTGGCGGTGAACAGCAGGTAGACGAAGTACACCCAGCCGTGGACGACGGCGATCCAGTTCAGGTCCTCCACGCCGTAGACGTACTTCATCACCATCTCGTAGCACAGCGCGATCAGCCAGATGCCCGTCGTCCAAGCCAGCACGCGGTAGCCGAGCAGCGCCTTGCGGATCGATTCGGCGGAGGTAGTCTGCGGTTCGGTCATGGGGCCGGGTGTTCCTTGTCTTTCTTCGCGAGGTCTTTCTTCGCGAGGTCTTTCTTCGCGAGTTCGGCCAGGTAGGCGTTGTACTCGCGCAGGGCGGGATCGTCATCGTATTGGCTTGCCGGGCGCGGCTTCTCCGGCAGAAGACCGTCGGGTATCTCGGTCACGGTGTCTCGCTTGACCGGTTCGGGCGGGGCTTCCTCGTAGCGCACGAACTTGTAGTAGGCGTACACGACGAAGCCCGCGAACATCGGCCACTGCAGGGCATAGCCCAGGTTCTGGAAACTGCCGGAGGCCGATTCGAAGCGGGTCCACTGCCACCAGGCCAGCGCCAGGCAGCCGGCGGCGCCGATGATCGCCAGGACGATGAGCGCCGGCCTCCTACGCCGTGTAGTGGACACCGTCCAACGGTACCGCGCGCACACCTCCGTGCAGCCGTCCGACCTGCCCGCGGACGGCGACTGACACACCCGATGGTGCTCAAGCCAGGCGCCGGTACTGACAATTCCGGGTTCGGCGGGCGCGGTACGATCGCCTCACCGCGGGCGTGATGGAACTGGCAGACATGCGGGCTTTAGGTGCCCGTGTTCGAAAGAACGTGTGGGTTCGAGTCCCACCGCCCGCACTCAGTTCGATAGCAGAGTCCTACACCGGGGTCGTGATACATGGGCGAGGGTGACGGCCCCCATGCAGAAATCGTGGTCAGGCGCGCTGGGCGAAGTACTTCTGCCCCTCGCCGGGGATCCGGCCGAAGCCTGCCTTCAGCAGTGGCGCAAGGACTTTGACCGGCAGCGCAGTCGCCTTCTTCGGTTCGAGCGCCAGCACCCACGTGAAGCGGGTCCCCCCAGCATTGGGTTCGACGATGTAGTCCTCGGCGAACCGAGTGAACACCGGCAGCGTCGACTCGTAGACATAGAACGAGTGGCGGTGTCCCTCGTCCCAGCGGAAGTAGCGCTCGCGCATCGTCGCCCCGCCGGGCGCCACCACGTCGCGGGTCGTGCCGATGCCGAACGGGCGCGAGGACGTCCACGTCACCCTCCGGATCGACGGACCCCACGCCGCGATCGATTCATCGGAGGTCAGCGACTCCCACACCTGATCGGGGGTCGCGGCGTAGCGCTTCTCGTATCGGAAGACGTGCGGAGCCGACGAAAGGAAGTCGGCATCGGCGGGTTGGAGCGGATACCAGCGGGCCATAGCTGCTCATCATGGCAGCAGTCCGGCGCTACTGGTCCCTACTCTGCGCTCCGAAACAGACGAGGCTGGCGACGAAGCTGAACGTCGCGATCGTCCCGGACAGGGCAGCCAAGGGAGCGTCCGCCCCACCCCAGCTCGCCAGGCACACCGCGACGGCGATGATCGCGGTGAAGATCAGGAACAGTCCGGTGGTGGCAACTGCTTCGGCGTTCGAACTCTCGGCGGGGGCGAGGGCACGCTCGCGCATCAACGTCTCCTACGGGCTGACGGAACTCTGATGCGCTGTTACTGCCCGGTATTGACGGTGTTGAAACCAAACGATGCAGATTCGCCGGGTTCAGCCGACCTTCCTGACCGACGTGCTGTTGCGTTCGGCCAGCGATCGCAGCTGCCGCAGCGCGAACTGGCGGGCACGGCCGGTCTTCGGGATGAAGATGCCTGCCCAGAGGCCCTCGGCGCCGGGAGTCTGGCACGCCTCTTGGGCGCACACCCAGCGGCGCGGACAGACCCTGCAGAGTTCTTTGGCGCCTTCGTCGGCGGTGACGGCCCACCGGTCTGGGTCCTGCGTGCAGGCACCGAGGGGCGCCCCGTCGAGTGCGAGGGGAAGTGCCGGCGCGAGGGCACCGGCGGCCGTGACGGGTCCGCTGCGACTCGCGGCGGTGGGCCCACGGCCCGTGGTGCGCCCGTCGCCTGCCATTGCATCTCCTCCCGATATGCTTGAAGCGCTCACCGGCCTGGCCGACAATACACTTGTATCGGTTCTTAACGATACAGACGTTTACGGATACGGTGGAATCGTGCCTAGCTTCACCTGCGGCAATTGATGGCGGCTCAACCGCCCGAGCCGTCCGACGGCCGCACGCCCTCGAGCGTGGACCGGATTCGGGACGCGGCGCTGAAGTGCTTTGCGGATCGGGGCACGGCGGCGACGTCGTTGCGCACCGTCGCCGCCGAGGCGGGAGTGTCCCTTGGTCTCGTCCAGCATCACTTCGTGACCAAGGCGAATCTCATCAAGGCCGTTGACGACCATGTGCTCGAGGTGATGAGCACCACACTCGCCGAGCCGATCCCCGATCCGCCTGCGGACTCGATCGCCGACGTCGGGCGGCGGGTGACCTGGCTGATCTCCGAACAGCCCGACGTGTGCGCCTACGTCGGTCGGGCGCTCACCGACGGCAGCCCGGTCGGCAGCCAGGTGTTCGACTCGCTCGCGCACTTGGGGGAGGCCCGGTGGAAGACCAGGGAGCAGCAGGGCCTGACACGACCCGACTTGGACGCCACCTGGGGGATGCTCAACCCGCTGGTGCTCGCCCTGGGCACCTGGGTGCTGCGCGGTCACGTCGAACGCCATCTACCCGAAGCGTTGACCACGCCTGCACAGCTCGAGCGGTGGCAGAACTCCGTCGACTCCCTCCTTCGTCAAGGTCAGCTCCGTCCCGACTCGTGATCACCGGCGGAGGCATCACACAGGTGCGCCCCCGACCCGCTTGCGATAGGTCGTCGGCGTCTCACCGCTGAATTGGGTGAACGCCCGGGTGAACGAGCTGAGGCTGTCGAAGCCCACGGCCGACGACGTCTGACGCACCGACTGCCCCGGGGCCGCCAGCAGTGCCATCGCCCGCAGCATGCGTGCGTGCAATAGGTAGGTACGCCAGGACAGCCCGATCGAGTCCTGGAATAGACGCCGCAGTGTGCGTTCGGACACAGCCACCGCCCGGCTCACATCCGCGGCCGTGACGCAGTCGAGGTGTTTCTTGGTGTAG
Organism: Mycobacterium sp. IDR2000157661; assembly: GCF_022317005.1. NCBI lineage: Bacteria > Bacillati > Actinomycetota > Actinomycetes > Mycobacteriales > Mycobacteriaceae > Mycobacterium > Mycobacterium sp. IDR2000157661. The sequence continues at coordinate 2,999,507 of NZ_CP081006.1, forward strand.
GCCATGGCCGCCGACACGATCGGGTGTTCGGAGGTCGGAAGGCTCAGCGGCGCTTCATGATCGAGCGCCTCGGACACCAGGTCGGCCAAGGTCCGGAAAAAGGCGTCGGATATCGCGTCGCCATCTGCTCGGTCGATCGGCCATCGCAGGGCGTAGATCATCATCTCGCGGATCAGCGGCGAGACCGCGAGGATGCGGGCGCGGTCGCCGGCTTCGGTGATGAGCTGCGGGTCGAACATCACCGCGACGGTCTTGACGTCCGGGTTCATCGTGGCCTGATGGTCGAGGCCGACGGGAATCCACGCCGCCTGCTGCGGCGGCAGCAGGTAGTGTGCCGACGCCGTCTCGACCTCCACCACCCCGCCGATCGCATATTCGATCTGATGGACTTCGTGGCTGTGCCATCCGGTGATCAGCCCGTCGCCCTCGTAGAGGTAGCTGCCGCCGAGGGCGCGCCCACCCCGGCGCAACTCGATGACGCGGTGAGCACCGCGCCGGTCGATGTTGGCCGATTGTGCAAAACGTCTGTCCGAAAGCGCAGAGCCGGTCACGACCCAAGACGGTACTACTTGAGTCATGGATGTAGCTGACCTCGTTCTCGTGAGCATCGACGACCACGTCGTCGAACCACCCGATATGTTCCTGCGCCACGTTCCGGCCAGGTACAAGGACGAGGCACCGATAGTGGTGACCGACGACAAGGGCGTCGACCAGTGGATGTATCAGGGCCGGCCGCAGGGCGTCAGCGGCCTCAACGCCGTGGTCTCCTGGCCGGCCGAGGAGTGGGGACGCGACCCGGCCGGCTTCGCTGAGATGCGGCCCGGCGTGTACGACGTGCACGAGCGAGTCCGCGACATGAACCGCAACGGCATCCTCGCCTCGATGTGCTTTCCGACCTTCACCGGGTTCTCTGCGCGGCACCTCAACATGCACCGCGAGGAGACGACGCTGGTGATGGTGTCGGCCTACAACGACTGGCACATCGACGAGTGGGCTGGGTCCTATCCGGACCGCTTCATCCCGATCGCGATCATGCCGACCTGGAACCCCGAAGCGATGTGCGCGGAGATCCGCCGGGTCGCCGCCAAGGGCTGCCGCGCGGTCACGATGCCCGAGTTGCCCCACCTCGAGGGACTGCCGAGCTACCACGACGAGGAGTACTGGGGTCCGGTGTTCCGCACCTTGAGCGAGGAGAACGTGGTGATGTGTCTGCACATCGGGACGGGCTTCGGCGCGATCAGCATGGCGCCCAACGCGCCGATCGACAACCTGATCATCCTCGCCACCCAGGTCTCGGCGATGTGCGCACAGGATCTGCTGTGGGGTCCGGCGATGCGCAACTACCCGGACCTGAAGTTCGCCTTTTCCGAGGGCGGCATCGGCTGGATCCCGTTCTATCTCGACCGCAGCGACCGGCACTACACCAACCAGAAATGGCTGCGCCGAGACTTCGGTGACAAGCTGCCCAGCGACGTGTTCCGCGAGCATTCGCTGGCCTGCTACGTCACCGACAAGACGTCGCTGAAGCTGCGCCACGAGATCGGCATCGACATCATCGCCTGGGAGTGCGACTATCCGCACTCGGACTGCTTCTGGCCCGACGCGCCCGAACAGGTTCTCGCCGAACTCAACGCGGCGGAGGCGTCGGACTCCGACATCAACAAGATCACGTGGGCGAACTCCTGCCGGTTCTTCAGCTGGGATCCGTTCGTGCGCACACCGCGAGCAGAGGCCACCGTGGGGGCGTTGCGCGCCAAGGCGACCGATGTCGACGTGTCGATCCGGCCACGCAAGGAATGGGCGAAGCTCTACGAGCAGAAGCAGCTCGCCGAAGCCTGAGCGCTGGGCTCGGGCGACGGCGAGTGAGCGCTACCGGGCGGCGAGCGCGGTGACGCGGACGGGGATGTTTCCCTGACGCGGGAGTCCGGTGATCCGGTCGTAGTCGACATCCGTCGGGACCAGTCGTCCGACATTCGTGCCCTGGCTGCGGAACTCGTCGTCGTCGCCCGGCATCCCGCCGAACGCGTGGTGCATCGCGGTGACGTCAGGCCGCAGGGTGTCATCGGCTTCGAGCACCGCACAGACGCTGTCGTGTGGCGAGGTGACCCGGACCGACTCGCCCGACTGCAGGCCGAGGCGGGTGATCGCGTCGGGGTGCATGTAGGCCGGGTTGTACGGCTTGCCGCGGTGCAAGGCCGCGAGCGTGGTGCCAGAGGAGTTCATGAAGTTCGGATGGCGCCGCGGGATCAATCGGAAGGGAAACTCGGGATCACTTCGCGCAGTGACGAAGTCGTCGTTTCGCACCTCCAGCAGTTCGGCCAGCATGTGAGCGTTGCCGACGTCGAGTTTGGCGGTGCAGTTCGGATCTCGTGGTTCGACCGTTGCTTCGACGTCGAAGATCTTGCCGTGGGGATGGCGGCGTACCTCGTCGAGCGGTATGCGCGACGTCGCGCACATCTGCTCGAAGAGTTCCTCGGTGCTGAGCTCGGTGTCACCGTTCATCTGGAGGACCACGGGCGGTGACTCCATGAACTTGCCGCCGCCACCACCGAAGAAGTTGACGAACCATAGTTCGAGGTCCATCCGTTTGGCCAGGCCGAGAAAGAAGCGCCACTCCTCGATGAGGTCGGAGCCCGCAGGTGGCTCCAGGAGCCGTGGCGCGTACTGCGCATAGGCGGCGGGGATCCCCGTGCCGCTGGTGTAGTACTTGATCAGCTCGCTGCCCATCGTCATCGCCGGCGTCTCCATCTGCATCATGGGCGCGATGACGTAGTCGGCCAGGCGGGAGGTCAGCGACATCTCGGTGTCGAGTGTGACCAGTAGATCGAGGTTCTCGAGCGCTCGTAGCGTCTTTCGTTGGTCGGGCCAGGCCGCCATGGGATTCCCGCCGATGCAGATCAGCGCGCGCACCTGCCCAGCGCCTTCGAGCAGAATCTCGTCGGCCAGTGCCGCTGTTGGCATTCCGCTGACGGTGTCGGTGAGGCCACGCACGCGCAGCTTCTCACCGTAACCCCAGCCCTCGTACGGCGGATGCGGCTGTGCCTTCGCGGTGAACGCCGGCATCAGCGTGTTCGGCCGCACCACGCGTTCCCCGGCGCGTTGCCAGCGGCCGCAGATTGTGGTCAGACAGAGACACAGGTATTCGAGCAGGCTTCCGTGTAGAGCGAAGTTCGCACCGGTGCCGGCGTTGACCATGCCGCGACGGTCGCCGTGCGTCGCGAAAACCCTTGCGGCCTCGAGCAGTTGCTCCTCAGGGACATCGGCGCGTTCGGCGGCGTAGGCGGGCGTGAACGGTTCCACCGCCCGCGCCAGATCGGTGAAGCCGTCGACGTTCTCCTCGATGAAGGCGATGTCGTTCAGCCCCTCACGGATGATCACATTGATCATCGCCGCCAGGATCGTGACGTCTTCGCCGGGCCGGGGTTGAAGATGAATGGCGGCACGCGCCGCGGTCTGGGACCGGCGCGGGTCGATCACGATGAGCTTCATGCCGCGCTCGACGGCGGCCTTCAGGCCCTTCGCCGGGTTCTGCCCGGGAATGCCGATCGCTTTGGACACCAGCGGGTTGGTGCCGATGAGCATCCAGCTGTCGGCCTCGTGGAAGTCGACGTCCCCACCGAGCCAGTGGCCGTGTGCCGCCAACGCGATCTGCTTGCCCGGTTGGTCGATGGTGTTCGCGGTGAAGAACATCGGGGACTCGATGGCCCGGATGAAGGCATTGCCCATCAAAGCCGACGCTGGATAGGGCAACCCGTTGGTGCCGAGGTATATCGCCACGGAGCGGGGTCCGTGGTTGGCGATCAGGTCTTGTAACTTCGCGGCGATCTCGTCCATCGCCTCCGGTGCGGCGATGGGGGAGTGGGAGCCGTCAGGTTGGCGCTTCTGGCTGTGCAGCAGGCGGTCTGGATTGTTGTGGATGTCCGGTAGCGCGCGTCCCTTCGCGCAGGTGTAGCCGGCGAACATCGGGTTGTCGGGATCGCCGGAGACCTTGGTCAGGCGGCCGTCGGTGACGGTGGCCAGCACTCCGCAATGTGCTGAGCAGATCCGACAGATACCCGGCAGTGTGATCGTCTGCGACATGACCGCGATGCTAAGCGACCGCCCAGCGTCACGGGCGCGAACGGCCGTCATGTCATCGTCGCAGGTCTCACCACATCAAGCCGCGAACCATCTCGGCGGGCGGGATGTCCTCGACGGCCACCAGCCCCGCAGGCGCGCGGCAGACCCAGTCGACCGCGTTGACCACCCGGGCGGCGGTGGACACGCAGCCGGCCTCGGTGACGTCGAGCACCGGATGCGACAACAGCGTGCTCACCTCGACGCGTGGCTCGCCCTCGATGATCACCTTGTGCACACCGGAGTGGCCGTCCGGCGGGTACTCCCAGTCGGGCGCGGCAGCCGGTGTGAGCCGAGTGGTGTGCTCGATGGTGATGACCGGTGCTCCGTCACGGACCCCTTCGGCGGCGAACCGCACCCCGGCCAGTCCGCCGGGTTCGACCGTCATCATCTTGCATTCGATTCGCTGGTCGGCGTACCAAGGCTCGTAGCGCTGGCTGACCTCGTCGAGTTCGAGGTCGAGGTGGTGCGCGAGGTTGCGCACCAATCCGCCGAACATCGCCGTGATCACCCCCGGCTGGAACGCCATTGCCGGCTCGTCCTCGGCCGTGGTGCCGAAGCCCATTGCCGTTCCGGTGTATTCGTAGTCGTCGTAGTTGCCGTAGTCGAAGACTTCCTGAACGGTGATCGATTCCGCGCGCGTCACCAGGCTCAATGCCGCCAGCACGGCGGTGTCACCCGAGTAGCCCGGGTCGATACCGTTGACGTAGAGCGAGGAATTCCCTGTGGCGCAGGCCTTCTCCAACGGGTCGCGCAACCACTCGTCGGTTTGGCGGGGCGTCACCAGCCACACCATCGAAGTGCCGACGACGTTCACCCCGGCTGCGAGGAACCTCGACATCTGATCGATGGCCTCCATCGGGCGGGTCTCGCCCAATGCCGTGTAGACCACGCAGTCCGGTTTCGATGCGATGAGCGCGTCGATGTCGTCGGTCGCGACGACCCCGGTGGGCTCGCGCAGTCCGCAGAGATCGGCGGCGTCCCTGCCGATCTTGTCGGGGTTGGCAGCGTGCACTCCGACCAGTTCCAAGTCCGGCCTGCCGATGATCGCGCGCAGCGAGTGTTGGCCGACGTTGCCGGTGGAGAATTGGACAACCCTGCGCATCTTCTGTCCTCGTTCAGTAGTCGGGTATCGGCAGCGGCGAGTTGTTGGAGTCGATACCGCCGTCGACGTGGAAGATCGCGTTGGTCGCGTAACACCCTTGAGTGGCGAGGTAGACGCACAGCCGACCCAGATCCTCGACGTCGCCGAGTCGGTGCAGCGGCGTCGACTCCATCATCTTCTCCAGCGATCCGGGCATCATGTCCAGACTGCCCTGAAGGCCATCGGTGGCGAAAGAACCCAGGGCTATCGCGTTGACCCGGATCTTCGGCGCCAATTCCTGCGCCATGGCGCGAGTAAGCGCCTCGAGTCCACCCTTGGCGGTGCAGTACGCGGTCAGCGCGCGAATGCCGAAGCGCGCTGAGCCCGAGGAGATGTTGACGATGGATCCGTGTCCCGCCTCGAGCATGTGCGGGGCGGCCAGTTGGCTCATGATGAACGCCGAGGTGACGCACCAGTCGAAGGTGAGCCGGAAGTCGTCGTCGGTGATGTCGAGGAAGCGTGCGTAGGTGGACCCCCCGACGTTGTTGACCAGGATGTCGATGCGGCCGAAGCGTTCCATCGTGGTGGCCACGACCCGCTCACCGTCGGGCCGGCTCATGGCGTCGGCGACCAGTGCGAGGCCTTTGCAGCCGGCCTGTTCGATGCCGGAGATGGTCCCGACGATATCGGCCTCGGTGCGGGCTGTCCCCACCACTGTTGCGCCCGCTTCCGCGAGAACTCGCGCAATGCCCTGTCCCACACCCTTTCCCGCACCGGTGACGATGGCCACCTGACCGTCGAGGTTGAACTGCTCGAGCGCCATACCGCCTCCTCGTTCGACTGACTGGAGTCAACCACACTTGTCGACGGCAATCCAGCTATCGTGGTCACATGGCAGTGGTGGACAAGCCGTCGGCGCGCGAGACCAAGCGCTTGCAGACGCGCGAGCGGTTGATGGGAGCGGCGATCGCCGAGTTCAAGCGGTCAGGCATCGCGGCGGCTGACGTCGGCGCCATCGTGACGGCGGCGGGCGTCGCCCACGGCACGTTCTTCTTCCACTTCCCGACAAAGGAACACGTGCTGCTGGAGCTTGAGCACCGCGAAGAGGAACGCATCGCCAAGCAGCTCGGTCGGTACAGCGATGCCGCGCATGATCTCGAATCCATTCTCAAGGAATCGGTTCGGCTGATCCTGGGCCTGGAGCGTCGACTCGGATCACTGTTGTTCAAGGACTTCCTCGCCTTGCACTTCTCGCAGACCCGGCCCGTTGACGAGAGCACGGAACACCCGGTGATCGTCCGGGTCGCGCTCGAGATCGAGGGTGCTCAGCAGCGCGGCGAGGTTGCCGCCGACGTCAATCCGATGAACAGTGCCGTGTTCTTTCTGCTGGGGCTCTACGCGTTGTTGACCACCACCCACAACTGGCCGACGCAGAGCACGATGATCGACGACTACGTCACGAGGACCTTGCGGGGCATCGAGACGCGATAGAGCTCTCGTTGACTTAGGTCAGTTTCGCTGCGATGCTCTGAAGGCCGATTCCTAGGAGGGTGCCTTGACTCTGCCCACATTTCCCGCCGCCGGCAGCGGCCTGGACGACCACATGGAGCGATCCCGGCTCGCTCAGCGCCAGGCCGACAAGTGGCTCATCTCGGGGAGCCTGCTGATCGGGACCGCAGCCCTCGGCGTCGTCGGGCTGCCGCTGTTCCTGCGGGGGGTGTGGCTGCTGCGCAGGGCGCAGCGTGAAGGGCTGTCGGTGCGCCCGATGATCGTCACCCTGATCGGTTATCTCGTGATCATCGATGCGGCGATCAACACCGTGGGCTGGGCGCTCGACCTCGTTGCGAGCCACACCATTCTGGCTCGAATCCTGTTGAACGGCTGGGGTGCCATGTTCGACGCCGGGTACTTCTGGCACTACAACGAGTTGTGGCTCGGCGGCGCCGCCGGCCCGGGCGAGAAGGCAATGGAAGTCGGGATGATCCTGACCGTGTTCACGATGCGGATCGCAGCCGGAATCGGCTTCCTGCAGATGAAGCGGTGGGGCCACCAATGGATGATCGTGACGTGCTGGATGGGAGTGCTCATCTGGTGTCTCTACGTGTTCAACATGACGATGTACGCCGACGTGCGGTACGCCGGGACCATCTTCCCGGTCGTCGGCTGGTGGTTGTACGACATCTTCTACATCACCCCTTTCCTGGCCATCCCCTATTTACATACCGTCAACCGCGAGATATTTTCTGACTGACTTCACTCATTGACTTAAGTCAGTATCTAGGTTAGAAAGAGCGAACCATGACCGCCCAGGTGAAGCTCTCGGCGCGCGAAGAACGCCGGCGACAGACGCGGGAACGCATCCTCGAGGTCGCGACAGCGGAGTTCAAACGCGCGGGGATGGCCGGCGCGGACGTGGGTGCCATCGTGGCTGCCGCAGGTGTGGCGCACGGGACCTTCTACTTCCACTTCCCCAGCAAGGAACATGTGCTGCTCGAACTGGAGTCTCGCGAAGAAGCGCGTGTCGCAGCCGAATTCGCCGCCTCCCTGAGCTCACCGCACGACCTGGTGACCGCCTTGACGAAGGTCGTCGACCTGGTAAGCGGGCTGGAGCTACGGTTCGGTCCACTCCTCTTCAAGGAGATTCTGGCGCAGCACTTCTCGCCGACACGCCCGCAGAGAGACGACTGGACCGACCACCCGGTCATCGTGTTGCTCGTCGATGAGATCGAGCGGGCCCGCGGTGACGGTGTCATCCACCCGCAGGTCGACGCGTTCTACAGCGCGACGTTCTTCCTCCTCGGCATCTACGGAGTGCTGACCACCACCGACGACAGCGAGACCCGGAACGCGATGCTGGCCGACTCGGTCGCGTCGGTCGTGCGAGGTCTCAAGATCCGATGATCGACCAACCGACCTCGAGGAGGTTGCACTAGTGGACTGGATTTGGGAGATACTCCGGTACGTCGCGGCGTGGGGTGGAACCGGTCTGATCATCTGGTTCTGGTACTGGATGTTCTCCAACATCGGCACCTTCTGAGCGGGGCTACGATCAATGCCGGAACTCTCCGATGCACACGCGATGGCTGTCGAGCGCAGTTGCGCGGTTACGGCCGTCGCGCTGAGCGAACAGCGGCGCGAGGGCGTTCGCCTGATCACTGGTGGGCATCGCGCCTTCAGCCTGAGTGCGGCTCTGGACTTCGTGCTCGTGCCGTACCCGATCGGCCGTGACTGGACCCGCAGAACCCTCACATGCGGTGTCGCACTGCAATGTGCGCCGTCGAAGGACAGGATTCTCGACTACCGGCTGAACGAGCTGTCGGCACGGGAACTGCGCGCGCTGACGATCGTTGAGGCCGGCGTGGCTCTCGGATGGGTCGCCGCGCGCTGGCCCGGCCTGTTACCGGAGATCCGGCGGGTGATGGGTGACTTCGAGACCCTCGACAGCGACCTCGATGCGACGGCGATGCTCGGCCGGGCGATCGCAATGGCGCGCACTGCAGAACCGATGAGCGTTCATCCACTCCTGGGCCGACTTCCCCTCGCGTACACCGCTCCCCAGAGCATGTCCGACAAGCTGCGGCGCACGCTGGGCAGAATGCCGTGGACCACATCGCAGAAGCGGCTGCCGCGGCCGTACTCGATCCCCGTGGGCGGGGACGGCGGCATCCGCAATCCCAATCTGCCGCCGCCGAGCCGCCCGCAGGACAACGATCTCGACATCACACCCGACCATCGGCCCGGCATCCCGTATCCCGAGTGGAACTCGTGGACCAAGAGTTACATGCGCGACCACGTGGCGGTGCTCGAGAAGGCGCATCCGTCCGGGACCGGCAAGCCGGAAGCGGGTTCGGCGGAGCTGCGGAAGTGGTTCGCCGAACACACCCACCGGGCGATGAAGAATCGGCTGGAGGACGGCTCGGATCTCGACGTCGAACGGTACGTCGAGCACTACATCGACTTGACGACCGGCGAGGCGGTAGAGCCGCGCATCTTCCGCGAGCTCCTGCCGAGCGACCGGGACGTGTCGACCGCTCTCCTTCTGGACGGCAGCTCGTCGCTCGGGGTTCACGGCGGCCGGATCTTCAAGCTCGAACTGGCCTGTGCCGATGCGCTTTCCCGGGCGATGACACTGGCTCGTGAGCGGCACGGCATCTTCGTGTTCACCGGGAACACCCGGCACCGGGTCGAGGTCAGTTGTCTGAAGGACTTCGCGGACCGCAGGTTCGTGCCACCAAGCCGCCTCGGTCTGTCCGCCGGCGGATACACCCGCCTCGGTGCGCCGCTGCGCCACCTCACCAGCAGGCTGCTCGCGCAACCGTCCGAGCGCCGACTGCTCATCGTGATCGGCGACGGCCTGATCTCCGACGAGGGGTACGAGGGCCGCTACGCCTGGGCCGACGCGGCACACGCCGTCGAGGAGGCCAACGACGCGGGCGTGAGCATCTACTACGTCGGCGTCGGGCCGACCCGCGTCGACCCGCTGCCTGAGGTCTTCGGACCCCGCCGCTCACAACGTATCCGACGAGTCGAGGAGCTACCCCGAGTGCTTGCCCACGTCCACCGCGAGTTGGTGGCTGCATGAGCGATGCTTGCGAGCGAATGACTGGCACTGACTATTACGCGAATGCCAACGAGGTGCGCCTGTTCGAGCAGGCATACCTGAAGCGCCTGCCCGTCATGCTCACCGGGCCGACCGGTTGCGGCAAGACGCGCCTGGTCGAGCACATGGGTGTCCTGCTCCAACGGCCCGTCGTGACGATCAGCTGCCATGACGACCTGACGAGCTCCGATCTGGTCGGCCGGTTCATGGTGACCGGCGGCGACGTCGTGTGGACCGACGGACCGCTCACCCGGGCCGTGAAGGCCGGAGCCATCTGCTATCTCGATGAAGTGGTGGAGGCGCGCCACGACTCGCTGGCCATCCTGCACTCGCTGACCGACCATCGCCGCGCGCTGTATCTGGATCGGGCCGGTGAGGTGGTTCAGGCGCCGGAAGCCTTCATGTTGGTCTGCTCCTACAACCCCGCCTATCGCAGCTCGCTGAAGGAACTCAAGCCGTCGTTCCGCCAGCGCTTCGTGACGTTGCCCATGCGGTACCTGGAACCCGAACGCGAAGCGGCGGTGATCGTCGCCGAAACCGGTGTGGGGTCAGCCACCGCAACCCGCCTCGTGGCATGCGCCACGGCGATCCGCACCGCCGACGAGGCCTTCCACTTCGAACCGCCTTCGACCCGCGTGCTCGTGACGGCCGCGCAGCTGATCGTCTCAGGGGCAACCGAATTGGAGGCCGCCGAGGCCTGCATTCTCGCGCCACTGTCCACTGACGGTGCCATCACCGACGGCCTGCGCGAAGTAGCCGTGGCCAGCCTGTCCGACGCTCCGAGCACATCCGGTTAGAAAGGAGTCCGACCGCATGGATCAGAAAGAGCGAAATCGCAAGAAGGCCCTCATCATCCTGCAGATAGTCATCTACGGCTACCTGCTCACGATGTTCGGCATCCAGCTCTACATGTCATTCGCCCGCGGCTGGTGGGAATTGTGAACCTGCCGCTGCTGAACCGGCGATCGAAGGGACCAGTTCCGCTCGACGGGTCCGTCCCGCTCGAGGAACACGACGAAGAGTCGCGCCTTGCGCAACGCCGGGCGGACAAGTGGATGATCGTCGGGGCCGGCCTGATGGGAATGTGGGCGCCGGGGATCTTCGGACTGCCCATCTTCCTGCGCGGCGTGTACCTCCAGCGGCAGGCGGCGCGTGCCGGTCTGTCGATGCGGCCGATGATCGTCACGCTGATCGGTTATCTGGTCCTGATCGACGGGATGCTCAACAGCCTCGGCTGGGCGCTGGACCTGGTCGCCAACCACACCCTGATCAACCGGGTGCTGATGGTCGGCTGGGGCGCCATGTTCGACGCCGGCTATTTCTGGCACTACAACGAGGCGTGGGTCGGAGGCGCTGCCGGGCCCGGTGAGAAGTCGATGGTGTTCGGCATGATCCTGACGGTCTTCGCGATGCGGTGCGCCGCGGCGATCGGCTTCCTGCAGATGAAGCGCTGGGGTCATCAATGGATGATCATCACCTGCTGGATGGGCGTACTGATCTGGTGCCTATACGTCTTCAACATGACGATGTACGCCGACGTGCGCTACGCCGGTGTGGTGTTCCCGGTCATCGGGTGGTGGCTCTACGACATCTTCTACATCACGCCCTTCCTGGCCATTCCCTACCTGCACACAGTGAACCGCGAAATCTTCTCCGACTGAACGAGTTCCAAGGAGCCAAGCCATGACGACCACCCCGGAAACCACCGAGGAACAGCGGGACGACCTGCCACCGGGCACGACGCCGTACTACGCCCGCATGCACCGCTACATCAAGCGCGCAGTCTTGGTGTGCCTGGTCGCCTTGGTGATCGAAGGCGCGTTCACTTTGCCGTTCATGGCGGTGTACTACGGCTATCCGACGCTGAGCCTCACCGAGATCTGCAGCGAGTTGCTCAAGGTCCGGTATTCGGACGACACCCTGGAATGCAAGGTTCCCTACCCGCCGCTGGGCCCCCCGGAGGGCGCCGAGGGCAAAGACACCGCGCAAGACGAGTGGGGCATCCAGCCGGTGCCGAAGTACAACCGGATCGGCTTCCGCGAACTGGTTCGCATCCACGAAGAGCGCGAGGCGCGGCAGGCCGCCGAGCAGCAAGGCGCCCCGTCGCCGTGACCAGGTCGCTCGAGGAGCACGCGCAGAACTGGGATCTGCGACACGAGGACTTCCAGGACAACGACTTCCTCTACGAGGTCTACTCGGTGATGCGGCGCACTGCGCCCTTCGCCCACACCGATTCACCGTTTCTGTCCGCCACCCCGGGTGGCGCGTGGGTGGCGACCCGGTACGAGGAGTGCTACCGGATTCTGCAGGACTGGCAGCACTTCTCGAGCAAGCCGACGCCGGAAGGCGCCGAGCAGCTCGCGGGCGACCTGGTGATCACCATGGATCCGCCGCGGCAGCAGAGCTTCCGCAAGGTCCTCAACCCGTATTTCTCACCGGCGCGCATGAAGGGACTTCGGCCCCAGATCCGCAATGAGACCGATGAGTTGATGGATGCCTTCATCGAGCGGGGCGAGGGCGACCTGGCCTTGGTCGCCTGGCGCCAGCCCGGCATCGTGTTCTTCAAGTACCTGCTCGGCATGCCGGTCGACGACGTGCCGCTCTGCGTCGAGCTGACCGACACCGGACTCAACGGTGCGACCGAGGCCGAGCGGATGACCGCGTGGGGTGGGCTCTACCAGCATTTGCACGATGCGGTGTCGGCGCGCGTCGGCCGGCCACCGCGGGACGACATGATCGATGTGCTGCTCGGCGCCGAGATCGACGGCGAGAAGCTGCCGTTCGAGATGGTCGTCGCCAACGCCATGCTGCTGGTGCAGGCCGGGCTGGAGACGACCGCCAGCGCCATGTCGTTCGCGTTCCACTACCTGGCGACCCATCCCCACGAACGCGACCGGCTGGTCAGCGAGCCGGACCTGCTGCCAAGGGCCGTCGAGGAATTCATCCGCTTCGGCGGATCGATTCACGGCATTCCGCGTACGGTCGGGCTGGCGACGCAGATGAGCGGTCACGCGTTCTGTCCCGGGCAGTCGGTAGTGGTCAACTACGCCGCGGCGAACCGGGATGCCGACCAGTTCCCCGAACCCGACAAATGTATTCTCGACCGTCGCGAGAACCGGCACCTCGGGTTCGGCGCAGGCGTCCATCGCTGTCTGGGCTCCAACTTGGCCCGTTTGGAGTTCACCGTCGGACTGGAACAGGTGCTGTCGAGGATGCCCGACTACACCTTGACACCCGACGCCGATCCGGTGTTCCACGGCAACTCCGTCACCCGTGGTTACCGCCGCATCCCGGTGAGTTTCACACCGGGTGCTGTTGTGGGAGTCGGCAGTTGACCTATCGCGTCGTACAGTGGACGACAGGCAACGTCGGCACGAAGTCGGTGCACGCGATCGCCGCGAACACCGATCTCGAGCTCGTCGGGTGCTACGCGTGGTCGCCGGACAAGGTGGGCAAGGATGTCGGTGTCCTGTGTGGCATGGAGCCGCTCGGGGTCACCGCGACCGACGACGTCGGCGCGCTCCTGGCACTGAAACCGGACTGTGTGGTCTACAATCCGATGTTCGCGGACATCGACGCCGTGGTGCGCATCCTCGACGCGGGTGTCAACGTCGTGACTACATCGGAGTTCATCACCGGCCACCAGCTCGGCACGGATCGCGATCGTGTCATCGAGGCCTGTAGGCGCGGGCGTGCGACGATCTTCGGAAGCGGGATCAACCCCGGCTTCATCCAGCTCTTCGCCGTGGTGACGGCGGGCATCTCGGACAGAGTGGACCGCATCTCTATCGTTGAGTCCTTCGACACCAGCATCTACAACTCACCCGCCACCGAGATCCCTATGGGCTTCGGCCATCCCATCGGCGATCCCGGTCTGCCGGCGATCACCGAGAAGGGTTCCGGCATATTCCGCGAAGCTGTGCTGCTGGTAGCCGAGGCCCTCGGCGCCGAACTTGACGAGGTGCGATGCGATGTCGAATACGCCGAGACGACCGAAGATCTCGAACTGCCCGGCGACTGGACGATCAGGGCCGGCTGCGTAGCCGGCATCGACGTCCGCTGGAAGGGTTACCTCGGCGAGCGGGACATCATCGAGATCCGGGGCGTGTGGACCAAGGGCCAGACGCTGCGACCGGTGTGGTCGACGACGTTCGGCTACACCGTCACCGTCGAGGGCAGGCCCACGATCACCAGCACGTTGGCATTCGAGCCGCCGCCGGACTTCCACGGCGAAACCCTCGACGACTTCGTCATGCTCGGACTGACCATCACCGCCATGCCGCCGATCACGGCGATTCCGGCCGTCGTTGCCGCCGAACCCGGTATCGCGACGTACAACGATCTGCCGCTGTTGCTGCCGCGCGGCGTGCTCGTACAGTAAGGAGGGCAACAGATGCCCGACAAGACGTATCGCGTGATCCAGTGGATGACAGGCGATGTCGGCAAGGTGGGGGTCCGGCACTTCGCCGAGAACCCGGTGTACGACCTGGTCGGCGTCCTGGTCCACACTCCCGAGAAGGTGGGTAGGGACGCCGGCGACATCGCGGGCATCGGCGCGATCGGCGTGACCACCACCGATGACGTCGAGGCCGTCGTCGCCATGGATGCCGACTGCGTGTTCTACACGCCCATCATCATGGACACCGAAACCGTCTGCCGGCTGTTGCGGTCGGGCAAGAACGTGGTCACCACCAGCGGGTTCTTCAACCCCTCACCGGATTTCGCCGCTGACGGCGACAAGATCCGTGCCGCGTGCCAGGACGGGGGCACATCGTTCCACGGGGGCGGAATCCATCCCGGCTACGCCGGGGATCTCCTTCCCTTGACGCTGGCCCGGGTGGTAAGCCGGATCGACCGGATCTCGGTGTACGAAGTGGTCAACGTCCTCACCGACGCACCGCTGGACCACATCGACTGGATGGGTTTCGGTAAGGAGCGCGACGCGTTCCTCACCGAACCGACCATCCTCGGCCTCGGCGTGCCGTTCTTCGCGCAGTCGATGTACATGATCGCCGACGGCCTGGGCGTAAGCATTGACGAGGTGACCGCTGACCTGCGGGCATCCATAGCGACCGAGGACATCCCGCACGAACTCGGGGCGATAGCGCGCGGAACGGTCGCCGCGCAGCACCACGAATGGACATCGATGGTCGGCGGCCGCCCACTCATCGTCTTCCACGCGATCTACACGACGGCGCCCGCCGACAAACTGGATCCCGCATGGGATTGGGGCAAGACGCGGTACCGGATCGTGATCGAGGGAGACCCGCCGACGGAGATGACCCTCGAGGGCGTCGATCGGCCCGACGGCACCATGGCTCATCCGGGTTACAACTGGACCGCGATGGGCGCCATCAACGCCATACCCGCGGTGTGTGAGGCCGAAGCCGGCTGGCTCACGCACTTCGACCTCGGTCTGGTGCGACCTCGCGGGCTGGTTCGCTCATGACCGGGGAACGTTCGCGACTGCACCACGTCGTCTTCGCCGTGAGTCAGGAACGCCGGGAGACGGTTGCGCAGATGTTCACCGAACTCGGCTTCCAATTCAACGGAACGGATCTCACCGAACTGGGTGTCTCCGTGCAACTCGACTGGGACGGCGGACTGGAGTTGATCAGTCCCATCCCGGGTTCCACCGCGGGGGTGGCGGTCTCGGTGGCCGACTTCCTGGCCCGCAACGGCGACGGTGTCTACACCGTGGTGCTGCGGGTACCCGACGCCAAGGCTGCCGAGTCTGTGAGCGAGCGGTACGGATCGAGGACACGCTTCCGGCAGAGCTTCTCGGGCGACGGCTCCTACCTTGACGAGGTCGAGTTGTCGGTGTTCAACCTGCCGGTCACCTACCTGTCGACGAACGTCTGATGAGCGAGCCGCCGGCGGGCCTGCCGCATGTCCGGTACGAGGACCTACCGATGTCGCGGGACCGGGGTGCGGGGTGGTCCGCCCTGCGACGGCTCGGCCCGGTGTTGCAGGGCGACGGCTGGTACTACCTGACGCGACGCGAGGATGTGCTTGCGGCGCTGCGTGATCCGGGCACCTTCTCATCCAGAATCGCCTACGACGACATGATCAGCCCGGTGCCGCTGGTGCCCCTCGGATTCGATCCGCCCGAGCACACCAGGTACCGCCGGATCCTGCACCCATTCTTCAGCCCGCAGACCCTCGGCTCGTTGCTGCCGTCGCTGCAGGCACAGGCGATCGACATCATCTCCGACATCACTCGCCGCGACGACTGCGAGGTAATGGCCGACCTCGCGACGCCGTATCCATCGCAGGTGTTCCTCACACTCTTCGGTCTGCCGCTGCAGGACCGGGAGCGCTTGATCGCATGGAAGGACGCGATCATCGCATTCAGCCTCACCACGGACCCCGACAGCGTCGACCTGACTCCGGCCGTGGAGTTGTACACCTACCTCACCGAGGCCGTCGAGAGTCAGCGGCGGCAACCGCAGGAGGGCATCCTGTCGCAGCTCCTTCACGGTGACGAGCCGCTGACCGACGCCGAGGCGACCGGGCTGTCGCTGGTCTTCGTCCTCGCCGGTCTCGACACCGTCACGTCGACCATCGGCACGACCATGATGGAGCTGTCCCGGCGTCCGCACCTGCGGCGGTCGCTGCGCGGGGACGCCGACGGCATAGCCGCTTTCGTCGAGGAGATGATTCGACTCGAACCAGCGGCGCCTATCGTCGGTCGGGTCACCACCCGGCCGGTGACCGTCGCAGGCGTCCCGCTGCCTGCCGGTGCGCAGGTCCGGTTGTGCGTCGGCGCCGTGAACCGGGACGGCAGCGACGACACGTCGACCGATGACTTCGTGCTGGACGGCAAGCTGCACAAGCACTGGGGATTCGGCGGCGGTCCGCACCGCTGCCTGGGCTCGCATCTGGCCCGGATGGAGCTCAAGCTCGTCGTCGCCGAATGGCTCGAGCGGATACCGGAATTCGAGATCGCGCCGGGCGCCACCCCGGAGATCACCTGGCCGTCGGCGACGTGCACGCTGACGGCGTTACCGCTGCGGATCCTGCAACGAGCCACCGACCAGGAGGCGACGTGAGCATCGACACCGCCGCACCGAGCATCTTCGACGCCGGACTGCCGACCCTGACCTACGACATCACGGCGACACCGCAGGAGATCTACCCGCAGTTCCGGGTGGCCCAGGCCGCGGCACCGATCGCGCTCGGTCCGATCGGACCGGAGGTGCTGTCCTACGACCTCGCCCGAACGGTCCTCGGGGATCCGCGCTTCGGCATCCCGCCCGGCATTCACCTCACCGCGCACGGAGTCACCTCTGGAGAGCTGTGGGACAGGGTGACGCGCAGCATCCTGTGCATGGAAGGCGCCGAGCACAGGCGGTTGCGCAGTCTCGTCTCGAGGGCCTTCACCCCCCGCGCGACCGCCCGGATGGACACGACCATCCACACGGTAATCAACGACCTCATCGACGCCGTGGAGGCCGACGGCCGGTGCGAGTTCGTCGAAGCGATCGCGCGGCCCTATCCGATCCCGGTGATCTGCGCGTTGCTCGGCGCCCCTTCGCGGGACTGGAAGCTGTTCTCCGCGTGGGCCGAGGACATCTTCAAGGTGGTGAGCTTCGACATCGACCTGGCCGCCGAGGAACCCGCCGTGTTGCGCGCCTGGGACGCCTTCGACGAGTACATCGACGAGATGATCACTCACCGAAGCGCGGAGCTGACTCCTGATCTGCTGTCCGAGCTCATCCGGGCCGAGCACGAGGGTGACCGTCTGGACGCGACCGAGGTCCGCATGCTCGCCTTCAGCATTCTGCTCGCCGGAACCGACACCACTCGAACCCAATTGAGCGCGTCCATGCAGGTGTTGTGTGACCACCCCGACCAGTTGGCGTTGCTGCGGGACCGTCCCGAACTCGCGATGAACGCGGTCGAGGAGACGATGCGGCATTCCCCGTCGATGTGCAGCACGCTGCGTAGCGTGACCGAGGACGTCACCGTCGCCGGATACCTCGTCCCGGCGGGTACCTTCCTGCTCGTCAACACTTACGCCGCGAATCGCGACCCGGCGATCTACGACGAGCCCGAGCGCTTCGACATCACCCGCGACGACCCGCCGCCCATCCTCACCTTCGGTGGCGGTGCTCACTACTGCCTGGGCGCGAACCTCGCGAGACGGGAACTGGCCGAGGCGCTGAAGATCCTCGCGGTCCGGATGCCTGATCCGCGTGTCAGCGGCCCCGCGCCGTGGAGGCCCTTGCTCGGCATGAGCGGACCGACCCGCCTGCCGATAGAGTTCGGCTGATGGCGTACAAGATCGATCCTGCCGTCCTGCACACCGTCGCCCGGCAGGTGGTCGGGTTACCGCTCGAGAGCGGCGAACTCACCACGCGGGCCGTCGAATTACTCGCCGATGCCTATCCGGACCTGATCGCCCCCGAACCGGGTCGATGGGTCGGCAGCAGGGCGGGTGGGATCCTGGGCAAGGTCCGGTTCCTCTACTTCAGCGCCCGTGAGTACATCGTCATCTTCGGTTCGCCGACGGGTACCCAGGGCTTCTCGGGTCGTTACAAGCACGTCGACATCGACAAGTTCCTGATCGCCGGCCGGATCGACTCGTACGACATCGAATCCGATGACATGACGGCCATGATGCTGCTGCCCGGTGAACACGCCCGCGTCGAAAGGGGCCACGCCCGTGGAATGACGATTCATCCCGGTTCATGGCACATCGAGTACGGGCGCGGCGCGGTCGCCACCACCCTGCCGTTCGCGATGGTCGACACGCTGCTGGTGTCGCTGGAGTTCGAGTCGGTCCGCCGCTCCACGGTCGAGTTCGCCAGGCTGGTCCGTCGGCGACCGCGTCCGCGCGCCCGCTAGGAGCACCGGCTGGACGGACGTGCCCGTCGCGATCAGGCCGACGAGAAAGACCGGATTGTCAGCGCAGCGTCGAGAATTCGGTCGCTCCGGTGCGGCCGCGCAACACCTCTGAGCCTTCCACGGCCCAATGGCGGCGTTCCGCTTCGTCGGCCCGCTGGACGGCCTTATCAGAGCACAGCACCCGTGCGTCGATGTCCTTCGCGCGGTCGGCGAGCCGTGCCGCCTCGTTGACCGGATCTCCGACCACGGTGTACTCGTAACGGTTTTCGGCCCCGATGTTTCCGGCGAAAACCGGTCCGGCCGACACACCGATGCCGAAGTCGATACGCAGGCAACGCAATTCTGACACCAGCCTGCGGGCGGTTGAGAGCGCGGCGGTCGCCGGGTCCGGTATGTGCAGCGGCGCGCCGAACACGGCGAGCGCCGCGTCACCCTGGAATTTGTTGACCAGGCCGTGCCGTTGGTCCACAGTCGCCACGACGATGCGGAAGAAATCGTTGAGCACGTCCGCCACTTCGTGGGGTTCACGAGATGCGGCCAGCCGGGTCGACCCGACCAGATCGATGAACAGAACCGCGACGTCGCGCTCGTCACCCGACAGGGACTCGTTGTCCTCGACTGCGCGGCGCACCACCTCTTCGCCGACATGGCGGCCGAACAGGTCGCGCAGCCGGTCGCGTTCCCGCAGTCCGGTGACCATGCTGTTGAATCCTCGCTGCAGCAGACCGATCTCCGACCACTCGTACACATCGACGTGGTGATCGATCTGGCCCCGTTCGACCTTGGCCATCGCGTCGATGACCTCGTGCACCGGATCGGAGATCGAGATCGACACCAGGATCATTGCCCGCAGGCCGAGCACAACGGCGACCAGCGCGAGCACCAGCAGAGCCAATTCGATCGGCGCGGTCCGCTCGATGATCCAACCGCGTGAACGCATGATCAGCAGCACGGCGATCGCGGCGCCGGGCAGTGCGGTGCACGTTGTCCACATCAGCAGTAGCCGGGCGCGGACCCCTGGGGCGGTGAGCCGGGTGAAATCCGTTGTGATACCGGCCAGCACCGGGCGCAGGGTCCGCAGCGTTAACAGGAAGCCGGTGCTGACCGTGGCCACCGTGCCGAACAGCATCGCCGCGCCGACGACCGCTCGGGCCTCGGGCCCCGCGTCGAGATCCCACACGATCAGCACCACACCCGTAAGCACCCACGGCGCGACGGTGACCGCGGCCTGACGCCGCGTGATCTTCAGCGTGTCCTGGCGCTCAGCGTCGGTTGGCTCGCGCTTACCGAGCCAGCGCAGCGACGGAGAGATGATGGCGACGGCGCCACCGGTCACCATCGCGGTGCCCACGATGACCAGGATCGCCGAGACGACGATGGCTTCGGCGGTCAAGCCGGCCACGCCGGTCATCGACAGCACGATCGCGACGACCTCTGCGACCGTCAGGACATAGGCGAACGCAAGACCTGCTGCATAGCGTGCGAGCAGGCCGCGTTGCCTCACATGGCGAACGTATCAGTCGCTGGCGGGAAGCGGCTTGGCTTCCTTGAGCGACATCGGGGTGCTGCCGATGCTCAACGTGCCGGCGCCGGCCTTGGTGACCAGGACTTCGGCGCCGTTGTCGTCGACGTAGCGCTTGCCCATCGCGTTGCCGTCGGAGAACTCCGGGTCGATGCTGGCGTCAGCGGCTTTGGCTTCATCCTTGCCGTCGATGGGCACCATCGGAACGCCGCCGGCACGCAGGTCCTCGAGGCTGTCGGCGCTGCGCACGACGATTACCTGGGTATCACACACCTGGCTCTGCAGTCTGGTGCCGTTCTTGATCATGTTGTGCTCCTTAATCGTTCGACGCGCTCAGTTCTGTGATCAGCTCGCGGCGCAGCACCTTGCCGGTGGCGTTGGTCGGCAGCTCATCTCGGAACACCACGCGGTCGGGCGTCCGCGAGCCACGCAGATGTGCGCGGACGTGCTCACGCAGTTCATCGGGATGAGGTGACGCGGCCCCGGCAGGCACCACCACCGCGACGATGATCTGGCCCCATTGAGGATCCTCGGGGCCGACCACGGCGCAGTCGCGCACCGCCGGATGCTCGACGAGTACGTCCTCGATCTCGGCAGGGGCGATGTTCTCCCCGCCACGGATGATGGTGTCATCGGAACGACCGCCGATGAACAGGTAGCCGTCCTCGTCGAGCATTGCGATGTCCTTGGTGGGAAACCACCCCTCGGCGTCGAGCACCGAACCGATCTCGGCATACCGCCCGGAGACCTGGTCACCGCGCACGAAGAGTTCGCCGGTCTCGCCCGCGCCGAGCACCCTGCCGTCGTCGCCGCGGATCTGTACCTCGATGCCGGGTACCGGCTGTCCGACCGACCCCAGTCGCCGTGCGACCGCGTTCTCGGTGGTCTCCATCGCGGCACGGTGGTCGTCAGGGGTCAGCACGGCGATCGTCGAACTGGTCTCGGTGAGCCCGTAGGCGTTCACGAACCCGACCCCGGGTAGCAGACCAAGCGCCTTACGCACCAGGGGGAGCGGCACCTTGGAGCCGCCATAGGCGAGGCTGCGCAGGGTCGGCAGTGAGACGTGCTGCGATTCCAGCACCGTCACGATGCGGTCCAGCATGGTGGGTACGACCGTCGCGGAGGTGACGCCCTCCTCGTGCACCAGTCGCACCCACTCCTCGGCGTCGAACTTCGGCAGGTACACCATCTTGCGACCGGCATACAGGTTCGACAGGGCCGCGCTGACGCCGGCGATGTGATAGGGCGGGACGCAGATCAACGCGGCGTCGTCGGGTTCGGCGGCGTCGAACTCAACCGTTCCGGTGATGTAGCTGGTCAGGTTGTTGTGGGTCAGCTCAACGGCTTTGGGCCTCGAGGTGGTGCCCGACGTGAACAGCACCACGCCGATGTCGTCGGGATCGGCGAACTCCGCAACCGGACCCGCGGTGCGCGCAGCGGCGATGAAATCGTCAGAACTCATCACCAGTTTGCCAGTGCCCTCGACGACGTCGCAGTAATGGGCGTCGGCGATCACGAGCGGTTGGGGCAGTCGGTCGATGAGCTCACGCAGCCCGTCGGAGCTGAGCCGGTAGTTGAGCGGCGTCACCGGCACGGCCGCGCGGGCCGAGGAGAACAACAGCACCGGCAGCATCGCCCCGCCCAGTCCGACATAGGCGACATGCGATGCACCCGACGCGGCGATGACACCGGCACCACCGTCGGCGAGCGCGTTCAGCTCGCTTGTCGTCAGCCGCATGTCACCGGAGACCACCGCGGTCCGGTCCGGATGGCTCGACAAAGCCATGTCGAGCAGCAGGGAGATGCTCATGATCCGTCGACGAAGATATCAAGGATGGGGTCGTTGCCACCGCCATAGCGCGACAGGTCGGTGACGCCGGACTCGAGCAGCAGATCGGAGTCGATGAAGCATCTGCCGTTGACGTCGGCCGCCGGCCGGGACAGGATCAGCGCCGCCGCGTCGCCCATGATCTGCGGATCGCGCGAGCGGTCGAGATTGTCCTGGAAGCCAGGTGAGTTGGCGACCGCTGAGGTCGCGATATAAGTCTGCGGCCACAGGCAGGAGAAGCCGATGCCGGAGTCGGCGTACTCGACGGCCCACCCCAGCGACAGCAGCGTCATCCCGTACTTCGACAGCGTGTAGACCGGGTGCGCGCCGAGCCAGCGCGGATTCATGTTCAGCGGGGGTGCCAGCGTGATGACGTGCGCTCCTGTCGGCTGTGCTCCTTGCGTCCGCGCTGCCGCCTTCCGCAGGTACGGCAGCGCAGCCTTGGTCAGCAGAAACGTGCCGCGGACGTTGATGTCCATCATCAGGTCGAACTTCTTGGCCGCCAGTTGTTCGGTCTGTTCGGTCGCGATGGCGCTGGCGTTGTTGACGACGATATCGACCCCACCGAAGTTCTCGACCGCGGCGTCCACCGCGCGCTGCACGTCATCTTCGGAACGCACATCACCCACCACCGCGACACCCTTGCCGCCGGCTTCCTCCACCTCCGCGACGGCGGTGTGCACTGTGCCCGGCAGCTTCGGGTGGGGTTCTGCTGTCTTGGCCAGCAGCACGACGTTGGCGCCACGCCTGGCCGCGGCCAGCGCGATCGCCAAGCCGATACCGCGGCTGCCGCCCGAAACGACGAGTGTGCGGTCAGTGAAGGTGGACATGGACCTCCTCGGGCGGACAACCTGCGCGGTCCCTCGATGGTAGCGGATCCCATAAAGCGATTGGTATTGGCATTCTCATTTTACGCAAGTCCCATAATCGCTGTTACCGGCACTTCGGGTGGGCGTGCGGCCGGGACACTGGCCTTCCTCCGTGCACATTTGCGGGATGCGGTATTGGCATTCTCATTTTCTGCAAGTACGTTATCCAATGATGAGCGAGCCAGTGCAGACCCCGTCGGGGATCCCACTCGAGCCCGTCTACGGGCCGGGGGACCGGGCAGCGGACCCGCCGCCGCCCGGGACGTATCCGTTCACGCGCGGCAACTTCGCTTCGGGCTACCGGGGCAAGACGTGGACGTTTCGCCAGTACTCGGGATTCGGCACCGCCGAGGAGTCCAACCGTCGCTACCGTTATCTGCTCGATCAAGGCGGCACCGGGTTGTCCGTGGCCCTGGACCTGCCCACGCAGTGCGGCTACGACTCCGATGACCCTGAATACGGCGAGGAGGTCGGCCGGGTCGGCGTCGCGGTGGACACGCTGGCCGACGCCGAGATCCTGTTCGACGGCATACCGCTGGACAAGATCAGCACCAGTTTCACGATCAACGGCACGGCCGCGATACTGCTGGCGTTCTACGTCGCGGCCGCGGAGAAGAAGGGTGTGCCGCGCGAGACCCTGACCGGCACGATCCAGAACGACATCCTCAAGGAGTACGCATCGCGCGGAACGTGGATCTGGCCGCCTGAACCGTCGCTGCGGCTGATCGCCGACACGATCGAGTTCTGCGCCGCCGAGGTGCCGCGCTTCAACGCGATATCCGTCGCCGGGGCGCACTTCCGCGACGCCGGCGCCAACGCAGTGCAGGAGATGGCCTTCACGTTGGCCGACGGCGTGACCTATTGCGACACGGTCGTCGAGCGCGGGCGGATGACCATCGACAAGTTCGCACCGCAGATCTCGTTCTTCTTCTACACCCACGGCGACTTCTTCGAGGAGATCGCCAAGTATCGGGCGGGCCGGAGGCGGTGGGCGACGATCGTGCGCGAACGCTACGGCGCGTCGTCGGATAAGGCCTCGATGTTCCGCTTCGGTTGTGTGGCCGGTGGCGCGTCGCTGTATGGGCCGCAGGCACAGAACAACCTGGTGCGCGTGGCCTATGAGGCGATGGCCGCCGTGCTCGGCGGCGTGCAGTCGATGTTCACCGCGGCCTGGGACGAACCCTTCGCGCTGCCCAGCGAAGAATCCGCGACGCTGGCGCTGCGCACCCAGCAGATCCTCGCCTACGAGACCGGAGTCACCAAGGTGGCCGACCCCCTCGGCGGCTCGTACTTCGTCGAGGCGCTGACCGACGCCACCGAAGAGAAGATCATCGAGATCATGCACGACCTCGAGATGCACGGCGGAATGGTTAATGCCATCGAGGACGGCTACCTGCAGGGCCTGATCGCCGATGAGGCCTTCAAGATCCACAAGGAGATCGAGTCAGGCGTGCGGCCCGTCGTGGGTGTCAACAAGTTCGTTTCCGGGGAGCCGCCGCCCGAGATCGCCACCTACGAACTCGACGCCGACGGTCGCGACCTGCAGCTCAAGCGCCTCGCCAAGGTCAAGGCCGAGCGCGACGCGACCGCGGTGAGCGAAGCGCTGGTGGCGCTGGCCCGTGGGGCCGAAGGTGACGACAACCTGATGCACAGGCTGATCGACTGCGCCAATGCCTACTGCACGGTCGGCGAGATGGTCTCCACGCTCAAGTCGGTGTGGGGCGAGTTCCAGCAACCGGTGGTGTTCTAGTGGCTGTCCGTGTGCTTGTTGCGAAACCTGGTCTCGACGGCCATGACCGGGGCGCGAAGATCGTCGCGCGAACGCTGCGCGACGCCGGGTTCGAGGTCATCTACACCGGCATCCGGCAGCGCATCGAAGACATCGTGTCGATCGCGCTGCAGGAAGACGTTGCACTGGTAGGGCTTTCGATCCTGTCGGGCGCCCACGTCGCATTGACCACCCGCACGGTCGAGGCGTTGCGCGCGGCCGACGCCGGTGACATCGCGGTGGTCGTCGGCGGCACCATCCCGCAGGGCGATGTGCCGAAGCTGCTGTCGGCGGGTGCCGCGGCGGTGTTTCCCACCGGCACGCCGCTCGACACCCTGGTCGAGGAAGTGCGCAAGCTGACTTCGGAACGGACGGGCGAAGCAGGGGCGGGCGTCTCGGGAAAGGTGGACTGATATGCGTCTCGGCGTGATGATCGGGGCCGAGCGCGGCGACATGGCGCGCAAGGTGAAGAAGCTGCTCGACGACATCGAGTGGGCCGAGTCGGCGAATCTGGACACCGCGTGGATGCCGCAGGTGCCCAACGACTTCGACTGCCTCACGATGGTGTCCCTGATGGGACCGCGGACCAGTCGCATCGAGCTGGGCACCGCCGTCGTACCGCTGCAGGCGCAGCATCCGATCGCACTGGCGCGTCAGGCGCTGTCGATACACGCCGGCGTCGGCAACCGGCTCGCGCTCGGCGTCGGGCCGTCTCACCACTGGATTGTGCGCGACATGCTCGGAATCCCGTACGAGAGGCCGGCGGCCTACACCCGCGACTATCTCGAGGTGCTCAACAAGGCGTTGGCCGGCCCGGGTGGCGTCGACGTGGAGAACGACACCTTCACCGTCCACAACCCGACCGTGCTCGGTGCGGACACGCCGATGCCGGTCCTGGTGGCCGCGCTCGGGCCCGTGATGCTGCAGATCGCAGGCGAACTGGCCGACGGCACGGTGCTGTGGATGGCCGACGAGAAGGCGATCGGTGAGCACATCGCGCCGAAGATCACCAAGGCCGCGGCCGGGGCCGGCCGGCCTGCGCCGCGAATCGTCGCCGGTATTCCGGTGTGCCTGTGTGCGAACTCCGAGATCGATAAGGCCAAGGAGCGGGCGAATCGCATTCTGGCTGAAGCGGAGACGTCGCCCAACTACCAGCGGCTGCTGGACCGCGGTGACGCCCGCGACGTCGGTGACCTCACCGCGGCCGGTGACGAGCAGGCGATCCTGGCGCGGTTCCGCCGGTTCGCCGACGCCGGTGTCACCGACCTCTCGGTCCGGCTGTTGCCGATCGGCGAGAACCGCGACGAGTTGATCGCGTCCAAGAACCGGACCCGTGAGGTGATCGCGGAGTTGGCCAAGGCGGTGCGATGAGCGCTTGCGCGAAGAGCAGAAAACCACCGATGAGCGCTTGCGCGAAGAGCAGAAGAACGCAGCGGTGACGCAGGGGCCGCTGGACCCGATCAGCGGCCCGCCGCTGGCCGACGTCCGCATCATCGAGGTGGGCGTCATGCTGGCCGGTCCGTACGCGACGATGCTGCTCGCCGACCTCGGCGCCGAGGTCATCAAGGTGGAACCGCCGGGCGGGGAGATCTCTCGCCAGGTCAGCGACAGCTACTTCGCGAGCCTGAACCGCAACAAGAAGAGCGTCGTCCTGGATCTGCGCTCGGAGGCGGGACGGCAGCAGCTCGGCGAGTTGGTCGCGGATTCGCATGCGCTGCTGGTGAACATGAAGCCGTCGGCCATCAAACGGCTGGGCCTGACCTACGAGTCACTGCGCCGGTACAACGAGCGGATCGTCTGCGTGGCGCTCACCGGTTTCGGGCTCGACGGCAGTGATGACCCGGCATTCGACTACGTGGTCCAGGCCGCCACCGGCGTCGCCGCCATGACCGGACACCCGGACGAACCGCCCACCCTGCCCGGATACTCCTCGGCGGACAACTCGACGGGACTGGCCGCGGCGCTGGGACTATTGGCCCAGATCGTCTCCGGGCGCGGCGGGCAGGTGGACGTGTCGTTGCGCGACGTGATGCTCTCGCAGTTGAACTACCGCGCGTCGGCGTACCTCAACGACGGCGCCGCACCGCTGCGCTACCCGTACGGGGCGCACTCCTATTACGTTCCCGCGCAACTGTTCGCGACGGCGGAGGGCTATCTGGCCCTGTTCATCACGCATGACGCGTTCTGGCGGGCGTTCGCCGCCGAGGCCGGGATCGACGGATTCCCGACCATGGCCGAGCGCGCGGCCAACCGCGTTGAGGTGCTTGCGGTGGTGGCCGACGCGCTGGCGAGCGACACAGCTGCGAGCTGGGAGGCTCGACTGCGGCCGCTGGGCATCCCCGTCGCTGCGGTGCGCACCTTGCCCGAGGCGTTGGAGGCCACGCCCGAGGTGATCGTCACCGCCGGTGACTTCCGGTTGGTCGGCAGCCCGATCCACATCGCCGGATACGAACCGGAGTACCGGCCGGCGCCGCGCGTCGACGAGCACGGCGACCTCGCGGTCGAGTCCGGTCAGTCGTCGTAGGTGACGCTGATCGAATCGGTCTCGGGCACCGCCTGGCAGGTGAGGATGTACCCCTCGTCGACCTCGTCGTCGTCGAGCGCATCGTTGAGGCGCATGGTCGCCCGTCCCTCGAGCAGCTTGCCCATGCAGGTACCGCAGTTGCCGGCTTCGCAGGAGAAGGGCGGCGAGAGGCCGGCGCGTCGCGCGCTCTCGAGCAGGGTTTCGTCGGGCTTGAGCGCTACCGACACCTTCTTGCGATCGAGCACGATCGTGACCTGTCCGGCTTCGGCGGGCGGGCCAGGCACCGGATCTGCCGTCATCTGCACCTCTCCTGAGATCGGATTCTGTTCCGGCGAGAATATCATTCTCGATAAGCGATACGCTATTCTCATCGAGTCAGGAGTCGGCTGCCAGTGAGGACATGCGGTGAGTGAGGCGGTGGCGCTCGCGTTCGAGGAGCGTGAGTACGCACTGTCCGAGCTCAATGCTCTGACCAGCGGTATGGCCACCGCCCTCGAGCATCGTGGGGTGCGGCCGGGAGACCGGGTGGCGCTGATGTCGTCGAATCGCCCGGAGTTCGTCATCGCCCTGCGGGCCGTGTGGGGGCTCGGTGCGTCGGCTGTCCTGCTGAGCCCGGCATGGAAGCGTGCCGAGGCCGAGCACGCCCTGGCGCTGACGAACCCCACCCACGCGGCAGGCGATCACCCCGTCCTGGCCGAACTGATGCCCATGCTTTCGCTCGACGAACCGATCGCACCGGGCAGGCGGGAATTCGAAGCGCCCCGAGACGACGCCGACGCGTTGTTCGTGTTCAGTTCGGGCACCACCGGAATGCCGAAGGCGGTGCGCCACACCCATGGGTCGTTCGCCGTCGCGGTGCGGCAGTGGCGCGACGCGCTGCAGCTGACGCCGGCCGATCGCATGCAGATCCTGACGCCGCCGTCGCACATCCTCGGCCTGCTCAACATCGTCATGGCGCTCGACACCGGCACGTGGATCCGGCTGCACCGTCGCTTCGACATCGATTCGATGCTGCGCCACATCGAGTCCGATCGGATCACCGTCGAGATGGCCGTCGCCCCCATCGCCTTAGCGATGGCCGCCCACCCCGGCCTGGAGTCCTACGACCTCTCGTCGCTGCGCTACATCATGTGGTGCGCGACGCCGGTCACGCAGAGCGTCGCCGAGACCGTCACAAACCGAACGGGCGTCATGTGGGTGACCGCCTATGGGGCCAGCGAGCTGCCGGTGATCGCGTGCAACGACATCGACGGTCGACATCTGGATACCGTGGGCCGGCCGGTTCCCGGGGTGAGCGTGCGGGTGGTCTCGCTCGACGACGGATCGCCGCTGGGGCCCGGGCAGAGCGGCGAGATTCAGGTGCGCTCGGATTCGGTGATGGCGGGCTACCTTCCGCAGAACGCGACCGCAGGCGCATTCGCCGACGGGTGGTATCGCACCGGAGACGTCGGTGAGTTTGACGCCGACGGATGGCTGCGGATCACCGACCGGTCCAAGGAGATGATCAAGGTGCGCGGTTTCCAGGTCGCGCCCGCCGAGATCGAGGCGGTGCTGCACGGACATCCCGCGGTCGACGACTGCGCGGTGTTCGGAGTCCCCGATCCGGCCGACGGTGAGGCGATAGTCGCCGCGGTGACGACGAATACCGGCGTGGACACCGCGGAACTGGCGTCGCTGGTGGCAGTGCGGTTGGCCTTCTACAAGCGGCCAAGCCGGGTGGTCGTCGTGCCCGAGATACCGCGGCTGCCATCGGGGAAGGTGTTGCGTCGAGTGTTGAAGGAGCGTCTGTGGACGTCCGTCTGACAAGTGAACAACAGCAGCTACGGGAGGCCGCGGCCAGTCTGGCCGACGACCTCGGTCCGGGCTCGGTCGCCGACCTCGAGGACGCCAGCCGGATCGCCCGCCTCGAGAAGGCCGTCGATGCGACCGGTTTTCGCACCCTGCGCTCCGATGACGCGTCGGGCGTGGAGGTCGCCCTCGTCGCCGAGGAATTCGCCTGCGGTTTGGTCGATGTGCCGTTCATCGGGCCGGTGCTGGCGGACGACTTGCGGCGGCGCTGCGCCCGCGACGTCGAGGCCGGTGGTTCGTTCGAGTCCGTCGACCTGACCAACGGCCTTGCCGGCGTGGTCGAGTCGCCCGCCGAGCTCTGCGGGTTGTCGGACGAGGATGCCGGCCGCTGGCGCGCGCTGGCCTTAACGGCGACCTGCGCCGACTTGCTGGGCTCGGCACGGGGAGCACACGCGCTGGCGGTCGAGTACGCCAAGGTGCGCGAACAGTACGGCGCGACGATCGGGTCGTATCAAGCCGTCGGCCATCTGCTTGCGGAAAGCCAAGCCCTGATCGAGGGCGCGGTGAGCGTCTCGCGACATGCCGCCTGGGCCGTCGATGAACTGCCGGTCGCCGAAGCGCTGGAGGCGGCACGGGTCGCCAAGATCTACTGCGCGCGGGCCGCTTTGACGGTCTGCGAGACGTCGATTCAGGTGCACGGCGGTATCGGCAACACCTGGGAATGCCTGGCGCACGTCTATCTGCGCCGGGTGCTGGCCACCACCGAGATGTGGCCAGTCAAGCTGGAGGAGCTTTCCATTGGACTTTCGTGATTCGCCGGAGGAGGCCGCGTTCCGCGATCGGCTGCGTTCGTGGCTGGTCGAACAGAAGGGCAAGTTCCCTACGTCGGGTGATGAGTACTGGGCTGCCCAGGGAGCCTGGCATCAGGCGCTCTACGGGGCGGGCTTCTTCGGGACGTCGTGGCCGAAACAGTACGGCGGACAAGATCTTCCGCCGGTGTACGACGTCATCGTCGACGAGGAGATTGCCAAGGCCGGTGCGCCCGCCAGGCCCAGCCTGGGCTACCTGGTCGTCGGGTTGTCACATCACGGCAGCGAGGAACTGCGGCAGCGCTTCCTGCCCGGCATGATCGACGGCACCGAGCGCTGGTGCCAGGGCTTCTCGGAACCGGGCGCGGGCTCGGACCTCGCGTCGCTGACGACGACCGCGGTGCGGGAGGCTGATGAATACGTCATCCATGGTCACAAGATCTGGACCAGCTACAGCGACGTCGCCGACTGGTGTCTGCTGCTGGCGCGCACCGACAAGCAGGTCGCCAAACACAAGGGCATCTCGGCGTTCATCGTGCCGATGCATCAGGACGGCATCGAACAGCGCCCTCTGACGATGATCAGCGGCGTGACCAAGGAGTTCGGTCAGGTGCTGTTCGACGGGGCCCGGGTGCCCGCCGCGAACATGGTCGGCGCGCCCGGTGAGGGCTGGAAGCTGGCGATGACGGTCGTCAGCCATGAGCGCGAACCGTCGACGCTCGGGTTCTCCGCCCGGTACGGAAAACTGGTGCGCCAGTTAGCCTCCCGCGTCGACGGCCCGGCGCCCGAGGAGCTGGCGTGGGCGTGGGTACAGACCGAGATGCTGCGCCTGCATGTGCGCAGGCGGCTCTCAGAGCAGCTCGACGGGTTGACACACGGGCCGCAGGGCTCGCTGGACAAGCTGCTGATGACCTGGGTGGAGCAGTCCGTCGGCCATGCCGCGCTGGCCACGGTGGGAACACGCGATCCGGAGTTGTTCGGCGCCTACATGTACAGCCGTGCACAGAGTGTCATGGGCGGCACCTCGCAGATTCAGAAGAACATCATCGCGCAGCGAATTCTCGGACTAGGCGACCGATGACCGCCCGTGCGACGAGTAGAAGGAACTGAAAAATGTACGGAATGCCAGACGAAATCGACGTTCAGGCCGACGGTGCGCTGCGCATCATCACGCTGAACCGGCCTGATGACCTCAATGCGGTGAACGACAACCTCCATGTCGGGCTCGCCAAGATCTGGGAGGAGCTCAACGAGGACACCGCCGCTCGTGCCGCGGTGATCACGGGCGCGGGGCGGGCGTTCTCGGCAGGCGGCGACTTCAACTATCTCGACGAGCTGCGCAATGACGAAGCCCTGCGGCAGAAGACCATCAAGCACGGTCGCGACCTCGTGATCGGCATGGTGCGCTGCCGGCTTCCGGTGGTTGCCGCGGTGAACGGCCCGGCGGTCGGACTCGGCTGCAGCTTGGCGGCCTTGTCCGACGTCGTCTACATGGCTGAGAACGCATTCTTCGCCGACCCGCACGTATCCATCGGACTCGTCGCCGCCGACGGCGGCCCGCTGGTGTGGGGATCGCAGATCAGCCTGCTGCAGGCCAAGGAGTTCGCCCTCACCGGTGTGCGGATCAAGGCTCAGCGCGCCGTCGAACTCGGACTGGCTAACCACGTGGTCGAGGATCCCCTCAGTGAGGCGGTCGCATGCGCGAAGAAGCTCATCGAGCTTCCGCAGCAGGCCGTCGAGGCCACCAAGCGGCTGATGAACATTCAGTTGGAGAAGTCGGTGATGGCGTCGCTCGACTACGCCAACCTCGCCGAATACGTCTCGTTCGGCACCCCGGATTTCAACAAGATCGTCGACGGCCTGGTCGCCAAGAACCGGTAAACCTCTTGCCGCGAGCACCTCACCTCTTGCCGCGAGCGTGCGTGTCTGCTGCGCGACACGCCGCTCGCGGCGGGCATTCTGTGCACGCTCATCAGCCGCGAACGTGCACAAACTGTGGGAGAGTGCCGGTGTGTCGTGAACAGACACGCACGCTCGCGGGAAATTAGAAGGTCAGCGACTCGCTGCGCTGGACGGTGCCGGTGACGCCTGCGGCCGTCTGGTGAGCCAGGCGCACGGCGGCGTTGGCCATCGCCTCGGGCGGCTCGACCATTTCGGGCGGGATCTCCAGGCCACCACCGCCGGCGTGCCAGCCCTCGGTCAGCACCACCCGCGACGGGCTCAAGCAGTTCACCGCGATGTTGTCGCCCTTGAGATCCGAGGCCAGGCCCAGATACAACCGCTCGACGGCGGCCTTGGACACCCAGTAGGCGTTGGCGCCGCGATCGGTCATCTCAACGCCGGTCGTGGTGATCGCGATCAGTGAACCGCCACCGCGCTCACGCAACTGCGGGATGACGGCTTTCGTCACCAGAAAAACGCCGGTGAGGTTGACGTCCAGGCACAGTTGCCAGCGCTTCAGCGGCGTCGACTCGATCGGGCCCAGCCACAACACGCCTGCGTTCGCGACGAGGATGTCGATACCGCCGAACTCGGCAACTGTTGTGGAGACCGCTGTTTCGACCGACTGCGCACTCGTGACGTCACACGGCACGGGCAGCGCACGCCCGCCGGAGGACACGATCGCTTCGGCGACCGAACCGATGGTTCCCGGGACCTTACCCTCCCGCTCCGAGCGGGCCGCGACGGCGACGGCGGCGCCCTGGGCCGCCAACGCCGCCGCGATCGTCGCGCCGATGCCGCGGCTGGCACCGGCGACGAACGCGACCTTGCCCGCGAGAGTCACTACCGGATCATTTCGGCGGGAAGCGCAGCGCTCCGTCGAGGCGGATGATTTCTCCGTTCAGATAGTCGTTTTCGACGATGCTCTGCGCGAGTTGCGCATACTCCGTCGAGCGGCCCATCCGCTTCGGAAACGGCACCTGCGGACCCCAGTACTGCTCGAGCTGGTCGGCCGCCTTGCCGTAGGCGGGGGTGTTGATGGTGCCGGGGGCGATGGTGACCACGCGGATGCCGAGTGGTGACAGGTCGCGAGCCGCAACCAGCGTCATGCCGAGCACACCGCCCTTGGCGGCGGAGTAGGGGAGCTGGCCGATCTGGCCCTCGTAGCCGGCGATCGACGCGGTATTGACGATGACGCCACGGGCGCCTTCGTCGAGGGGCTCGGTCTTGGCGATCGCCGCCGCCGCCAACCGCATCACGTTGAACACCGCCGTCAGGTAGAACTCGATCGTCTTCTTGAACCCGTCGAGGTCCAGCGGGGAGCCGTCCTTGCCGATCAGCCGTCCGCCGCTGGCCGGTCCGCCGTGGGTGTCCACCGAGATCCGCAGCGGCGCGAGCGACGACGCCTCGGCGATCGCCGCGTTCACCGACTCCTCAGAGGTGGCGTCGGTGCGCACGTACCGCACCCCGAGCTCACTCTCCAGTTCCCTGCCCTTGTCGTCGGCGAGGTCGGCCACGACGATCTTCGCGCCCGCGGAGTGCAGGCGCCGGACGGTCGCCTCACCCAGACCACCGGCGCCTCCCACGACGATCGCCGAGCTACCTGCGATTTGCATGCGGTTCCCCTTCTTGCAACTGACACTCTCAGGCTGAGAGAATAGCATTCTCATGAATCGTCGAGACGGAGGCACTAATGGCCGAAGCCGGCCCCGAGCGCGTAGACGTCACGGGTAGGGGCTGCTCGCTGGGGCGCCCCGCCGCGGTGATGTGTGCGGCCGGGGGAATGGGATCGGCCACCGTCATCGAGGTACCGGCTTCGTAGACTGCGGAAGCAAGCGGACGCGAGGAGCAGGACGGATCATGACCATCGATGAGCTCCTCGAGGCCGCACGCGGCGGGTCCGTCCGCGCCACCGGCCGGTTACTCAGCCTCGTCGAAAGCCCCAGGCGTACCGATGTTCTGGACGCGCTCGGTGCGGTGGAGGCTCCTCGGGTCGTCGGGGTGACTGGGCCACCCGGCGCCGGCAAGTCGACGACGGTCGCGGCGCTGGTGGGCGCCTACCGGCAGAGCGGCCACCGAGTCGCCGTGCTGGCGGTCGACCCGTCATCGCCCTACAGCGGCGGTGCGCTGTTGGGGGACCGGATCCGGATGGCGGCCCATATCAACGACTCCGACGTGCTGATCCGCTCCGTCGCGACCCGCGGGCATCTCGGTGGTCTGGCCGCGGCGGTGCCCGCCGCGGTCCGGGTGCTTGCGGCGCTGTCGTACGGGTTGGTGGTGGTGGAGACCGTTGGTGTCGGTCAGTCGGAGATCGAGATCGCGGCCGTCGCGGACCCGACCATCGTCATCCTGAATCCCGGCGCCGGCGATGCGGTGCAGGCAGCCAAGGCTGGGCTGCTCGAAGTCGCCGACATCGTGGTGGTCAACAAGGCCGACCGCGAGGGCGCCGACCAGACGGTGCGCGACCTTCGCGCGGAAACCCATGCACCGGTGCTCAAACTCGTTGCCGCCCACGGCAACGGCATCGCCGAGCTCGTGGAGGTCATCGAGTCGCACCACCGCGCCGACAGCGTTGATCGGCGCGCGGCGCGGGCACGGGCGCAGATCCTGTCTCTCGCGCAGACGCTGCTGCGCAACCACCCGGAACTGGACCGGCTCGCGGCGGCGGTCGCCGACGGCAGTGACGACCCCTACCGTGCCGCCGAGCGGTTGTTCGCGGTCCGCGCCGAGTCCTGATCCGGCAGGTCGAGCATCCGCCGCGACATCCGCGTCAGTTGGGCACGAAGCGTTTCGGCATCGAGATCGGCGACCAGCGGGTGCATGACGGCCACACTGATCGCGCTCGAGAGCATCGCCGCATGCACCCGGGCCTCCACGCCCGCCTCGGTGCCGAGCAGCGCCGCATAGAGACGTTCGATGAACCGCTGGAACGGCTCGTGCTCGGCCTGCAGACGAATGATGACCGGATCGAAGTGCAGCACGCTGACGATCCCGCGCCGCTCGATGGCCTGATCGATCATCCTGCCCAGCAACATCTCTCGCGAGTCCAGGCCGTGACCAGCCGCCTCGGCCGCCTCGAGCGCGTCCTCCAGGCGGCTCATCTCCCGTTCGGTGATGGCGATGACGATCTCTTCCTTGGTCTTGAACTGCCGGTACACGGCCGCCTTCGTGACACCCATCGCGTCGGCGATCATCTGCAGTGACGTGCCGCTGACCCCACGCTCGGCGATCAACCGCAGGGCCGCATCGAGCACGCGGGTCTGTGCAGGGGTGCGCGCGATTGTGCTGAACCGGTGTTCTGCCATCACCACATCAGAAGAGTATCCGAGGATTGACCGTCTGGTTGCCGATCGGCTACCGTCCGAGTAGCCGATCGGCAACTATTACGAGAAGCCTCGAGAGGTTGGACAGATGAGACGCACGGACGGTGAGCTGATTCTCTTCTGGACGCTGCCCGCGCTGGCGATTCTCTGGTTGTCGGCGTTCTTGTTGTTTCCCGGCTTCCTTCATCCCATGTCGCCGAGCATGTCGGCAGAGGAGGTCGCCGCCTTCTACCGTGACGAAACCGCTCGGATCCGCTACAGCATGATCCTGTTCAACTGGTTCGGTGTGGGCCTAATCCCGCTGGTGATGCTGATCGTGACGCAGGTGCGCAGGATGGCACACCGCACGCCGATCCTGTCCTACAGCCTGCTGGTCTGCGCCGCAGGCCCACCCACGCTCTTCCTCATCGCGAACATGTTCTGGTTGCTCGGCGCCTTCCGTCCGGAGCGTGACCCGGAGCTGACACAGTT
Source organism: Mycobacterium sp. IDR2000157661 (assembly GCF_022317005.1). Lineage (NCBI taxonomy): Bacteria > Bacillati > Actinomycetota > Actinomycetes > Mycobacteriales > Mycobacteriaceae > Mycobacterium > Mycobacterium sp. IDR2000157661. The sequence goes on from NZ_CP081006.1 coordinate 3,035,000, forward strand.
GCTCAACGACCTCGCGTGGATCACCTTCACGGTTCTGGTCCCATACCTGATTGCCCAATGCCTCCTGCTGGCCCTCGCCATCTACTGGGATCGCCGGGCGCAACCGGTGTTCAAGCGCTGGGTGGCGCACTTCAATGTCGTTGTCGCCGCGGCGCTGGTGCCTGCCGCCTTCTCGGCATTGGCGTTCACCGGGCCGATCGCTTGGGACGGGCTCCTATCATTTTGGGTCAAGAACATCGCGATCGCGGTCTGGATCGTGGTGATGGGAAGCGTCGTCGGCAGCACCATCCGACGGCAGCGGGCCCAGGAACCGGTCGCCGCATGAGCACGGCGGCGCCGGAGCAGGCGACATCGCCGGGACCACCTTCGGGTTCTGCGGCCGGAAGGCTCGTCTGGAACTTCCGCCATCACCCCAAGCGGGAGCTGTGGTTCGCGTGGTACGTGATGGTCGTCTTCTACAACCTCTATGGCGTGCTGTTCTTCCTCGTCACGCGAGTTCAGCCACCGCCAAGCCCCGCATGGGACACGCCCATGGTCGTGCAGTGGTTCGAGAGCCGCCACACCGGAATTCTCGTCGGGTTCGGCGTGGTGTTCCTCATCTCGGGCATGTGCGGACCGATGAACGCCATCCTCGCCTATTCGATGCGGCGGATGTCGGTCAGCCCGATCTTCGCGTATTCATATCTGGTCATGTACGCGCTCAGTGCCATTCCCGGCATGCTGGTGATGGCCATCGCGATGACCGTCGGCGCCCTGCGGCCTGACCGCGATCCGGAATTGATTCGGTGGCTCTACGATTTCGCCTTTCTGTCGTTCAGCGGGACGATGGGAGTGTTCCTGATCGGATCGTTGGTGTGGATGGTCGCGATCCTGATCGACAAGAACCGGGTGTTCCCGAAATGGTTCGGCTATCTCGGACTGTGCAATGCGCTGACCGAAGTCGTCGTTGCGCCGGCGTGGATATTCCAGCGTGGCGTGTTCGCGTGGAACGGGGCGATCGCCTGGTGGATCAACATGGTCGTGTTCCTGACCTACACCGCCGTCTTCATCGTGCTGCTACGCAGGATGATCGAGCGTGAGGACTTCGGCACCGGGCCGCTGCCGGACCGGCCGACGAAGGAGCAACGCGATCCGGTGGAGGCGGTCCGATGACCAACGTGGCAAGCGGCGAAGTGCAGCTGCTGGACGAGAAGCCGACGCGGTTCGTGCCCGGTCAGCCGGACATGTGGTTCTTCGTTCTGTTCGAGTCGCTGCTGTTCACCGGCTACTTCTCGGTGTACCTCTTCGGCCGCACCCAGAACCAGGAACTCTATCTGCAGTCCCAGGCCGACTTGGATCTGCGCTTCGGGATCTTCAACACCGTTGCGCTGCTGTTGAGTTCGTGGGCCATCGCGCGATGCGTGCAGGCCTCTCGCGAGGGGGCGTACCGGTCGGCTCTGGTCAACGCCACCTTGACGATCGTCTTCGGCCTGGTGTTCCTCGCCTCGAAGGTGGTCGAATGGGTCAGGGAGATAAACCTGGGTAACACGTTCACCAGTGACGAGTTCTTTCAGCACTACTACTTCTTGACCTCCATCCACTGCATCCACGTGTTGATCGGGTTCGTGGTGCTCGGAGTCGTGGTCTATCAGCTGCGCAGCCCGGCGCGCCGATCCCAGCAGCTGGTGGAGACGGGCGCAACGTACTGGCACACCGTCGACTTCCTGTGGGTGCTGATCTTCGCATTGCTCTACGTGGTGAGGTGAGCCGTGAGTGTCGCTTTCAACATCAGGCTTCTGATCGTCTGGGCCGTCCTGACGGGGATGACGTTGGTGTACGTGTGGCTGGACCACACCGCCGACGAGAACGGGACGCTGCGGGCCAGCACCGTGGTCACAGTGAGTGCCATCGTCATCGCACTCGTCAAGGTGCGCATCATCTTCCGGGAATTCATGGAGGTGCGCCACGCCCCCGCGCAGCTGCGCCGCCTCACCGACGCGTGGGTCCTGCTGATCGGCACCGCCCTGCTCGGCACCTACTTCGTCGGGCTGGCCATCTGATGCGCTGACGGGCGCTAGGCTCGCGCGGAAACGGCCATCCCGGCACGGTAGCCGAACACCATTGCCGGGCCGAGGGTTCCGCCGGCTCCGCCGTATGCTTTGCCGGTCGGGCCCGCCATGACGTTGCCTGCCGCGAACAGCCCGGGTATCGCCGGACCCTTGACGTGCAGAACGCGCCCGTCACGGTCGGTTCGCGGGCCGCCCTTCGTGCCCATCGCGCCTATCGAGACCGGAACCGCGTAGTACGGCGGGGTGTCGATCGGACCCAGGGTCTTACCGGCAGGTGTGGTGGCCTTGTCGTCTCCCCAGTAGCCGTCGTAGGCGCTGGAACCGCGGCCGAAGTCGGGATCGTTCTCCTGGCCGACGTTCTCATTCCACGCGGCCAGTGTGCGAGACAGGCCCTCGGGGTCGATGCCGGTCTTCTCACCCAGTTCGTCGAAGTCGTTCGACGCCGAGAACCATTGCGGCGCGGGGCCGTCGCCGTCAACGCCGAGGAAGCCGTACTTCTTCAGGTGCAGCGAGTCGAACACGATCCACGCCGGGTCGTTGGCGTAGCCGTGTCGCGGATCGAGGTAGTGGAACGGACCCGCCATCGAGTTGTACTCGCCCGCCTCGTTGAGGAACCGCCTGCCGGCCCGGTTGACGATGATGCTGCGCGGCCTCGTGCGTTCCAGGCGCACGCTGCGGCTTCGCGGATGGCCCTCGAACGTATCGCCGGGCAGTTGCACGATGGGCACCCACCAGGCCTCACCCATGTTGGCCAGGTCGGCGCCGTGAGCCATCGCCATCCGCAGGCCGTCGCCGGTGTTGTTGGGCGGCGACACCGCACCGCGCATCGGGCCGCGTAGATACGCCTCCACCAGCTTGGTGTCCCACTCGAATCCGCCGGTGCCCAGCACCACGCCACGGCGGGCCCGCACGTTGAATTCCCTGCCGCTCTGCGAAATTCGCACACCGGTGATACCCAGCGGGTCGGCGAACAGTTCTACTGCGCGCGACCGGGTATGGGGCTGCACGCCCGTGTCGAGAAGGCCCTTGAGCAGACCCGCGATCAGCGCCGTGCCCGCCACGCAGTAGTCGCCGGACTCGTCGTCGACCGAAGCGTGGATCCGTGCACGGGTCTCCGCGTCGATCCCGACATTGCTGAAGTCCGCGGGGAACGAGGTGATGTGGTCGCGCCATCCGCCGAGTCGGGCCAGATCGAACGGCTTGGCGTTGAGCGAGCGCCCGCCCGTCGGGCGCCCGCCGGGCAGTTCGGGCTTGTAGTCGGGGAAGCCCTCGGCGACCTCGAAGCGCAGATCACTGTGCCGCTCAACGAAATCCAGCATCTCCGGACCGGTGCGCACAAACGTCTCGACCAGGTTGTCGTCCATGTAACCCAGCGACTGCGCCCGCAGGTAGCTCATCGCATCGGCTACGGACAACTCACCGTCGGCCGCACGATCGTGTGCGGGGATCCAGATGATGCCCCCCGACACCGCCGTGGTGCCGCCCACGGTGGCGGCCTTCTCGTAGACCTCGACGGTGGCGCCGTTGACCGCCGCGGTGAGCGCGGCGGTCAGTCCCGCCCCGCCACTGCCGAGGACGACCACATCGACGTCATGGTCCCAGTCGGTCACGTGCTGCTCCTTCCAGCCGACGATCCTCTAGCTCAGAATCGCGGACAACTCGTTGGCCGCCTTGATGACTGAGTCCTTACCCCGCAGGACCACGTCTTCGCGGTGTGAGATGAGGTTGATGCACGTCGGCGGTGACGGTGGCCGGCGTCGCACCGGTACCGCCAGCCCGTAGGTGTTGGGCTCGACCTCCCCATGCGTGATCACCCAGCCCTGCTGGCGGGTCAGCGGCACCAGATCGCGCTCCCCGGGACGGGGCGGCATACTCGCCAACAACGCGATTCCGGCCGAGCCGCGGTCCAGCGGATAGCGGCTGCCCTCGTGGAACGACATCTGGTAGAAGACGTTCGTCGGCGCGATGACGGCGATCGCGACCTGCTGCTCGCCCTCGGCGACCAGGAGTGACACGGTGCTGCCGAGCTCGTCGGCCAGCATGCGCAACGTGGGCTGGCTGAGCTGACGAAGGTTGTTGTCGAAGGACGCCCCGAGCACGGCCAGCGCGGCGGCCGACCGGTAGCGGCCGTCCTCGCCTTTGGCCACCAACCGGAATTGCGACAGCGTGGACAGCAGCCGGTAGGCGATCGTGCGGTGCACGCCCATGTCGTCGGCGACCTGTTGAGCGGTCAGCCCGGTGCGCGAACCTGCGACCAACTGCAATGCGGCCAGCCCCCTGGCCAGCGTCTGCGAGCCCGGCGCGCCGTTGGGAGCGGCGCCGTCGTTCGGCTTGGTGTCCGTCGCTGCCATCCCACCTCTTCCTTGACAGACGCAGTCACGAGAGTGATGCTCTGACTATAGTGCACGTGAATGTGCGATAAATGAGCAGAGTGCTTACAGATTACGAGAATTTGATTCTCGCCATGACGAGAGGGCCCAGCGTGTCCGCGGACTTCGAAAGCGTCTGGAGTGACCTTCAGGGCGTTGCCTTCTCGCAGGGCTATCTCGATGCCGGGGGAGTCCGCACCCGCTATCTGCACGCGGGGGATACCGACAAGCCGGCGCTGGTGCTGCTGCACGGATCCGGCGGTCACGCCGAGGCGTACGTGCGCAATCTGGAGGCGCACGCGGAGCACTTCTCCACCTGGTCGATCGACATGCTCGGCCACGGGTACACCGACAAGCCCGGGCATGCCCTCGAGGTGCGTCACTACGTCGAGCACCTGATCGCTTTCCTCGATGCCATCGGTGCCGAGCGCGCCCACATCAGCGGGGAATCACTCGGCGGCTGGGTGGCTGCCCGGGTCGCCGTCGACCATCCCGACCGGCTGAACCGCCTGGTGCTCAACACCGCAGGCGGCTCACGGGCCGATCCCGAGGTGATGAAGCGCATCATCACGCTATCCATGGCGGCCGCGGAGAACCCGACCTGGGAGACCGTGCAGGCCCGCATCAAGTGGCTGATGGCCGACAAGGCAAAGGATTACGACGACATCGTCGCCAGCAGGCAGCGCGTCTACCGGCAGCCCGGATTCGTCAACGCGATGCGCGACATCATGGCGCTGCAGGACCCCGAGATCCGCGCCCGCAACCTGCTCGGCCCCGCCGACTACGCGGCCATCACCGCGCCGACGCTGGTGGTGTGGACCAGCGACGACCCCACGGCCGACGTCGCCGAGGGCAGGCGCATCGCCTCGATGATTCCCGGCGCCCGCTTCGAACTGATGCCCGGGTGCGGGCACTGGCCCCAGTACGAAGACCCCAAGACCTTCAACCGCCTGCACCTCGAATTCCTCATGGGGCGGTAGCCGATGAGCACGCAGACCGATGTCCTCATCGTCGGCGCGGGGCCGTCGGGGTTGACGCTGGCCAACATCCTTGGCCTGCAGGGCGTGCGGACGCTCGTCGTCGAGGAGCGCGACACGCTCATCGACTATCCCCGCGGCGTCGGACTCGACGACGAAGCGCTGCGCACCTTCCAGTCCATCGGCCTGGTCGACCGCGTGCTGCCGCACACCGTCCCGAACCAGATTCTGCGGTTCTTCGACGCCAAGCGGCGGTTGCTCGCCGAGATGGCGCCGCCGGACGCCCGGTTCGGCTGGCCCAAGCGCAACGGTTTCGTCCAGCCGATGGTCGACGCCGAACTCTTCGGCGGGCTGGACCGTTTCGACCACGTCGAGGTCCGGTTCGGCGCCCGCATGACGAACTGCGTCGAGACCAGCGACAGCGTCACGGTGGAGTTCGCCGACGGTCAGCAACCCGTCATCGCGCGCTACGTGGTGGGCTGCGACGGTGGGCGCAGCGCCACCCGGCGCCTGATGGGCGTGTCCTTCGACGGCACCACGTCCTCGACCCGCTGGCTGGTGGTCGACGTCGCCAACGATCCGCTCGGGCACCCGAACAGTGAGGTCGGAGCCGATCCGGTGCGACCCTATGTGTCGATCTCGATCGCACACGGCATCCGGCGGTTCGAGTTCATGATCCACCCCGACGAGACCGACGAGCAGGCCGACGACCCCGCGTTCGTGAGAAGAATGCTCGCACAGCGCGTTCCGCACCCCGAGCGTGTCGACATGATCCGGCACCGGGTGTACACCCACCATTCGCGCATCGCGGCATCGTTCCGGAAGGGCCGACTGATGTTGGCGGGCGACGCCGCGCACCTGATGCCCGTCTGGCAGGGACAGGGCTACAACAGCGGTATCCGGGACGCGGCCAACCTCGGGTGGAAGCTCGCCGCGGTGGTGAACGGCCGCGCCGAGGACGCGTTGCTCGACACCTACGACATCGAGCGCCGCAAGCACGCACGGGCGATGATCGATCTGTCGACCATGGTGGGCCGCGTCATCTCGCCGACGAACCGCCGGGTCGCAGCCCTTCGGGACCGCGTCATCCACGCCGCCTCGCTCGTGCCGTCGCTCAAGCGGTACATCCTCGAGATGCGGTTCAAGCCGATGCCGCGCTACCAACAGGGTGCCGTCTTTCACGCCGAACCGGGCGTCGTTGCCTCGGGGGCGACTTCACCCACGGGAACGCTGTTCATCCAGCCCCGCGTCGACACCCGCGATCAGCAGAACGTGTTGCTCGACGACGTTCTCGGACCCGGCTTCGCGGTGCTGTGTTGGAGCAACAACCTGCCAGCCGTGCTCGGCGCCAGGGCATTCGACCGTTGGCGGGCGTTGGGCGCCACCTTCGTCGAGGCCCGCCCCATGACGCAGTTGCACTGGCCGGGCCACGACGACGCCCACGTCGTCGTAGTCGGCGACAGGACCGGCGCGCTGAAGTCCTGGTTCGATGTCTACACCGACTCGGTGCTGTTCGTGCGGCCCGACCGCTGCATCGCAGGCGCCTGCATCGCCCAGCGCGCTCCCGAGATCAGCGACTCACTGTTCGACGTTCTCCGTCTCACTCAGGAAGGAGGCTCTGGTTCCCATGGGCAATCTGGCCCTGTGCTGCATGTCGCACAGTCCGCTACTCAACCTCGAAGGACCGTCGCAGGATCTTCTTGACGACGTCGAGACAGCCCTGGCGCACACCCGCCGGTTCGTCGCCGACTACGACCCCGAACTGGTCGTCACCTTCTCGCCGGACCACTACAACGGGTTCTTCTACCGGACGATGCCACCCTTCTGCATCGGCACCGCTGCCCAGGGGGTCGGCGACTACGGCACGTTCGCCGGGCCGCTCGACGTGCCGTCGGACCTCGCGATCGACTGTGCCCAGGCCGTTCTCGAGTCGGGGATCGACGTGGCCATCTCGGCGAGCATGGATGTCGACCACGGCACCGTACAGCCGCTGGAGAAACTGTTCGGTGAGGCGGCGGCGCGGCCGGTGATCCCGGTCTTCATCAACTCCGTCGCCGCGCCGCTGGGTCCGCTGCGGCGGGTACGCGCGCTCGGCGCGGCCGTGGGCACCTATCTGGCCACCTTGGGCCAGCGCGTGTTGGTCGTCGGATCCGGTGGCCTGTCGCATGATCCGCCGGTCCCCACACTGGCTACGGCACCGCCCGCCGCGCTGGAGCGCATCGTGCATGGTGCGCCGATGTCGCCCGAGCAGCGCCAGGCCCGTCAGGTCGCCGTGATCGATGCGGCGCAGGCGTTCGCGCACGGTGAGAGCCCGCTGCAACCGCTCAACCCGGACTGGGACGCCGCCTTCCTGGAACTGGTGGACACCAATCGGCTGGCCGAGGTGGACGGGTGGTCCAACGCCTGGGTTGAACGCGAGGGCGGCCACTCGGCGCATGAGGTCCGGACCTGGATCGCGGCCTTCTCCGCACTTGCCGCGCACGGTGACTACCGGACCGAGCAGCGGTTCTACCGGGCGGCGCCGGAATTGATCGCCGGCTTCGCGATCAGGACGGCGGTGCTCGATGTCTGAGGCCTTCGACCACACCGTCGACGTGCTCGTGGTCGGCTCCGGCGGTGGCGGGATGACCGCCGCGCTGGCCGCCGACGCGTTCGGGCTCGACACGCTGGTCGTCGAAAAGTCCTCGCGTTTCGGCGGTTCGACCGCGTTGTCGGGCGGCGGTATCTGGGTGCCGGGGGCACCCTCGCAGCGCAGGGAGGGTTACGTCCCCGACCCCGCCGAGGTCTTCGAGTACCTGCGTCGGATCACCGACGGCCTCGTCAGCGACGCCCGCCTGCGGCAGTACGTCGACACCGCACCCGAGATGATGGAGTTCCTGGAGAACCTGAGCCCCTGGTTCGAATTCGTCTGGAAGCCCGGCTATGCCGACTACTACCCCGAGCTGCCCGGCGGTTCGCAGCTCGGCAGCACCATCAACGTGCCCGCCATCGACCTGCGCGAGCTGGGCGAGGACGAGCAGGACCTGCTGCAGCCGCTGGCGCTCGCCCCGAAGGGAATCTGGTTCGCGCCCAAGGATCTCCGCCTGTTCTATCAGGTCCGGCAGAACTGGCGCGGCAAGGCCGTTCTGGTCAAATTGATCTGGCGGATGTTGCGGGCACGGGTCTTCGGTGACCGCATGGCCGCGATCGGCCAGTCGCTGGCTGCCCGGATGCGGCTGGCGCTCAAACAATGCCACGTGCCGCTGTGGCTCGACGCGCCGATGACCGAGCTGATCACCGACGCCGACGGCACCGTGGTCGGCGCGGTGGTCGAGCGCGACGGCCGAGCGCTGCGCGTCGGGGCGCGGCACGGGGTGATCCTGGCCGCCGGCGGTTTCGACCACGACATGGAATGGCGCCGCCGGCATCTGCCGGTGCTCGCGAAAGACTGGAGCTTCGGCAATCCCGCGTCCATGGGTGACGGGATCCGGGCGGGGGAGAAGGTCGGCGGGTCGACCGACCTGCTCGACGAGGCCTGGTGGTTCCCCGCGATCTGCTGGCCCGACGGGCGGCTGCAGTTCATGCTCAACGAGCGCATGATGCCGTCGCAGTTCGCCGTCAACGGTGCGGGGAAGCGGTTCGTCAACGAAGCCGCGCCCTACATGGATTTCGCGCACGCGATGATCGAGGGGCAGAACGCGGGTGTCGCCCACATCCCGTGCTGGCTGATCACCGACATCCGGTCGTTCCACCGCTATGTCGTGGCCGGCCACCTGCCGATCCCGAAGGTGCCGTTCGCGCCCGTGCCGACCGGCCGGAAGGTGCCCGAGGCGTGGCTGGAGTCCGGCGTGGTGCACGAGGGCCGCAGCTTCACCGAACTCGCGACGAAGATCGGCGTCCCGCCCGAGCAACTGCGGCGCACCGCCGAGCGGTTCAACGATTTGGCGCGCAACGGCCACGACGACGATTTCAACCGCGGCGACTCGGCCTACGACAACTACTACGGCGACCCGACGCTGCCCAACCCGAACCTGTACCCGCTGGGCAAGCCGCCCTACTACGCGTTTCAGATCATCCTCGGCGACCTCGGCACCTCGGGCGGGCTGCGCACCGACGAGCATGCGCGCGTGCTGCGCAGCGACGACAGCGTCGTCAACGGCCTATACGCCGTGGGCAACACGTCGGCCGCGGTGATGGGCCGCAGCTACGCGGGTGCGGGCGCGACCATCGGGCCCGCGATGACGTTCGGTTACGTCGCCGCCAAACACATCGCCACGTCATCCGGCCAGGCCGGTCAGGCCGGCGCTAACACCGATTCGGCACTCGATACTCATCGGAAGGTAACGAAATGAAGATCTCGCTGTTCTACGAATTCCCGCTGCCCCGGCCGTGGAGCGACGACGACGAACACAAGCTTTTCCAGGACGGCCTCGACGAGGTGGAACTGGCAGACAAGGCCGGCTTCTCGACGGTGTGGCTGACCGAGCACCACTTCCTCGAGGAGTACTGCCACTCCACCGCTCCCGAGATCTTCCTGTCGGCGGCCAGCCAGCGCACCAAGAACATCCGGCTCGGCTTCGGCATCATGCACCTGCCGCCGGTGGTCAACCATCCGGCCCGGGTGGCCGAACGCGTCGCCACACTCGACCTGATCTCCAACGGCCGGGTCGAGTTCGGCACCGGCGAGTCCTCTTCGGTCGGGGAACTCGGCGGCTTCGGGGTGGATCCGGCCGACAAGCGCGCGATGTGGGAAGAGGCGCTGGAGGTTTCGGTCCGCTGCATGACCGAGGAGCCGTTCACCGGCTTCAAGGGCCAGCACATCGAGATGCCGCCGCGCAACGTCGTGCCCAAGCCGCTGCAGAAGCCGCACCCGCCGGTGTGGGTGGCATGCACGCGCCCGGCGTCGGTCGCGATGGCCGCCCAGAAAGGCCTGGGCGCGTTGAGCTTCGCCTACACCGGGCCCGGACCGCTGACCGAGCGCGTCAACGGCTACTACAAGGAGTTCGAGGAGAACGGCGCGCCGGTCACCCCGCAGATGAACCCCAATATCCTCGCCATCGGCGGTGACCTGTCGATGATGGTCGCCAAGACCGACGAACAGGCGATCGAGCGCCTCGGCAAGGGCGGCGGGTTCTTCGCGTTCGGCATCATGCACTACTACATGACCGGTATGCACACCCCCGGCCGGACCGGAGTGTGGGAACGCCACCTCGAGGAGATCGAGAAGGATCCCAGCATCGTCTACGGTCCCGACCGCGGACCCATCGGTAGCCCGGCGACCGTGCGGGAGTTCCTGCGCGGCTACGAACAAAGCGGTGTCGACGAACTGATCCTGCTCCTCACGCCGCGCCGGCACGAGGAGACGATGGAGTCGATCGAGCTGATGGGTAAGGAGGTGTTGCCCGAGTTCATCGAGCGCGACGAGAAGCAGCGGGCCGACAAGGCCAAGCGGCTCGAACCGATCATCGAGAAGGTCGAGGCCAGGCGGCCGGCGTCGCAGGCGCCGCTGTTCGACGAGACTTACGCCTTCGGCGGCCTGCCGACCGGCCGCGAGAACTACACGGCCAACGAGGTCTCGCTGGCGATGGAGGAGATGACCGAGGGCATCGAGGCGGCGGCCGCGAAGCTGAAGTCCGGTGAGGGCTGGGCGAGCCGCAATCCCACCGCGGACGTGAGGAGCACAAAGTAGTCGATGGCCCACGCTGAGGAGCTGTGGCGGTATGACGGGCGTCGGGTGGTCGTCACCGGGTGCGCGTCGGGCATCGGCGCCCACGTCGCCCGGCAGGTCGCCGACCTCGGCGCGGAGGTGGTCGGACTCGACATCAAGCCGCCCGCCGACGAGTTCGGTGCGTTCGTCGAGTTGGACCTGTCTGATCCGGTATCGATCGACCGGGCGGCCGAGTCGATCGGCGACCGGGTCGACGCGCTGTTCAACGTCGCAGGGGTGTCGTCGGGGATCGGTGATCCGATGCGGGTGGTGAGGATCAACTTCCTCGGCACGCGCCGGTTCACCGAGGCGCTGGTGCCCAGCATGCCCGCGGGGTCGGCGATCGCGAACGTCTCCTCCCTGGCGGCGTCGGCGTACCGGCAGAACGCCGCAGTCACCGCCGGGCTGGTCGACACCGCGAGCATCGACGAGGGTATCGCGTGGTGCGAACGCCACCCGGACGCGCTCGCCCAAGGCGGCGGCTACCGGTTGTCCAAGGAGGCGATCATCCTCTACGGCATGACCCGTGTCGCCGCACTGGGCGCCAGAGGAATCCGGATCAACTGCACCGCGCCGGGCGTCACTGACACGCCGATCCTCGACCAGCTGCGCAGCGCCTACGGGCAGGAGTTCCTCGACTCCTTCCAGACCCCACTGGGCCGTGCCGCCGACCCCGCCGAGCAGGCCAGCGTGCTGGTGTTCCTCAACAGCCGCGCGGCCAGCTATCTGACCGGCCAGGTGATCTGGGTGGACGGCGGCACGGTGAGCGAAACGGAGAAAGGCGAAATATGGCCGGCATGACCGAGTTCCGTCGCGTCGCCGACGAGGTGCGTAACTGGGGGCGCTGGGGCGACGACGACGAGTTGGGGACACTGAACCTCATCACGCCGGAGAAGGTCGCCGAGGGGGCGTCACTGGTACGGCAGGGCAAGGTGATATCTCTGGGCGGCGATTTCTCGTCGGCCGGGCCGCAGGGCGCGTTCAAGTTCCGGCAGAATCCCGTCCACACGATGACCGTCGACGGGGGCGATGCTTCAACCCTCGTGCAGTACGGCCCCGAATGGCTGCGCAACGCGGTGGCCGCCGACGTCAGTGCGTTCTTCGCCGACAACCCGTTCCGCTTCAACGACGACATGATCGTGATGCCGTTGCAGGCCGCCACGCAGTGGGACGCCATCTCGCACGTCTACTACGAGGACAAGCTCTACAACGGCTTCCCCGCGGACTCGGTGACGAGCTTCGGCGCCTTCCATCTCGGCATCGAGAAGGTGGACGTCAAGGGCATCACCTCGCGCGGCGTGCTGCTCGACGTCGTCAAGCACCGAGGTGCCGAGGTGTTCCTCGAGCCCGGCGACCCGGTCACACCAGCCGAACTCGACGATGTCGCCAGGGCGCAGGGAGTAGCCGTCGCACCGGGCGACATCGTCGTCGTGCACACCGGCTGGTGGACCAGGTTCCTGGCGACCGGCGACGGCGCCGAACCCGGCTCGGGCCTGGACTGGACGTGCGCCTCATGGCTGCACGACCACGACGTCGCCGCGGTCGCCGCGGACAACCTGATGGTCGAGGATCCCGATCCGGCCAACGGCGTCGAGGGCACCTTCCTGCCGATGCACATGCTCTGCCTGCGTGACATGGGCCTGATGTTCGGCGAGTACTGGGACCTCACCGGCCTGGCGGCCGACTGCGCCGCCGACGGCGTGTACGAGTTCCAGCTGGTCGCCCCACCGCTCAAAGTAGTCGGCGCGGTCGGCGCACCTGTGAGTCCGATAGCGATCAAGTAGGTGAATTGATGACGGTAAGAACGACAACGGGCGGCGGACCGCTGGTGGTCGGTCTCGGCGGCACACTGCGCGCCAACTCCTCGACCGAACGCGCGCTGCGCCATTGCCTTTCGGCGGTCGAGCGCCAGGGCGGGCGCACCCGTTTCTTCAGCGGACCCGAGCTGGACTTGCCCATGTACGCTCCTCACGAACTCTCACGCACACCCAAGGCACTCGAACTGGTCGGCGCGCTGCGCGATGCCGACGCCGTCGTCGTCGGATCCCCCGGCTACCACGGGGCCATTTCGGGTCTGGTGAAGAACGCACTCGACTACATCGAGGACCTGCGCGAAGACCCGCGCGTCTACCTCGACAACACGCCGTGGGGATGCATCAGCTGTGCCTACGGCTGGCAAGCGGCGGTCGGCACGCTCGGGCAGTTGCGGTCGATCGGACACGCGCTTCGCGCCTGGCCGACACCGCTGGGCGTGGCGATCAACTCGGCCGACAAGATCTGGGACGAGGCGGGCGAGCTCGTCGACACCACCACCCGCAACCAACTCGACTTACTGGCCAACCAGCTGCTCACCTTCGCCCGGACCGCCTGGGAAACAGCGTGACGCAGCGCAAGACCGTTCTCGTCGACGGGCTCACGACCGGATACCTGGAAGCCGGACACGGCGATCCGGTGGTGCTGTTGCACGGCGGTGAGTTCGGCGCGAGCGCCGAGATCGGCTGGGAGCGCACCATCGGCGCCCTGGCCGAACGGCACCGCGTGCTGGCCCTCGACATGCTCGGCTTCGGTGAGTCCGCCAAGGTGGTCGACTTCAACGACGGCCGGGGTATGCGGATCCGGCACATCGCGCGGTTCTGCGAGGTGCTCGGCATTCGAACCGCCCACTTCGTCGGCAACTCCATGGGCGCGGTCAACATGTTCGTCGACGCCACGTCCACCTCGCCCCTGCTGCCGGTGCGCAGCATGGTGACGATCTGCGGCGGCGGCGAGATCCAACGCAACGAGTACTCGGCGGCCCTCTATGACTACGACGCGACGTTCGAGGGCATGCGAAGGATCGTCGAGGCGCTGTTCTTCGACCCCGCCTATCCGGCCGACGAGGCGTACGTGCAGCGACGCTACGAAGCCAGCATCGCCCCTGGCGCATGGGAAGCGTTGGCCGCGGCGCGGTTTCGGCGGCCCGGCTTGGACGCGCCGCCGTTGCCGTCGAGCAATCGCGCCTATGAGCGCATCGGCGTGCCGACGCTGGTCGTCGAGGGCGGCGGCGACAAACTGCTGCCTGCCGGTTGGGCGGCCGAGATCGCGGCGAAGATCCCGGCCGGGTGTTCAGCCGTCATCGAGGACGCGGGTCACTGCCCGCAGATCGAACAACCCGCGGTGACCAACGACCTACTGCTGGACTTCCTGGCGGACGTGCACGAAGGAGTTCCGACATGACGGGTGAACTCGAGGGCAAAGTCGCCGTCGTGACCGGTGGGGCATCGGGGTTGGGCGAGGGCCTCGTTCGCCGGTTCCACGCCGAAGGGGCCAGGGTGCTCTTCGGCGACATCGACGCCGAACGAGGCGCGAAGCTCGCCACCGATCTCGGCGCGAACGCCCGGTTCATCGAATCCGACGTGTCGCAGATCGAGCAGGTCGGTCAGCTCGTGTCGACGGCCGTCGAGGACTTCGGCGGGCTTCATGTCATGGTCAACAACGCTGGGGTATCGGGGAAGATGTTCTTGAAGTTCCTCGAGGACGACCTCGCCGACTTCCATCAGGTGATGGCTGTCAACGTCCTCGCCGTGATGGCCGGCACCCGCGACGCCGCCCGGCACATGGCCGAACACGGCGGCGGGTCGATCATCAACCTCACGTCGATCGGCGGGATCCAGGCCGGCGGCGGCGTCATGACCTACCGGGCGTCGAAGGCCGCGGTCATCCAGTTCACCAAGTCCGCGGCGATCGACCTGGCGCACTACGAGATCCGGGTCAACGCCATCGCCCCGGGCAACATCCGCACGGCGATCGTGCGCAAGTCCGCGACCGGCGAGGACCTGCAACGGCTCGAGGAGTTCGAAGAGAAGATCCGCGCGCAGATGCGCAACGACCGACCTTTGAAACGCGAAGGCACCGTCGACGACGTCGCCGAGGCCGCGCTCTACTTCGCCGGCGGCCGGTCGCGTTACGTCACCGGGACGGTACTGCCCATCGACGGTGGCACATCGGCGGGCAAGGTCATCGCGCACGCGAGGAGCAAGGAAGACGTCCGTAAGCCGAACAGATGAAGTGTTTAAATCAGTCGCTTGACTTAACCCACGTGCGGCGGTTGACTGAGGCGGTGACCACCGCCAGAAGTGTGCGCACCGAGCGCGCGAGCATCACGCGCGAAGCGATCCTGGCCGCGGCCGAGCGTCTGTTCGCCGAGCACGGCGTCTACGCGGTGTCGAACCGCCAGGTCAGCGAGGCCGCCGGGCAGGGCAACAACGCCGCGGTCGGCTACCACTTCGGCACCAAGGCCGACCTGGTGCGGGCGATCGAGCAGAAGCACCGAGTGTCGACCGAGCGCCTCTTGTCGCGAATGGTGGCCGAGATCGGCGACTCGACCGATCTGCGGGACTGGGTCGGGTGCCTGGTGTGCTCACTGACCGAACACCTCGCCCAGCTCGGCAACCCCACCTGGTATGCGCGCTTCGCCGCGCAGGCGCTGGCCGATCCCGAGTATCACAAGATCGTCGTCAAGGGTGCGCTGGAATCACCGTCGGTGAAGCGCGTCGTCGACGGCATCACCCGGTGCCTGCCCGACCTGCCGCCAGAGGTGGTCACCGAGCGCAACATCATGGCGCGCAACCTGATGGTGCACACGTGCGCCGATTTCGAACGGGCCTTCGCCGGCGGTTCGGCCATGCCGAGGACGAGCTGGACCGCGGTGGGCACCAGCCTGATCGACGCGATCGTCGGGATGTGGCGCGCGCCCGTGACGGAGCACCCGTGAAAGTGACAGTCGACCAAGACAAGTGCGTGTCCTCCGGGCAGTGCGTGCTCAACGCTGCCGACGTGTTCGATCAACGTGACGACGACGGCGTCGTCGTCCTGCTCGACGACCGCCCGGCGAATGGCCGTGCCGACGACGCCCGCAAGGCGGCCGCGGCCTGCCCCGCGCTCGCCATCCACATCGAGGAATGAGAAAGAGACACATGTCCGACACTCTGACCACCGGTGCCGCCGACGTAGCCGCCGACATCCCCGAGTACCCGATGGAGCGCGACGCCCGTTGCCCGTTCGCCCCGCCGCCGCAGATGCTCAAGATGGGCGAGGCGAAACCGCTGTCGCGCGTTCGAATCTGGAACGGCACCACCCCGTGGCTGATCACCGGCCATGCGGTGGCCAGGGAATTGTTCGCCGACTCCCGGGTCAGCGTCGACGACCGGCGCGACGGTTTCCCGCACTGGAACGAGCACATGCTCTCCACCGTCCACAAGCGGCCGCGGTCGGTGTTCACCTCCGATGCCGAGGAGCACACCCGGTTCCGGCGGATGCTGTCCAAGCCGTTCACCTTCAAACGCGTCGAGGGGCTGCGGCCGGCGATCCAGCAGGTGACCGACGAGTGCATCGACGAGATCTTGGCAGGCCCGCAACCGGCCGACATCGTGACGAAGCTGGCGCTGCCGGTTCCGACACGGGTCATCAGCGAAATGCTCGGTGTGCCTTACGAGGACCATGAGTTCTTCCAGGAGCATGCCAATGCCGGGCTGGCGCGCTTCGCGGCGGCGGACGCCATGCAGAAGGGCGCGATGAGCCTGCATCAATACCTCATCGACCTCGTCGAGGAGAAGCGGGCCAATCCGGCAGAGGATGCGGTGTCCGACCTCGCCGAGCGCGTCAACGCCGGCGAGATCAGCGTCAAAGAGGCCGCACAGCTGGGCACCGGACTGCTGATCGCGGGCCATGAAACCACCGCCAACATGATCGGCATCGGCGTGTGCGCCCTGTTGGAGAATCCCGAACAGGCCGCGGCGCTGCGAGATTCCGACGATCCGAAGTTCGTCGCGAACGCGGTCGAAGAGCTGATGCGCTACCTGTCGATCATCCAGAACGGCCAGCGCCGCGTCGCGGCCGAGGACATCGAGATCGCCGGCGAGACCATCCGGGCGGGGGAGGGCATCATCCTCGACCTCGCGCCCGCGAACTGGGACGCGACCACCTACCCCGAGCCCGACAGGCTCGACCTGCACCGGGACGCCGGACAACAGCTCGGCTTCGGCTACGGGCGCCATCAGTGCGTCGGTCAGCAGCTGGCGCGTGCCGAGCTGCAGATCGTGTTCCACACCCTGCTCAAGCGCATCCCCACGCTGCGTCTCGCGGTGCCGATCGAGGACGTGCCGTTCAAACACGACCGCCTCGCGTACGGCGTCTACGAACTTCCGGTGGCCTGGTAACCACTGAAAACTCTGCCTCACAGCCCGATTGGAGTGTCACCGATGTCAGCACCGACTTCATCATCTCCCGCCCGCCCCCCGGCCACCCTCTATCCGCCCGAAGGCTTCGGCGCGCCGAAGAACCGCCAAGGCCACGCCGCAGAGGAAGGGTTGACCGGACTTCCCCCGGGCACCGAGATCTTCTCCGCCGACAACCACATCTCGGTCGCCGAGGACATCTTCTACGAACGCTTCCCCGAGGAACTCAAGGGCGCCGCACCGCGGATCTGGTACGAGGACGGCGCCTACATGGTCGGCATGAAAGGCAAGGCCTGGACCGGCGGCGACTTCGGCCGCGTGCTCATGCAGTACGACGACCTCGCCGGGGCGGCGACCAACAACATCGAGGCCCGTATCCGGGAACTCAAGGAAGACGGTATCGACAAGGAACTGGCGTTCCCCAACGCCGTGCTGGCCTTATTCCACTACCCGGACAAGGCGTTGCGCGAACGCGTATTTCGGATCTACAACGAGCACATCGCCGATCTGCAGGAGCGCTCGAAGGGCCACTTCTACGGCGTCGGGCTGATCAACTGGTGGGACCCCGCCGGTACCCGAGCCACTCTCGCCGAACTGAAGTCATTGGGTCTGAAGACCTTCCTCCTACCGTTGAACCCCGGCAAGGACGACGACGGCAACATCTACGACTACGGCAGCACCGACATGGACCCGGTGTGGGACGAGATCGAGGACGCGGGGCTGCCGGTCAGCCACCACATCGGTGAGACGCCGCCCAAGACGCCATGTCAGCACAACAGCGTGGTCGTCGGCATGATGGTCAACGTCGACTCGTTCCGCGAGCAGTTCGCCAAGTACGTGTTCTCCGGCATCCTCGACCGGCACCCGTCACTGAAGATCGGTTGGTTCGAAGGCGGGATCGCCTGGGTGCCGACCGCCCTGCAGGACGCCGAACACATGCTCGCCTCCTACCGGCACATGTTCAACCATGAGCTGGAGCACCCGGTGCGCCACTACTGGGACCACCACATGAGCGCATCGTTCATGATCGATCCGCTCGGCCTCGAGCTCATCGACAAGATCGGTGTCGACAACGTGATGTGGTCATCGGACTACCCGCACAACGAATCGACGTTCGGCTACTCGGAGAAGTCGCTGAAGACCGTCGTCGATGCGGTGGGCCCGGAGGCCGCGACCAGGATCGTCAGCACGAACGTCAAGAATTTCCTGGGCATCTCGTGACTGTTCTCTCTCCGGGCTCGGTGCCGGTTCCGGCCTCGCTCAACATTCCGGACGTGCCCGACCGGGCCCGGATGTATCGCGAGTGCGGTGCGCGGCTGCGCGACTCGATGCGCGACAAGGGTGTCGATGCTCTGGTGCTGCTCGGGAACGGGAACGTGGTGTACGCCACGGGAGTCAGTTGGCCACTGCTCGACGCGGGCCTGTCCCACGTGGAACGGCCGGTTGCCGTCGTGCTCGCCGAGGACCCGCACCCGCATCTGTTCATGCCGCTGCGGGAGGGCTCGAGCGCGAGATCCGAAGTGCCTGCAGACCACGTGTACGGCCCGCTGTACCTCGAATTCGACGAGGGCGTTTTCCGGTTGGCCGACATATTGGCCGATCTGGTGCCCGCCAACGGCGTCGTCGCGGTCGACGAGTTGACCGGTGCCATGCGCCGAGCGTCGGCCAGACTGTTCCTCACCGGCCCGCCCTCGGATGCCGCGCAGGTGGTGGGCCTGGCCAAACTGGTGAAGACCGTCGATCAGATCTCCTGCGTGCGCACGGCCTGCCGCATCACCGAGGAAGCGATGGTCGACGTGCAGGATGCACTCGCGCCCGGGGTGCGTCAGGTCGACCTGTCGGCCCAGTTCGTGCGCCGCGCTTTCGAATTGGGTGCGACGGCCAACATGCTGGAAGCCATCTGGCAGGTGATGCCCACGACGAAGACCAGCGGCAAGGTCTGGACCACCACCGGTGACCTGGCGCTGCCGCTGCTCACCACCGAACGTGAACTCGCCGCCGGGGATGTGCTGTGGACCGACGTGAGCATCACGTTCGAGGGCTACTGCTCAGACTTCGGCCGCACCTGGTTGGTCGGCGCTGAGCCGTCCGACCGCCAGCAGGCGCAGTTCGACCGGTGGCGGGAGATCCTCGCGGCGGTGCTCTCCGTCACGAAGGCCGGTGCGACCAGCGGGGACCTGGCCCGCGCCGCGATCGCCGCCAACGGCGGGGCTAAGCCCTGGCTGCCGCACTTCTACCTGGGACACGGTATCGGCACCAACGCCGCCGAAATGCCCATGATAGGCACCGATCTCGGCGAGGAGTTCGACGACAACTTCGTGTTCCCGGCGGGGATGCTGCTGGTGCTCGAGCCTGTGGTGTGGGAGGACGGCACGGGCGGTTACCGCAGCGAGGAGATCGTGGTCGTCACCGACGACGGTTGCCAGCCCATCACCGACTACCCCTACGCCCCCTACGGACAGGATCGGATCGGCCCCGAATGAGCACCGAGATACTTCCCGACGCAAGCGATCTGCGCAGGGGACGCCGAGAGCGCGCGTTGGCCGAGATGGAAGCCAACGACATCGACATCATGGTGCTGGGCCGCCAGGCCAACGTCCGCTATGTGACCGGCGCCCCGCAGTTGTGGGTGGCGGGTACCCGGCCGTTCGGGCCGATCTGCGAGGTGATCCGGTCGACCGGTCAGATCTACCTCAACAGCACCTGGGACGAGGGTATCCCGGACGAGATCTCACACGACCACCTCTACGGGTTGGCATGGAATCCGATGACGCTGGTCGACGTGCTGAAGGCGCTTCCGGGGGCAGCGACCGCCACGCGGGTCGGAACCGATTCGCTCACTCCGACATTCGCGCAGCTGTTGCCGATCGCGTTCCCGGGCGCCGAGATCGTCGACGCCGAACCCGCACTGCGGGCGGCGCGCCGCATCAAGACGGCCGACGAGATCGCGGTGTTGCGCGGCGCGATCAGGGTCGCTGAGGCTGCGCTGGAATCGGCCCGCGCCGAACTGGCGCCCGGCACCACCGAGCAGTCGCTGACGGGCGCACTCATGCAGGCCATGGCGGCCGGCGGGGTGACCACACCCGCGACGCAGGACGGTGCCTGGGTGACGCCGAAGGACCACCCGTGGCGGCGGCATCGAACCGATGGGCGCATCGACAACGGTGACCTGGTCGCGTTCTCGGCGGGAGTGCTGGCCGACGGTTACCTCGGCGAGGTCGGCCGCACCTGGCCGGTCGGCGACGTCGAGGGCGCCGCGGTGCCCGAACTCTACGACCGGTGGAACCGGCTGTGGGACAACCTGATGGCCGCCTGCCGACCGGGAGCCACGGCCGACGGGCTGCTCTCCGCCTACGACACGGCCGGTGAGCCGCTGCCTGCGATGCCGGTCGCGCACGGCCTGGGCCTCGGCTACGACCCGCCCGTCGTGACGCCCGCGCTTCGGGTCACCGCCGCCGCGGAGATCCTCGAACCGGGGATGGTGCTCGCGGTCAGCGGCTATGTCTGGCAGGAGGGTGTCGGCGCGGTCTTCGGCCGAGAGGTCGTGCACATCACCGCCGACGGAGCCGAGGTGCTGACCTCGAGCCCGTTCTGGAGTGGCGCCGGCGTCGGAATCGGTTGACCGGTGACGAGCTCTGCTAGCCGGCCCGCGCCCGAGGAGATCGTCCTCTACGAGAAGGACCCGGTGACCAAGATCGCGACGATCACGTTCAACCGGCCGGAGTACCTCAACGCACCCACGTCCGCCGCGCGGCTGCGGTACGCGGATCTGCTACGCGGCGCGACGGTCGACGACGACGTGAAGGTCGTGGTGATCCGCGGGGTGGGTGAGAACCTGGGCAGCGGAGCCGACCTGCCCGACTTCATGGCAGGCACCGAGCACGACCGGCTCGCCGAACTGCGCGTCGACGATCCCGACGTCAAGCACCCGCCAAAGGACTCCTTCCGCTACGGCGCCACCATGGGCCAGTGGTACGCCAACGTGGCGGCAGGCAATCGGGCGTTGCAGGAGCTGAAGAAGATCAGCATCGTCGAGGCCAAGGGGTACTGCTACGGCTGGCACTTCTACCAGTGCGCCGACGCCGATCTGGTGATCTCCTCCGACGACGCGCTTTTCGGCCATCCGTCGTTCCGCTACTACGGCTGGGGGCCGCGGATGTGGACGTGGGTGCTCACCATGGGACTGCGGCCGTTCCAGGAGATGGTGTTCACCGGTCGCCCGTTCACCGCCGACGAGATGAAGGCGTGCAACTTCCTCAACAAGGTGGTCCCCCGCGACCGGCTCGAAGACGAGGTCGCGAAGTACGCGCTGGCGTGCGCCCGGAACCGGCCCGTGGACACCGTATTTCAGCAGAAGATGTTCTTCGAGGTGGTCAAGCAGTTTCAGGGCGAGTACCTGGGCAGCCTGCTCTCGGCCATGTTCGAGTCGCTGGGTGGGACCGTCCGCGCCGACGAGGACGAATTCATGCTCGGTGACGCCATCGACGCCGGCCTGGCCGACGCCGTCAACGACAACGACGACAAGTTCCCGCCCGAGTTCCGATTGAGCAAGTCCAACCGGAAGCTGGCCGACGAGCACCATGGCTGATCTGCCCCTGAGCGGCTTCACCGTCGTCGACCTGTCCAGCGGCATCGCCGGCGCTTACTGCACCAAGCTGCTGGCCGACGGGGGCGCCGACGTCGTCAAAGTGGAGTCACCGCAAGGTGACCCGCTGCGGCGCTGGTCGGCGTCAGGATCCTTCGAAGGGGAGGGTGACGGTGCGCTGTTCAGCTTCCTGGCATGCTCGAAACACAGCGTTGTCGTCAATACCGACGACGCCGAACTGCTTCGCGAATTGCTGGGCGCCGCTGACGCGGTGGTGTGGTCGCGGGGCTCCGCGGTCGCCGAGACCGCGCAGTTCACCCCGGCCGCGCTGGCCGACGCGTATCCGCACCTGACGGTCACCGCCATCACGCCATTCGGTCTGGAGGGGCCGTGGGCGGACAAACCCGCCACCGAGTTCACGGTTCAGGCGTGGTCGGGCGGGGTGATCGGGCTGGGTCGTGGCGCACAGGACCGGCCCCCGTTGCACGTCGCGGGTCAGATCGGCGAATGGCTCACCGGCGCGTATGCGGCGGCTGGCACCATGGCGGTGTCGTCGGGGCTGGTCGACGTCTCGATGCTGGAAGCCGAAATACTCTGTCTGACTTACTATTCAGTGTCGTTCCACGATGTGCTGGGCAGGCCGTTCCGCGACCGGCGCCGACTCACCATCCCCGGGGTGGCGACGGCGGCCGACGGGCTGGTGGCGCTGGGCTGCGGTACCGCGCAGCAGTGGTTCGACCTGTGCGCGATGACCGGGCACGACGAGTGGATCGACGAAACCTCGGAGCTGTCGATCACCGAGCAGGCCAACATCCACGCCGAGGAAATCTATGCGTGGGTGCGCGAGAACGACGTCGCCGAGATCCTCGACCTGTCGAGCGCATTCCGTATCCCGAACGCGCCGGTCGGAAACGGCGCCACCGTCACGTCGTTCGACCAGTTCGTCGAGCGCTGTACCTTCGTCACCAATCCCCGCGACGGCTTCACCCAACCCGCGGCGCCCTACCGGACGAGCCCGCCGCTGACCCGCGATCCGCAACCCGCGCCCCGCCTCGGCGAGCACACCGAGCTGTATCGCCGAAATGGAATTCCCGGTCATGAAGGCGAGCGCTTGAGAGCCGGGAATTCCATTTCGGCGACACCGCCGTTCGAGGGGTTGCGGGTGCTCGACATGACGAGCTTCTGGGCCGGGCCGTCGTGCACCCACGCGCTGGCGCTGCTGGGCGCTGAGGTCATCCACGTCGAATCCACCGCGCGCCCCGACGGCACCCGACTGATCGCCGGCGTGCCGATCAGCGAAGACCGGTGGTGGGAGCGCTCGCCGATCTTCTCGGGTCTGAACACCAACAAGAAGAGCGTGACCCTCGACATCCGCTCCGAACCCGGCGTCGAACTCCTCCGCAGGCTCGTCGCGACATGTGACGTGATCGTGGAGAACTACACGCCGCGGGTGCTCGACCAGATCGGCCTGGACTTCGACGAAGTGCAGCGGTTGCGGCCCGACGTCATCATGATGCGCATGCCCGGATTCGGCCTCGACGGGCCGTGGCGCGACAAGCCGGCGTTCGCCTACGTCATCGAGGACGCATCCGGTATCACCTGGCTGACCGGTCATCCGGACCAGAACCCGGTCGAACCGTACTCGGTGGGCGATCCGAATGCCGGTGTCCACGGCCTCAATGCGCTGCTACTCGCGATCGCCCACCGCGAGCGCACCGGCAACGGGGTGCGCATTGAGGCGGCGATGGTCGAGGCTGCGCTGAACGTCGCCGCCGAGCAGGTCGTCGAGTACTCGGCCTACGGCGCCCTGCTGCAGCGCGACGGCAATCGCGGCCCTGCTGCGGCGCCGCAAAACCTCTACCGCACCAGCGAACCCGATGAGTTCGGCAGGCCCGACGACTGGGTGGCGATCGCGGTGGCCACCGACGACCAGTGGACGGCCCTGCTGGCGGTCCTCGGCGACCCGAAGTGGGTCACGGTCGAGATGGCGTCCAGTGCGGGTAGGCGGGCTCACCATGAGCTCATCGACGAACACCTGAGCCGCTGGTGCGCCGCCCGCTCCGGCGACGACGTCGTCGAAACGCTCTGGGCGGCGGGCGTCCCCGTGGCGAAGGTCATGCAGCCGCACCGCGTCGCCGACCTGCCGCAGCTGGTGTACCGCGGCTTCTACGAACCCGTCGAGCACCCGGTGAACCCGACCGCCCGCCACAGCACGGTACCCATGCGCATCAGCACCGGACCGTCACGATTCCATCGGACCCACGCTCCGCTGCTCGGTCAGCACAACCGCGAGGTGCTGCGCGGCTTGGGGGTGTCCGACGAGGAGATCGCCGATCTCGAGAACCGGGGGATCATCGGGACGGCGCCGGCGGGCTTGACCATCCGCACCACCAAGACTGGTTGACTCGACCGATGGCCATTGATCCATCCGACATCCTGCTCACCGGTCGTGTCGCGGTCGTCACCGGCGGGGGAGCCGGCATCGGCAAGGGCATCGCCGCGGGCCTCGCGGCCTTCGGCGCCTCGGTAGCGATCTGGGAGCGCGACACGAACACGTGCCGGTCGACCGCCGACAGCGTCGGTGCGCTGGGCCTGACCGTCGATGTCCGCGACACCGAGCAGGTCGACACGGCCCTCGAGCGCACCGTCGCCGAACTCGGCGAGGTCTCGATCCTGGTGAACAACGCCGGCGGCGTGTTCAATTCGCCGTTGCTGGATACCACCGAGAACGGCTGGGATGCGCTGTACAAGGCCAACCTGCGCCATGTGCTGTTGTGCACCCAGCGGGTGGCCCGGCGACTTGTGACCGCGGGGCGGCCCGGCAGCGTCATCAACGTGACGTCGATCGAGGGAGTCCGAGCGGCCCCGGGTTACGCGGCGTACGCGGCCGCGAAGGCGGGCGTCGTCAACTACACGCAGACCGCGGCATTCGAGCTGGCGCCGAACGACATTCGCGTCAACGCCATCGCTCCCGACCTCACGCTCACCGAGGGACTCATGCGGATGTCCGGCGGTACGCTGCGGGCCGACGCGGCCCCCGGCGTTCCGATGGGCCGCCCCGGTCACGTCGACGAGATCGCCGCCACCGCAGTGTTCCTCGCCTCCGACATGGCCGGCTACATCACCGGGCAGACGATCCACGTCGACGGGGGCACGCACGCCGCCGGCGGGTGGTACCACCACCCCGGAACCGGCAGGCCGACACTCGGCCCACCCGCTCAGTGAGTCCAGCCCGCGGCCGACTGCTCGTCGAAGGTGCGGTCGATGCGTTCGAAGCGGCGCCGGATCGAATCGCGCGACGCGCGGTGCGGCAGCACGTAGAGCCGGTTGGCCAGGATCGCCTCTGCGGTCAGCCGCGCCACATCGTCGACGTTGAGCACCGAATCGTCGGTCGGATTCGACGCCAACTGTTGCACGGTCTCGGCGGGCGACGGCGTGGGCGGGCCGTAGTCCTCGCTGCGGACCCGTTCGGTGTTTTCCAACAGGTTGGTCTCGACGATCATCGGGCACAGCACCGTCACGCCGATGCCGTTGCCGCGCACTTCGCGCGACAGCGTCTCGGCGAGCGCGACGACGCCGTACTTGGCCACGCAGTACGGACCCAGTCCGATGTTGGGGATCAGTCCGGCGAACGACGATGTGAAGGCGATGTGGCTGTCTGCCTCTTGTGCGATCAGGCGGGGCAGGAACGCCTCGACACCGTGGATGCAGCCCCACAGGTCGACGTCGATCACGAAGCGCCAGTCGTCGTGGCTGGCGTCAACGATCGGTCCGGCGTAGGCGATGCCCGCGTTGTTGAACACCAGGTGCACGTCGCCGAAGACGTCGAACGCCTCGTCGGCCAGCCGCTGCACGTCGTCGAGTCTGCGCACATCGCACACGACGCCGTGCGCGTCGACACCGCCGGCGCGCAGGTCGGCCACGGCGCGGTCGAGTGCCGCCGAGTCGATGTCGCTGAGCATGATCCGGGCCCCACGCCCGGCGAATTCCGTTGCCGCGGCGAACCCTATGCCGCTCGCGCCGCCGGTGATGACCGCCGCGCGGCCCATGAAACTGTCCACGCGGCGAACCCTATGCGGTCAGGGCAGCTCGCGGGGCTGATCCCACGCCGGCTCGCCCAACCGGGCGCGGATCGCGCCCCACGGGTCGGCGTAGGTGCCCGGCGCCTTCCAGTAGGCACCCCGACGTTTCAGCACCCCGCGCGCGAGCGGCGCCAACGGCCGCAGCAGGTAACGCTTGAACCCGAAGTTCGCCCGTAGCTCGGCCATCATGTCCGGCCACGCATGGTGCTGGAATTGCAGCGCCTCCTGGGCCCTGGTGGTGTCCATCCAGTCGGTGACGAACCAGTCCGAGTCGCTGCTCGGGTCCCCGGGACGCCCCTTCGGAATCGCCCCTGGAACGCCCAGCGCCTCCGACATCGCCGCTCCGACGTCACCCTGCCGATGCCGATGCGAATCGTCACCGGCGATCAACAGGATCTCGCCGGTGGCGTCGGCGGTGGTGGCCGCCGCGCATGCCCATGCGACGTCGCGTACGTCGACACTGTGCAACCGGCCGTCCGTGGGCAGAGCACTCTCGAACAGCAGCGCGTCGGCGGTCAACGGGAAGGCGGAGATGTCGGTGCCGAGCACGCCTCCGAATCGCAGCACCACCCATTCCAGGCGTGACGACCGCACGATCGCCTCCGCCTCCGCCTTGGTTCCGCTGTACAGATCGCATGGCCGCATCGGATCGTCGGCGCGCAGCGGCGGTCGGGTGGTGTGCGGGTTGCGAGGGCCGAAGACCGCATTGCTGGAGGCGTGCACGAAGCGCGGCCGGACGGTCTGCGCCTCGGCGATGCGCACCAACGTCGCGGTGGCATCGACATTTACCCGCCGCGCGAGCTTCTGACTCTGGTAGATCCGCGGCGGGATCACCGCGGCCAGGTGGATGATCGACTCGGGTGCGACGTCGGTGATCAGGCCCTGCACCTGCTCGGCATCCGTCAAGTCGGTCCACCGGATTGATACGCCGTCAGGCAACTTGTCGACAGACTTGCGGTTGGCGGGGGTGTCCAGGTCGGCTACGACGACGCTGCGGCCGAGCTCGGCCAAGCGGCGCACGGTGGCCGATCCCACTAAGCCGAAGCCGCCTGTGACGAGCACCGTCTCTGACATGCTTCTCCTATGCGAGTTGGGGCGATTATCACATTCTCCATTTAAGAGAGTAACGTATTCGCTGATCAGCGCGGACGGGCGAAGGGGTAGATGTGAGCGCCGACGAAGTCGACCCGGAGGCCCACAAGTGGGACCCGGCATTCACCCGGCAGATTAAGAACACCGTGGGGCCCCTTATCAAGGGGTACTTCCGCGCGGAGGTGCGCGACGTCGACCGCATTCCGGCGGCGGGCGGAGCGCTGGTGGTGTCGAATCACTCCGGCGGCATGTTCACGCCGGACGTGCTCATCTTCGCACCCGCCTTCTATGACGAGTTCGGATTCGACCGGCCCATCTACACCCTGGGCCACGACATGATCTTTGTCGGGCCCATCGGCGCCTTGTTGCGCCGAGCCGGTGTCATCGAGGCCAACCGGGAGAACGCCGCGAAAGCCCTGCGGTCCGGCGCGGTCGTGCTGGTGTTTCCCGGTGGTGATTACGACTCGTACCGGTCAACTTTCTCGGAGAACCTCATCGACTTCAGCGGGCGCACCGGTTACGTGCGGACCGCGATCGAGACCGGTGTGCCGATCGTGCCGATGGTGTCGATCGGCGGACAAGAAACCCAGCTGTTCCTCGCCCGTGGTGACTCGATCGCCCGGCGCCTCGGCCTCAAGCGGCTGCGCGCCGAGATCCTGCCGATCAGCGTCGGTTTCCCGTTCGGAGTGTCGGTATTCTTTCCACCCAACCTGCCGCTGCCTGCCAAGATCGTGACACGGGTGCTACCGCCGATCGATGTGGTCGAGCAGTTCGGTGAGGACCCCGACGTCAAGGAGGTCGATGCGCACGTGCGCACAGTGATGCAGGCCGCGCTCGACGAGCTGGCCGCCGAACGCCGCTTCCCGGTGCTGGGCTGACGACCATGGCCGACGTACTCGGACTCGTGCAGACACTGTGGCGGGCCCGCCTCATCGCACCGATGCGACCGGACAGGTACGTGCGGATGGGTGCCGCGATGCGCCGAGCGGGAATCACCGCGACGGTCGGCTTCGCCGCGGCCGCGCAGCGATGTCCTGACCGTCCCGGTCTGGTGGACGAGCGTGGCACCCTGACCTGGAAGCAGCTCGACGACCGGTGCGATGCCGTGGCCGCCGGTCTGCAGCAGCTGCCAGGCGGCGCGCCCAGCACCGTTGCGGTGATGTGCCGCAACCATCGCGGCTTCATCGAGGCGTTGGTCGCGGCCAACCGGATGGGCGCCGACGTGCTGCTGCTCAACACCTCGTTCGCGGGTCCGGCGCTCGCCGAAGTGGTCGACCGCGAAGGCGCCGACGCCGTCATCTACGACGAGGAGTTCACCGCGATCGTCGCGCGCGCGATGGACGACAAGCCAGCCGCCACCCGCATTCTGGCGTGGACCGACGGACCAGCCGACGGGCTCACTCTCGACCAGCTCATCGACGCCAACGTCGGCCGTCGGCCGGAGCCCGCCGAGCGCACGAGCAACATCATCCTGCTCACCTCCGGCACCACCGGAACCCCCAAGGGTGCCAAGCGCGGTGCAGGCAGCGGCGGCGCAGGTGACCTGAAGGCGGTGCTCGACCGCACGCCGTGGCGCGCCGAGGAGACGATCGTCATCGCCGCCCCGATGTTCCATGCCTGGGGCTTCTCGCAGCTGTTGTTCGCGGCGCTGCTGGCCTGCACGATCGTCACGCGACGCAAGTTCGATCCGGAAGCGACGCTGGACCTGATCGACCGCTACCAGGCGACCGGGCTGGCGGTGGTGCCGGTGATGTTCGACCGAATCATGGACCTTCCGGACGAGGTGCGGAATCGCTACAGCGGCAAGTCACTTCGATTCGCCACCGCCTCGGGGTCCCGGATGCGCCCTGATGTGGTGATCAAGTTCATGGACCAGTTCGGCGACGTGATCTACAACAACTACAACGCGACCGAAGCGGGGATGATCGCGACCGCCACGCCGGCGGACCTTCGGGCGGCGCCCGACACGGCGGGCACAGCGGCCGACGGCACCGAGATCCGCATCCTGGATGCGGACTTCACCGAGGTTCCCCGCGGTGAGACCGGACAGATATTCGTCCGCAGCGGAACCCTTTTCGAGGGGTACACCTCGGGCAAGACCAAGGACTTCCACGAGGGTTTCATGGCCTCGGGTGATATGGGGTACCTCGACGACGCCGGCCGGCTGTTCGTGGTGGGACGCGACGACGAGATGATCGTGTCGGGCGGGGAGAACGTCTACCCGCTCGAGGTCGAGAACACTCTGGTGGCGCACTCGGCTGTCGAGGAAGCCGTTGTCCTCGGCGTCGACGACGAGCAGTACGGCCAGCGCCTGGTGGCGTTCGTGGTGCTGGCCAAGGGCGGCACGGTCACCCCCGACGACCTCAAACAGTACGTACGCGACAATCTGGCCAATTACAAAGTGCCACGCCAGATCACGATCCTCGACGAGTTACCGCGCGGCAGCACCGGCAAGGTGTTGCGCAACGACCTGCTCGATCAGGTGACTTAAGTGGCGGAGGTGGCCGGGGCCATCGCCGTTCGAACGGTGGAGAGCGCGGGGAGGTTCGCCGCCTCGCGTATCTCGGTCAGGCCGTGGATCATCGCGTCCGTGGCCTCGTGGACGTCTTCGAAGGTCTGGTCGTCGGAGAGCACCGAGATGTCGACCTGATCGACGTAACTCCACACCGTCATGTTGAATGCGCTGCCCGGGGACAGCACGCCCACCGAGTAGATTTCGCTCACCTGCGCTCCGCCGATATGGCCTCGTTCTTTTGGGCCCGGCACGCTCGACACCGCGACATTCATCAGCCGGTTGTGCGCGGCGCGCTGACTCTGCCACCGAAGCAGTGTCGGTGTCAGCGGCGGTGGCAGGTACTCCATCAGCTGGCCCTGCAGCTTGGGACCGAGCAATTCGTAATCTTCCTTGGCGCGTGTCGTCGCCAGAGAGGTCAACCGGACCCGCTCGAGCGGGTCGTCGATGTGGACGGGCAGCGATACGGACAGGCCGCCGATCTCATTGCCGGTGACCCTGTCCGGTGACAGGTTGGTGCTCACCGGAACCGACGCCATCAGCGGGCGATCCGCGCGTCCGTCGTAGCGCAGCAGCAGTTCCCGCAGGCCGCCCGTCGCCGTGGCCAACACGATGTCGTTGAACGTCACCCCGAGGGCCTTGGCTGTCTGCTTGACTTCGGCCAGCGGCAGCGACGCCGTAGCGAACCTGCGGCCCGGTGACACCACGTGGTTGAGAAACGTCGGCGGGGTGTGGAACATCTTGGCCAGGTCCGGCAGGTCGCTGCGTTCCTTCGCGTGGCGGCGTAGCCGGGTGAAGCCCCGCACCGCATCCCGGGACAGCGCAGGCAGCGCCGCGATGTGGGCGGCGTGGTCGCGCATCGCGAATCTGAGGAGTTCGGACCTGGTCGGCGGACCACAGGTGGCATATTCGTCGCGCTCGTTCTGGGTGCCGTCGGCCAGATCCATCAGCCGTGCAAGGAGATTGGCCGACGCCACGCCGTCGGCCAGCGTGTGGTGAACCTTGCCGATGAGTGCGAAGCGGTCGTCGGCCATGCCCTCGGCGAAGTGGAACTCCCAGAGTGGTCGGCTGCGGTCCAGCGGCGTGCTGGCGATCTCACCGATTAACTCGTCGAGTTCGCGACGCCCACCGGGACTCGGTACCCGAACGCGGTGCAGGTGGTAGTCGAGGTCTACCGGGCAGTCCTCCAGCCACATCGGGTGGTGCAACTTCAGCGGGATGTCCACCAATCGGTAGCGCAGGGGATCCAGCAGATGCAGTCGGCGTGCCACTGTGCGGCGGAACACCTCGAAGTCGAACTCCCTGCCGTGCTGTGTGCGGTAGTCGGCAGCGTGGATGATTGCCACCTTCAACGTGTGCGTGTGCAGGTTCGGTGTCTCGCTGTAGAGCAGCATGGCGTCCATGCCGTTGAGTCGCTTCACATCCACCCCCTGCGCGCCGTTGGTATCGAGGGCTCTATCGAACCACCGGGACCGTCAAGATCGGGGGCTTTCGACTAAGTGATCGCCGCCAGCGCCGCTCGGGTGTCTAGGTCGATGAACGCCGCGGAATACCGCTGGGCCAACGCCAGGCAGATGTCGGCGCCCTGCCACGCGTCGCCGCCGGACAGCGTGGCCATCCAGATGGCCAGCCCGTGGGCGACCGATGCACGGTACCGCAGCCAGACCTCGTCGGCGGACGGCTTCTCGTCGGCGGGCAGGGCGAGCGCGCCGCGGTACTCCTCGAGCAGTTCCCGCTCGGCGCGGCGACGGTCCTCGATCGTCAGCGCGCCCTGCAGGAAGTACCCCAGATCCAGCGACCAGTTGCCGCGCCGCGCCATCTGCCAGTCGAGGAAGCCGACGTCGTCACCGGGCAGGACGTAGGTGTTGCCGATGTGCGGATCGCCGTGCAGCAAGGTCTGTGGTGACGCCGGGGATTTAGTCAGCGTCGCGATGTAGCGCGCCCAGATGTCGACGAACAAATCGGTGCCGTTCAGCGCGATGATCTCGGCAGCGACGGTGTTGCCGAGCCGCTGGTGGGCGATGTGCAGCGGTGCGTGCTCGAGCCCTTCGAACGCGACGAACGGCTCGAGCCAGTCCAGCGCCGGAGTCGCGGCCAGCCGGTGGCCCCAGAACCGGCCGTGCATCCGGGCGAGTCCGCGAACACCGTTGGCCACCTGCTCGATCGACATCGGCCGCGTGGCGTCGCGTGGGTCGGCGCCGCGGGCGACGACATCCTCCATGATCATCAGGAAATTGGCGCCCGGCTCGTCGATCAGCGCCGCGTAGACGGTCGGATGGTCGAGGGGTACCTCCACGCCCGAATTGAACAGTCGCGGCTCGTGGAACAGGCCGCTGGTGAGCGCCACCAGTTCGGCGTGCTCGGGGTCGACCGCCTTGGCGAACACCGCCGTCGGCCCTGACCCCGCCGAGTACCGCAGCGCCAACCGGGCGCGCCGATTGGTGCCGTCGTCGCGCGAGGCGACGGTGACACTGTCGACCGTGGCGCCCGGAAAGTGCCCGGCGAGCGCCGCGGTCATCCAGCTCGGCGTGATTTCCTCCCAGCTACGGGGAAGGGACAACTCCGCTGCGGTCACGGGTGCGTCACTTCAGGCAGCTGCCGCCGTCGACGGGCAGCGTCACACCGGTGATGTAGCGGCTTTCGTCGGAAGCCAGGAACAACACGGCGTTGGCGATGTCCTCGGGCTCGACCCACCCGATCGGCAGCGTGTGCATCATCTGGCCGACCACCTTCATGTCATCGGGACCCGGGTTCTCGAGATCGGGACGGAACAGCTTCATGGTGCCCTCGTTCATGAACAGCGGGGTGTTCACGTTGGTCGGGTGCACGGAGTTGACGCGGATGTTCTGGGCGCCGAGTTCGACGGCGAACGTCCGCATCAGACCGACGACGCCGTGCTTGGCGGCGACGTAGTGGCCGGTGTGCGGGTATGCCTTGAGGCCGCCGACCGAACTGGTCAGGATGATCGAGCCGCCGCGGCCGCCGGCCAGCATGTGGGGCACACCAGCTTTCACGGTCTTCCACACACCGCCGAGGTTGACGTCGATCATGTCGGTCCAGTCGCCCTCGCTGGTCTTGTCCAACGTTTCACCGCCATTGCCGATGCCGGCGTTGGCGACGATGATGTCGAGCCGACCCAGCTGTTCGACACCGGTGTCGACGGCGGCCTTCAGCGCGTCGAAGTCGCGCGTGTCGACCTCGGCGGTGTAGATGCGGCGATTGTGGCCCTTGACCAGATCTGCGGTTTCTGCCAGATCCTCGGGCGTCGACAACGGAATTCGCACGCTGTCGATCTGTCGACAGATGTCGACAGCGATGATGTCGGCACCCTCCTGCGCCAGCCGCACCGCGTGCGCGCGGCCCTGGCCGCGGGCGGCGCCGGTGATGAAAGCGACCTTGCCTTCTACACGTCCAGTCATTGGTTTCCTCAATTCTTCGTTCTTGCAGGGGATCACAGAAGATTGGCGGGCATCGACTCCCAGCCGCGAACGGTTGAGGTCGGCGACAGCTTTGCGTTGGCCAGATCGACGTCCCAGTCAGGGAAGCGCTTGAGGATTTCCTCCAAGGCGATGCGGCCCTCGAGCCGCGCGAGGGCGGAACCGAGGCAGTAGTGGGTGCCGACGCTGAATGCCAAGTGTTGACGACTCTTTCGATGGATGTCGAACGCGTCACCGTCCGGGGGGAATTGGCGGTGGTCGCGGACAGCGGCGCCGATCAACATCATCATCACGCTGCCCTCTGGCACCGTCCTACCGTAGAGCTCGACATCGCGGGTGGCGTATCGGGCCACATGCGGGGCGGGCGGCTCGAACCGCAGCAACTCCTCGATCGCCTGGGGGACCAGCGCGGGATTGTTCGCGAGTTCACGGCGCTGTGCCGGGTGTTCGGCAAGTACCTTGCCTGCCCAGCCGATCAGTCGGGTCGTCGTCTCGTTACCCGCGCCGGCCACCACGTTGAGGTACGTCAGCAGTTCCTGGCGAGTCAGGCGACGGGTGACACCGGTCTCGTCCACGAATTCCGCGTTCAACAGCTCGGTCATGATGTCATCGGACGGGTGGTCGATCCGCCAGTCGATGTAGGCCTCGAAGAGCTCGCCGACGGCGAACTCGGTTCCCGCTTTCATGGGTTTGCCGGCCTCTGTGCGCAGTTGGTCGTTCGCGTGGTCGCGGATCGTCTCTTGATCGTCCGCCGGGATGCCCAACAGCGCGCTGATCACCTTCATCGGCATCTGGGCGCCGAGGTCGGCGACGAAGTCGAATTGATTAGCGCCGATCAGCGGGTCCAGACTCTGTGCGCAGTACTCGCGGATGATCGGTTCGAGAGCGTGGATCTTGCGGGGGGTGAACATTTGGGCGAGCAGCTTGCGGTGGATGTCATGAATCGGCGGGTCCTCGAAAATGACTGTGCCGGGAGGCATCTCCAGGTTCGCCTTGATCAGTTCGAGAATCGCGCCCCGGGCCGAACTGAATGTCTCCCAATCGACCAGGGCCTTGTTGACATCGGCGAAGCGGCTGACCGCGTAGAAGTCGTGTTGCTCGTTGTAGTACAGCGGCTGCTCCTCACGGAGCCGCCGAAACATCGGGTAAGGATCGGCGTTCAGCTCGACGTCGTACGGATCGAAGTAGACGGCGTCAATGGCCGGGCGGTGCTCAGCACTGATCGTCACGGGTCGCCTCTCGCCAGACCGGGGTCGCGTAAGACATAGGGCAGCTGGATGTCTCACAACTCTGGCATCCGTCATACGAACGTGTCAACAAGAGACTCATTCTTGACAATTTGTACTCTCTGCTTAGGAGAATGTTCTTCTCAAGCAGCGCTTGAAGTCGAAAACACCGATGAGCTCGGTTCGCGAGGGGCGCGACGGCCCGACTCCCCGCAGGAAGACGTCGACGCGCCGGGCGGCCTGGGGGTCGTCGAGTGAGAACCTAGTTCTCAGAAGCAAGAACGCGATTCTTGAGCTAGTCGGCTGCGAATCCGTGCGAACAGAAATCCCAGACTTCGTCGGCCGTGATGGGATGGGCCGTGCCGTCCCCGGCCTCGCCACTGGACTGTGCCACGAACATGACTGTCTGCATCGTCATGGCGGCCATCCGCTTCGCGTTGATGCCGTCCCGCAGTTGACCTGCGGCGCTGGCCGCTTCCATGAGCTCGGTGAGCAAGGCCAGCAGCGGTGCGTGAGCGATTTTCACTTCCGACGGGTGCGACAGCAGCAGGCGCGGCGCGAAGTCGGTGAACAGCGGGCGCTTGGCGGTCGGGTCGGGACGCGACGACTCGAAGAGCAGTGTGACGGCGACCTTGAGCCGCTCGATCGGCTCGTCCTCGGTGGTCGTGGCGGCGCGGATCTGATCCGCCGAACGGCTCAGTGCGTCTTCGAACAACGCCAGCAACAGTTCGTGTTTCCCGTCGAACTGCAGGTAGAAGCTGCGCAGCGACTGCCGCGACCGGTCAACGACTTCCTGCACGGTGAAGTCCGTGCTGCCCTTCTCGATGATGATGGCCTGGGCGGCGTCGAGGAACCGCTGCACCCGCTGCGCGGCCCGGAGCTTCGCGGTCTTGATCGACCGCTCGACCGCGCGCTGCTTCCAGGCCGGCTCTTCGCTGGGGGTCGTCACCGGCGGCTCAGACGCCGACCGACTGGGGAGAACATGGACTGACTGTACCGGAGAACGCCTTGCCATTGCGGTCCTCGACCCCCTCGCGGCCAACGTGTCAGAGATTGTAACTTGCGCACCATGAGAATAGTATTCTCGTTTTCGAGATAATAGAAGCCCTACATAATTTTCACTGGCGGGAGGCCCCGTGCAGCTCACTTTCGACACCGACGTCGAGGCGTTCCGCGCCGAGTTCAACACCTTCCTGGATGAACATCTTCCGCCCGACGCCGTCGCGTTGGCGCGGTCCGGGTCGAGCAGCGACGTTCCCGGCTGGGCCCGTGCCTGGCAGCGGCTGATGTTCGACAACGGCTGGCTGCTTCCGGGTTACCCGCCGGAGTTCGGCGGGCGTAACGCGACGATCCTGCAGCAGTACGTGCATCAGCAGGAGCTTGCGCGTCGGCGCGCTTACCTGACGTACAACCCGCAGGGCGTCGGCATCATCTCCGCCTCGCTGATCTCGTTCGGCACTCTCGAGCAGCAACGGCGCTGGGCGGTGCCGATCCTGCGTGCCGACATCACCGCGTCGTTGGGGATGAGCGAACCCGGCGCCGGCTCGGATCTGGCGTCCCTGCGCACGAGGGCTGAGTTGGTCTCGGACGCCGACGGGCCCTACTTCGTCGTCAACGGGCAGAAGGTGTGGACCTCGGGTGCGCACGACGCCGACGTGCTGTTGACGTTCGTCCGCACCGATCCGGACGCCGCCAAGCACAAGGGCATCAGCGTGCTGATGATCCCGACCGATCTGCCCGGCGTGGTGCGACGGCCGTTCGCGTCGGTGTGCGACCGGGGTGACCTGGACTTCAACGAGGTCTTCTTCAACGACGTCCGGGTCCCTGCGGAGAACCTCGTCGGTCCGCTGAACGAGGGCTGGCGGGTCGCCAACGGATCGCTCGGCCATGAGCGGAACATGTTGTGGCTGAGCTACGCCGACCGCCTGCAGGAGTTGGTCGAGGATTTCGTGCCCTCCTCTGCGCTGGACCGTGACCGCTACGCCGGCCTGGTGATGGACAACCAGGCGTTGCGCCTGCTCGGCTCGGTGGCGCTGGCCCGCGCCGCGCGAGGCGAAGAGGACGTTCCCGCGCTGAGCGTGCTCAAACTTCTCGGTTCCGAGGCGTCTCAGTCGGCGACGGAGTACGCGCTGTCGGCGATGGGCGCCGACGGGCTGAACCACCCGGACTTCTCGGGCCCGTACAGCGCGCAGCACCTCGACTTGTACCGCAGCGGCTGGTTCGAACGCTACGTCCGTACCTTCGGTGGCACCATCGCCGGTGGCACGTCGGAGATCCAACGCAACATCATCGCCCAGCGCCTGCTGGGCCTGCCCCGCAAGTAGAAGGACTGGGTCATGTACATCGACTACGAGGTCAGCGACCGCATCGCGACCATCACGCTGAACCGCCCGGAGGCCGCCAACGCCCAGAATCCCGAGCTGCTCGACGAACTCGACGCCGCATGGACGCGCGCCGCCGAGGACAACGACGTCTCGGTGATCGTGTTGCGCGCCAACGGCAAACACTTCTCGGCGGGCCATGACATGCGGGGCGGCGGGCCGGTACCGGACAAGATCACGCTCGAGTTCATCATCCAGCACGAGGCCAAGCGCTACCTGGAGTACACGTTGCGTTGGCGCAACGTGCCCAAGCCGTCGATCGCCGCGGTGCAGGGCCGGTGTATCTCCGGCGGTCTGCTGTTGTGCTGGCCGTGTGACCTCATCGTCGCCGCCGACGACGCGCAGTTCTCCGACCCGGTGGTGCTGATGGGCATCGGTGGCGTCGAATACCACGGGCACACCTGGGAGTTGGGCCCGCGCAAGGCCAAGGAGATCCTGTTCACCGGCCGGGCGATGACGGCCGAGGAGGTCGCGGCGACCGGCATGGTGAACCGGGTGGTGCCCCGCGACCAACTGGACACCGAGACGCGTGCGCTGGCCGAGCAGATCGCCAAGATGTCGCCGTTCGCGTTGCGACAGGCCAAGCGCGCGGTCAACCAGACGCTCGACGTGCAGGGCTTCTACGCGGCGATCCAGTCGGTGTTCGACATCCATCAGACCGGTCACGGCAACGCCCTGAGCGTGAGCGGATGGCCGGTGCTGGTGAACCTGGACGAGATGAAAGCCAACATCAAGTAGGTATGTGGCCTCCTCGGCGCGAGCGTGCGTGTCTGCACCCGACACGCCCTGGAATTGCGGCATGTTACGCACCGTCAGGCGGCGCGGGCGTGCGCGATCTGCTGGTTGACGCGTGCCACGAAGTCCCACGCCCGATGGCGGACATCGTCGGAGACGATCGAGATAACGGTCCAGCCGACGTCCTGCAGCGCCAGTCGCCGGCGGCGGTCGTTGCGCACCGCGTCCGGGTTGGCGTGCCAGTCGACGCCGTCGTACTCGACGGCCACGCGGCAGTCGGGCCAGGCGAAGTCGAGGCGCCGGAGTTCACCGTTTCCGTCGACGACCTCATACTGCAATTCCGGCATCTGCAACCCACCGTCGATCATCACCAGGCGCGCCTCGCTCTCCATCGGCGACTCCGCGCGTGCGTCGGCAAGGGGCAATAGCTCGCGAACGGCAACGATCCCGCGGCGGCCGCTCTGTGACGTTGCGGCGCGCCACATCTCGGCGCATGAACAGCGCCCGGAGCGCAACGCGGCGTCGAGG
Organism: Mycobacterium sp. IDR2000157661; assembly: GCF_022317005.1. Lineage (NCBI taxonomy): Bacteria > Bacillati > Actinomycetota > Actinomycetes > Mycobacteriales > Mycobacteriaceae > Mycobacterium > Mycobacterium sp. IDR2000157661. The sequence continues at coordinate 3,072,873 of NZ_CP081006.1, forward strand.
GTGGCCAAGGCGCGGGGGCGACGCAGACCGCGGGCCACCTCGACAGCCGTCCATGCCGGCGCGGTCGCGGGCCGGTCGGCCGCCATGACCAGCGGTGCACCCTCGCGCCGGTGCACGACGAGGCCGTCGACGGGACGCAACTGGTGGTGCGGCGGATTCAGCACGTGCAACTCGGGTGGCTGTTCGGTGTCGAAGCCGTGAACCGCTGCCGCGGTGGCCAAGCACACCGCGACGGTAGTCCCAGTCGTCAGGTCGAGGCCCCGCAATCGCAGTTGGTCGGTCGGCTCGCCGAGGCAGTAGACTCCTTGCCAGATTCGTTCGACTGCTCGCCGTTTCAGTACGGCCTCGAACTCGTACCTCGACACGATCGCCAGGATCTGGCCGCTGGTGGCCACTCCGCCCTGCTGGTCGAACAGGCGCTGCAAGGTTGCATCCACGGCAGCAATCGTCGAACCGATCGGTGGGTGCGCGATGCAGCAGCGGGCTCAGTTGTGGATAGATTCGCAGTTGTGCACATTCACATTGACGCGAACGTGCGCACAGTGCTGACATTCCGCGGCGTGTCGGGTCCAAACACGCACGCTCGCGGAAAAAAGGGGGGAGGCGCGCTACAAGTACGCCAGGCGGGGAGCTGAGCCGCGGGCCCGCAGGCCCGCTCCGGCCCGGCGGGTGAGTTCCCGTGAGCTGCCCAACAATCCGTCGAGCACCAGCGCCCGCTTCACGTGCACGTGCAGGTCGTGCTCTTCGGTGAACCCGATGCCGCCCAGCACCTGCTGGCAGTGCTTGGCCGCGGTGAGCGCGGCTCTGCCCGCGGCGGCCTTGGCCAGCATCGCCGTCAGGTCCGGACTCTCGTCACCGGGCAGGCGCAGCGTCGCCTCGGCGCCCTCGATGGCCACCAGCGTCTCGGCCAACCGGTGCCGCACCGCTTGGAAGCTCGCGATCGGCTTGCCGAACTGCACCCGGTCCAGTGCGTGTCGGCGGGCCAGTGTCAACATCGCCTTGGCCGAACCGACCAGCCACCAACCCGCGGCGCGGCGGGCCTCGCCCATCCGCATCAGCTGCCCGTCGGGGACGCGGTGCAGCGGCAACCCGCCCAGAGTCGGGTCGGGCACACTCGTGCGGCTCCACACCACCCAGTCGCCGCCGGCGTACGGCATCGGAGGTGTCCCGCCGGGCTCGGCGCCGATGGTCTCGAGCAGCACATCGTTGAGAATCGAAGCGTGCGAACCGGTTTCGCCCATCAGCCGGAACACCAGCGGGATCGCCTGATCCGGTATGTCGGAGAGCATGTCGGCCCAGCCGAGTTCGGCCAGCGCCGCATCGAGGTCGGCGCCGGAGGCCGACAACATGGTCTTGCGGAGTCCGTCTTCGAGCATGCCGAGTGAGTCGGCGTCAGAACCGGTGTGCACTCCTCACTCCTTCCCTAGGTCGAGCAGGCGGCGGGCGATGATATTGCGCTGCACCTCGGCGGTGCCGCCGTAGATGGTGGCCGCGCGCGAGTACAGATACTCGGTGCGCCATGGGGAGTCGTCGAGTTCGATGACGCCCGGCAGCAGATCGCGGGCGGTGTCGTACAGGCGTTGTTCGGCACCGGCCAGCAGGACCTTGTCGATCGAGGTGTCGGGGCCCAACTTTTCACCCTCGCCCAGACGGTGCTGGGTCACCCGGGACCGGCAGCGCAGCGTGTGTAGCGCCAGATACGCCTCACCGAGGTCCGAGTCCACCGACTGCCCTTGCCGTTTCACCTGGTCGATGAGCGCGTCGAACCGCGAGTACAGATACGCGATGCGCTGCCAGAAGCACGTCGAACGCTCGTAGGGCAACAGGTCCATCGCGACCTTCCAGCCGTCGCCGGGCCGGCCGAGCATCCGGTCCGCCGGGACCGCGACGTCGTCGAAGTACACCTCGCAGAACTCGTCGACGTCGTGCATGGTGCGCAACGGCCGCACCGATACGCCTGGCGAATCCAGGTCGACGAAGAACGCGGTAATGGCCTCGTGGTCGGGGGTGCCGGCGTCGCCGGTGCGGGTGAGCAGGATGCAGCGAGTCGCGTACTGGGCGAAGCTGGTCCAGACTTTCTGGCCGTTGACCACCCAGTTGTCCCCTTGCTGCACAGCGCGAGTGCTCAGCGACGCCAGGTCGCTGCCCGACCCCGGTTCGGAGAAGCCCTGGCACCAGGATTCCTGACCCGACAGCAGCCTCGGCACCATCTCGGCGGCCAGTTCGGGTCGCGCGTAGTCGATCATCGTCGGGGTCAGCACGTCGAGCATGGAGTACGGGCCGGGATGGTCCAGGCCGCGACCGACGATCTCCTCGCCCACGATGGCGCGCAGGATGTCGGGCCCACCCAGCCCGCCCGCCGATTCGGGCCAGCCGTAGCGCATCCAGTCCGCGTCGTAGAGCGCCTTGAGCACGCGCAGGTGCTGGGCCTGGTGCGCGTCGAGGGAATGGTTGCCGGACGGGGTCAGCTCGTTCTTGTCGAGCCATTCCCGCAGTGCCGTGCGGAAGACGGCGGGTTCGTGAAGGTCGTCAGTCATCCAGCGTCGGGCCTTCCGATCGCGTGCGGACGGCCCGAGTCGTGTTCGCCGCTGCGCCGGATGAAGGTCATGGCACGGGTTTTCAGCCGCCAGCCGTCCTCGGTGCGGACATAGGTGTCGTTGTAATAGCCGATGCGCATGTCGTGCTTGGAGTGCTCGATGAAGCACAGCGGCTGCGTGCCGGTCGCCTTGTCGGGATCGCTGTCATCGAGCCGGACCAGCGACGTCCCCGTCATGAACAGGCCCTTGGGTGCGGCGTCGACGAGTTCGGGGAAGCGGTTCAGCGTGTACGTCGAGCCGAAGGCGCTGTACGTGCCGTCCGGGGTGAAGACCGAGACCAGCCCGTCGATGTCGCCCTGGGTGATGGTGACGGCGTACTTCGCGAGCAGCTGCTGGATCTCGACCAGGTCATCGGTCCTGGCGCTATGTGACACTGTCATTCTTGAAGACCTTACCGTCTTTCATTACAAAGTTGACGTCTCGTGTAACGCTGATATCGGCCAACGGGTCACCGGGCACGGCAATGATGTCGGCCAGGTAGCCCTCGGCGATGCGGCCGAGGTCGGATCTGCCGATCAGGTCGGCGCCGACAACCGTCGCGGCGCGCAGGACCGCCGCCGGCGGTATGCCCCAGTCCACCAGGGTGACCAGTTCGTCGGCGTTGCGACCGTGTGGGATCGCCGGCGCGTCCGTGCCGACGGCGATCTTCACGCCCGCCTGGTAGGCCGCCTTGATCGAGGTACGGGCCTTCGGGAACATCTCGGCGGCCTTGTCCTGCAGGGCCTTCGGCGCCTTGGAGACGTCCATCGCTTCGGCCAGTCGACGCGTCGTCACCAGCCACCGGTCATTGTCGACCAGCATCTGGATGGCTTCGTCGTCCATGAGGAAGCCGTGCTCGATACAGTCGATGCCGCAGGCGACGGCGTGCTTGACGGCCTCGGCGCCGTGCGTGTGCGCGGCAACCCGTAGTCCACGCCGGTGGGCCTCGTCGACGATCGCGCGCAGTTCCTCGTCCGAATAGTGTTGCGCGCCTGCCTCTCCGGTCAGCGACATCACGCCACCGGACACGCAGACCTTGATCAGCTGCGCACCGTGCTTGATCTGGTAGCGCACCGCTTTGCGGATCTCGTCGACGCCGTTGGCGATGCCCTCTTCGACGGTCAGTTCCAGCGCACCGGGCATGAACGCGGCGAACATCGTCGGGTCGAGGTGCCCGCCGGTCGGCGTGATCGCATGGCCTGCGGGCACGACCCGGGGTCCGTCGATCCAACCCGCGTCGATCGCCTTGGCCAACGCGACGTCGAGCAGGTAACCGCCGGTCTTGACGAACAGTCCGAGATTTCGCACCGTCGTGAAGCCGGCCCGGAGCGTGCGGCGGGCGTTGCCCACTGCGCGCAGCACCCGGGTCGCGGGATCGTCCTGAACCTGGGACAGCCCGGGTTTCTCACCCCGGCCGCCCATCAGGAGGTTGACCTCCATGTCCATCAGTCCGGGCAGCAGAATCGCATCGCCGAGATCGATGACGTCACCTTCGTCGGCCGAGCCGCCGACACCGACTATGGTGTCGCCCTCGATCCTGACGACGCCCGGCCGGACGATCTCGCCGGCATCGACGTCGACGTAACCCGCGGCCCGCAGCGTCGTGACGGACACGGTCAGACCACCGGCTCCTTGATCAGCTGGATATAGGACGCGCCGCTGTCGAGCACGCGCGGCTGCTTCCACACCTCGATCGGGAAGCTCACCATGACGATCGACTGTCCCAGATGCACGAGCGCCTTCGCGTCGTCGGGCATGCTCGACAGCGGGAAGCGGGCGTCGACGTAGACCATGATGTCCTCGAGGCGCGCCATGCCCGCGTCGTACAGCTCCTGCATCTCTTCCATCGTCGAGTTCAGGCGCTTTTGGTAGCGCTCCTCCTCGGTCGGCAGGCACCAGTCGGCGAAGCGCTCCAGGTCGGCGAATTCTTCGGGCAACTTAGACATTGGCGGGATCCTTCTCGTTCGCCTGCGATACCGAATTGCCGTCGGCAGAACCGTTTCCGGCAGCCTTGGCTTCTTTGTACCGGTTCACGTACTCGTGTGCCGTCTTGTGCAGATGGCGCAGCAGGATCTCCTGGTCGCACAGCGGGAAGTCGGTGACCACCCGGGTGTTGATCTGCGTCTGCGTGGCCTCCAAGGTGTTTGCGTCCTGGAACGCGTACTCCTTGAACGTCACCGCCGCGAGTTCCTGGGACAGCCGCTGGCGCAGGTTCGTCGGCGGCACGAAGTACAGATCCGCCTCGAAGATGTGTTTGTCCACGGCGGTAGGCCAGTAGTGGTAGGTGAGGTACCAGCCGGGCGCCCAGAACAACAGCGTGAAGTTCGGGAAGAACTCGAACGAGTCTGTGCCCCAACTCTTGTGGCGACCCGGGTTGATGGCCGGCGGCAACTCATCGGGCAGAATGCCCTTGATGTCGGGCCGGTCCCACGGCCCGAACAGCCCGCTGTGCAGGATCCGCTCGATCGGCTTGACCATGTTGAGGTCTTTCGGGGGGCTCATGCCGCCCCACGACGACACCATCGAGTGGTCACCCTTGATGTCGTAGGCCAGCGCCTCGAAGCCGAACTTGGCCAGCTTCTCGGCCTCCTCCTTCTCCGCCTGCTTCATGTGCAGGATCGGCGCGTGGTAGAACTCGACGAACGCGTCAATGAACAGCTTCCAGTTGGCGTTGATCTCCGCGCGATAGCTGTAGTGCTCGGTCATCTCGTGGAACGGATAGCCCTCGAGGCCCTTGGCGAAGTCGCCGAGATACTCCCGCAGCGGCACCGCGTCCTTGTCGAAGTTGATGAAGATGAAGCCCTCCCACACCTCGCATCGCACAGGCACCAACCCGTACTGCGACTTGTCGAGGTCGAAGAACTCACCTTCTTGCTGGACGAAGGTCAGATCACCCTTGAGGCTGTACCGCCAGGCGTGGTACTTGCAGACGAACTGACGGCAACTGCCCGCCACCTCCTCGCCCGGGTAGTCGGACCACACCAGCTTGTTGCCGCGGTGGCGGCACATGTTGTAGAAGGCGCGCACCTCGTTATCGGTGTCCTTGACAATGATCACCGATGTGCCGTGACCGGCGGAGGGCATCTCGCGGGTGAAATAGCTGCCCTTCCTGGCCAACCGCTCGACGCGACCCACGTTGAGCCAGGTCTTCTTGAAGATCGCCTCCTGCTCGAGCTTGTAGTGCTCGGGATCGATCGAGTCCTCGTAGTTGACCGGCGCCGTGCCGAGCTCCGGCCAGTTCTCTGTCCAGCTACCGGCGGCCGGCTTCGGGAAAAATGACACGGTGTCTTACCTCTCTGCGTTGATTTCGGAGTCAGGTTCTACGCCGAACGTGTTGATCGCCATGGCTAGTGCGCCATAGCAGCCGATCGTGAAGACGAGGTCCATCAGCGCACGCTCGTCGAGGTGGTCGGACAGCGCTGCCCACGTCGCATCCGAGACCGTCGCCTTGTCCTGCAAATCGTCGACGGCCCGCAGCACCGCGCTGTCGAGTCCGTCGGAGACCTCACCGCGCTGGATGCCGCCGATGTCGTCGTCGGTCAGACCGGTCTCGCGACCCATGTTCACGTGGTGTGCCCATTCGTACTCACACCCGGTCAGGTGCGCGACGCGCAGCACCGCGAGCTCGCGCAGCCGCGGTGACAGCGTCGAGGAGAACAACAGGTGGTTGTTGAACCGCAGGAACGCTCGGGTGAGCTTGGGGTGACGGACGAGGGTAGCGAGTAGGTTGCCTGCGTCCCGCGGGTTGCGGCGCTCGGCGGGCAACATGGCGGACAGCGAGTGGTCGACGGCATCGTCCCACCGATCTGCGGGCAGCGGCGGCAAGCGCACGGCCGACTCCTTCCTCGCACTCTCCACGATGAGAATCAGGTTCTCATATTTCGCCAGTAGATTTCCACCTTTGGTGCGAATGGTCAACGTCCCGACCGGCAACCGGTGGTCACCGCCGTTCCGGCGCGGGCGCAACCGCCCAGCCAGGGGGCCGTAGGGTGGTCATCGGACATAGATTCTCGTACAGTGAGAAGATAATTTCCTCACATCGAGAACTGCGGTGATGGATAGCCTCGGGGTATGCGACGAAAGGAACAGGCATGAACAAGGACGACATGATCCTGGTCAGCGTTGATGATCACATCGTCGAGCCGCCCGATATGTTCAAGAATCATCTGTCGAAGAAGTACATCGATGAGGCGCCGCGGTTGGTGCACAACGCCGATGGGTCCGACACCTGGCAGTTCCGCGACACCGTCATCCCCAACGTCGCGTTGAATGCGGTGGCGGGCCGGCCCAAGGAGGAGTACGGGTTGGAGCCGCAGGGTCTTGATGAGATCCGGCCGGGGTGTTGGCAGGTCGATGAGCGGGTCAAGGACATGAACGCCGGCGGCATCCTGGGCTCGATGTGTTTTCCGTCGTTCCCAGGATTCGCCGGCCGCTTGTTCGCGACCGAGGACCGCGAGTTTTCGTTGGCGCTGGTGCAGGCCTACAACGACTGGCACGTCGAGGAGTGGTGCGGGGCCTATCCGGCGCGGTTCATCCCGATGACGTTGCCGGTGATCTGGGACGCCCAGGAGTGCGCCACCGAGATCCGGCGCAACGCTGCCCGCGGGGTGCACTCGTTGACGTTCACCGAGAACCCGGCCGCGATGGGCTATCCGAGCTTTCACGACTTCGACTACTGGAAGCCGATGTGGGAGGCGCTGGTCGACACCGACACGGTGCTCAACGTCCACATCGGCTCCTCGGGTCGGTTGGCGATCACCGCCCCGGACGCGCCGATGGATGTGATGATCACCCTGCAGCCGATGAACATCGTGCAGGCCGCCGCCGACTTGTTGTGGTCGCGCCCGATCAAGGAGTATCCGGATCTCAAGGTCGCCCTGAGTGAGGGTGGGACGGGTTGGATTCCCTATTTCCTGGAGCGCGCCGATCGCACCTATGAGATGCATTCGACGTGGACCGGTCAGGACTTCGGCGACAAGTTGCCGTCGGAGGTGTTCCGGGAACACTTCTTGACCTGTTTCATTGCCGATCCGGTTGGGGTCGCGATGCGCGAGAAGATCGGGGTGGACAACATCTGTTGGGAGGCCGACTACCCGCATTCGGATTCGATGTGGCCCGGGGCGCCCGAGCAGCTCGACGAGGTCCTCAAGGCCAACAACGTGCCCGATCACGAGATCAACAAGATGACCTTCGAAAACGCCATGCGCTGGTACCACTGGGACCCGTTCACCCACATCAGCAAGGAACAAGCCACCGTCGGCGCCCTGCGCAAAGCCGCCGAAGGCCACGACGTCTCGATCCAAGCCCTGTCGAAGAAGGAGAAGACGGGCGCCAACTTCGCGGACTTCGCGGCCAGCGCGAAGGAACTGACCGGCAACAAGGACTGAGGACAGAAGCGGGCTCCGGCCACCCGGCCGGGAGCCTGGCGGGAGTGCGCCGGTGCGGGAGAACCGTTGTTGCGCCGGCGCACTGACGTGTGCGGCCTGATACCAGAGGAGGACAGACGTGTCGGACGTGTCGGACGTGTCTGGGGGTATGACGTTCGAGCTGAGCGAGGACCAGCAGATCATCCGTAAGTCCGTCGCCGAGCTGTGCAGCAAGTTCGACGACGAGTACTGGATGAAGAAGGACCTGGCGCACGAGTTCCCGCAGGAGTTCTACGACGCGATCGCCTCCGGCGGATGGCTGGGCATGACGATTCCCGAGCAGTACGGCGGACACGGACTCGGCATCACCGAGGCCACGCTGCTGCTCGAGGAGGTCGCCAGGTCCGGAGCGGCGATGAACGGCGCCAGCGCCATCCACCTGACGATCTTCGGGATGCAGCCCGTGGTCAAGCACGGGTCCGACGAGCTCAAGGCCGCGACGCTGCCCCGCATCGTCGACGGTGACCTGCACGTCTGCTTCGGCGTCACCGAACCCGGTGCGGGCCTCGATACCTCGCGCATCACGACGTTCGCCAAGCGGGAAGGTGATCACTACCGGGTCAACGGTCGCAAGGTGTGGATCTCCAAGGCGCTGGAATCGGAGAAGATCCTGCTGCTGACGCGCACCGAGTCGTCCGACTACTTGGAGAAAAGAGGCGCCAAGAAGACCGACGGCATGACGCTGTTCCTGACCGACCTCGACCGCGACCATGTCGACATCCGGCCGATCAAGAAGATGGGCCGCAACGCCGTCAGCTCCAACGAGGTCTTCATCGACGATCTGATGGTGCCGGTCGGCGATCGCGTCGGCGAAGAAGGCAAGGGCTTCAAGTACATTCTCGACGGCCTCAATCCCGAGCGGATGCTGATCGCCGCCGAGGCGTTGGGCATCGGGCGGGTGGCGCTGGAGAAAGCCGTCAAGTATGGCAACGAACGCCACGTGTTCAACCGGCCGATCGGCATGAACCAGGGGCTGCAGTTTCCGCTGGCCGACTCGCTGGCCCGACTCGACGCCGCCGAACTCGTGCTGCGCAAGGCGACCTGGCTCTACGACAACGGCAAACCGTGTGGGCGCGAGGCCAACACGGCCAAGTATTTGTGCGCCGACGCGGGTTTCGGCGCGGCCGACCGCGCGCTGCAACTGCACGGTGGGATGGGCTACTCCGAGGAGTACCACGTCTCGCGGTACTTCCGTGAGTCGCGGCTGATGAAGATCGCACCGGTGAGCCAGGAGATGATCCTGAATTTCCTCGGCGAGCACGTGCTGGGCCTGCCGCGCAGTTACTGACAACACAGCCAACGAGGAAGCGACGTCGATGACCCACTACTTCGATCTGTCCGGCCGTTCGGCGCTGGTGACCGGCGCCGCGGGCGGCATCGGCTCCGCCGTCGCGCAGGCGCTCGCCGGTGCCGGCGCCGCCGTCCTGGTCACCGACGTCGACAAGGACGCCGCGGCCGCTGTGGCCGAACGCATCTCGGCCGGTGGTCAGCGGGCCGAAGCCGCCGCGCTGGACGTGTCGGACCGCGAATCCGCCGACGCCGCCGCCGCGCAGGCCGCCGCGCTGACCGGCGGCAAACTGCACATCGTGATCAACAACGCGGGCGTCACCGAGCCGGCGATGTTCGAGAAGACGACGCCGGAGTCGTTCCGGTTGCTGTTCGACATCCACGTGATGGGTGCGTTCAACGTCACCCAGGCGGCGCTGCCCCACATCCCGACCGACGGCACGGGGCGCATCGTCAACGTCACCTCGGCCGCGGGACTGACCGGAACGCTCGGCCAGGTCAACTACTCAGCGGCCAAGGCGAGCATCATCGGGTTCACCAAATCCCTGGCGCGCGAGCTCGCCACGAAGAGCATCACGGTCAACGCCCTCGCCCCGCTGGCGGCCACGCCGATGACCGAGACCATCCGCACCAACGAGAAATTCGCCGCCAACATGATGAACCGCATCCCGATGAAGCGGTGGGCCGAACCGGCCGAGGTCGCCGGTGCGTTCGTGTTCATGGCGTCGGACGCGGCGTCCTACGTCACGGGTCAGGTGCTGCCGGTCGACGGCGGCATGGTCATGTGAGCGCTTCAGCACCGCTGGCCGGCGTCACCGTCGTCGCGATGGAGCAGGCGGTGGCCGCGCCGATGTGCACCCGCGTGCTCGCCGACTTCGGCGCGCGCATCATCAAGATCGAGAATCCCAACGGCGGTGACTTCGCCCGCGACTACGACGACGTCGTCAACGGGCCCGGCGGGCTGGCCGCGCACTTCGTCTGGTGCAACCGCGGCAAGGAGTCGGTGACGCTGAACACCAAGGCGCCCGAGGGCATGGAGCTGCTGCACCGCCTGCTCGACCGCGCCGACGCGTTCGTCTCCAACCTGGCGCCCGGCACAACCGCCCGCATGGGACTGGCGCCCGGCGACCTCGCGGAACGCCACCCCGACGTCATACCTGTCGAGATCGACGGCTACGGGCCCGGCGGACCGATCTCGCACAAGCGCGCGTACGACCTTCTGGTACAGGCCGAATCGGGCTCGTGTGCGGTCACCGGATATCCGGGAATGCCCGCCAAGCCGGGGCCCGCGATGGCCGACTTCACCACCGGCCTGTACGCCGCGATCTCGATTCTGGCGCTCCTGGTCGGCCGGGCCGGCCGCGCCACCGAGACGGCGCCGTCGGTTGCGCTCAGCCTGTTCGACGTGATGACCGACGTGATGGGCTACCAGTTGATCTACACCCAGCATTCCGGCATCGACCAACAACCGCTGGGCGTCGGCTCGCCCGCGGTCGCACCGTACGGCGCATTTCCCACCCGCGACGGCCAGACTGTGGTGCTCGGCACCACCAACGACCGGGAATGGCAGCGCGTCGCGCGCGAGATCATCGAGCGTCCCGACCTCGCCGACGATCCGCGGTTCGCCACCAACCCCGGTCGGTGCGCACACCGGAAGGTTCTCGACGAGGCCATCGGATCATGGTGCGCGCAACACGATCTCGCCGAGATCCAGAAGATCGCCGACGGTGCCGCTATCGGCAACTCGCGCTACAACGTCCCCAGCGAGGTCGTCGCACATCCGCAGCTGACCGCGCGCGACCGCTGGCGAACCGTCGATACTCCCAAGGGCGAGATCCGGGCCTTGCGGCCGCCGCCGGTGATCAGCGGCTTCGAGCAGCCGATGGGCGCCGTGCCGGCGCTGGGCCAGCACACCGACGCCGTGCTCACCGAGTTGGGGCTCAGCACAGACGAACTCGCGCGGCTGCGCGCCGGCGGAGTGATCGGCCCGTGACCGAGCAGGTGCTGTTGACGTCCGATTGCGACGGGGTCCGGACGCTCATGCTGAACCGCCCGCAGCGCAAGAACGCGATCAACGCCCAGTTGTGGGAAGAACTGGCCGACGCGCTCCGCACCGCCGCCCGCGACACCGCACTGCGCGCGCTCGTCGTCACCGGAGCCGGCGGCGCGTTCTGCTCGGGCGCCGACATCGGCACCGGCGAGGACATCCACCCACGCCACAAACTGCGCAGGCTCACCGACGTAGCGTTGGCCCTCCACGAGCTCTCGGTGCCGACCATCGCCAAGGTGACCGGCGTCGCCGTCGGGGCCGGCTGGAATCTGGCGCTCGGCTGTGACTTCGTGGTGGCGACCCCGGGATCGCGCTTCTGTCAGATCTTCTCCAAGCGCGGCCTGTCGGTCGACCTGGGCGGCTCCTGGCTGCTGCCCAGGCTGGTCGGTCTGCAGCAGGCCAAGCGCCTGGTGTTGCTCGCCGACATGGTCGACGCCGAGGAGGCCCGGGCACTGGGCCTGGTCACCTGGGTGAAGGCCGCCGACGAGATCGACGCGTTCGTCACCGAACTGGCGGCCCGGCTGGCGGCCGGTCCGCCCGTCGCGCTCGCGCAGAGCAAGGCGCTGCTCAACGACGGCGCCACCGTCACACTGCGCGAGGCCCTCGCCAACGAGGCCCGGGCGCAGCCGGGCAACTTCGCCACCGCAGACTCGACGGAGGCCTACGCGGCGTTCGCCGAGAAACGCGAAGCCGCGTTCACTGGTCGTTGGGCCGCTCACATGTGGGGGTGCCTCCCACTCGAAGGGCAGGGGGAGAGCGAACACCAGATGTCCAGATCGGAGGAAGACAATGCGTGAAACGGTGATCGTCGAGGCGGTGCGCACCCCGGTGGGCAAGCGCAACGGCGGACTGTCGGACATACACGCCGCGGACCTGTCCGCGATCGTGCTCAACGCGCTCGTCGAGCGGGCGGGCATCGACCCCGAGATCGTCGACGACGTGGTGTGGGGCTGCGTGTCGCAGGTAGGGGACCAGTCGAGCAACATCGGCCGGTATTCCGTCCTGGCGGCGGGCTGGCCGGAGACCATTCCGGGTACCACCGTCAACCGGGCCTGCGGATCGAGCCAGCAGGCGCTGGACTTCGCGGTGCAGGCGGTGATGTCGGGACAGCAGGACGTCGTCGTGGCCGGCGGCGTCGAGGTGATGAGCCGGGTGCCGCTGGGCTCGGCCCGGTCCACCGGCATGCCCTACGGACCGAGGGTGCTCGATCGATACAAGGGTTTCTCGTTCAATCAGGGCATCTCTGCTGAGTTGATCGCCGACAAGTGGGGCTTTTCACGGACCCGCCTCGACGAGTACTCCGTGCGTTCCCACGAACTCGCGGCGGCCGCGCAGGACAGCGGCGCGTTCGAGACTCAGCTCATGCCGGTGTTCACCGGCGGCGAGCCCGTCGTGGCCGACGAGGGCGTCCGACGGGGGAGCACCGTCGACAAGCTCGCCGGACTCAAGCCGGCGTTCAAGGACGACGGTGTCATCCACGCGGGCAACTCGTCACAGATCTCCGACGGTGCAGCAGCCCTGCTCGTCATGTCGGCCGAGACCGCGGTCACGATGGGGCTGCGCCCGATCGCCCGGTACCGGGCGGGTGCGGTCACCGGCGCCGACCCGGTGCTGATGCTGACCGGTCCCATCCCGGCCACCGAGAAGGTGCTGCACAAAGCGGGCGTCACGATCGACGAGGTCGGCGTGTTCGAGGTCAACGAGGCGTTCGCCCCGGTGCCGCTGGCCTGGCTGGCCGAGACGGGCGCCGACGAGCGCAGGCTCAACCCGCTGGGTGGTGCCATCGCACTGGGCCACCCGCTGGGCGCATCGGGTGCGGTGCTGATGACGCGGATGTTGAACCACATGCGCGACAACGGGATGCGCTTCGGCTTGCAGACCATGTGCGAGGGCGGTGGCACCGCCAACGCCACCGTCGTCGAGCTCATCGCCTGACAGGGACACCTGGTGCGTAGGGATCTGTTCACCGACACGCTGGGCCTGTAGGAGGCGCCCCGCCGCCTGGGGTCGCGTCGTGCCGCGCGACCGTGACGACAGCGCCACGCTTGGCCGTCGGTGTGACCGCAGCGTCACGGCCGGGCCCCTGAGAAGGGCCGCTGACCTGCAGTGTAACCCCGATCTAAACCCCAATTCGGCTGAGAGGCTTGTCACAGCGGCGAAACCTACCTACTGTGTGTTCACTAGGTTGGTTGAACGAAGGGGTTCGGTGTCCACGATGGAGCCTGCGCGGCCCTATGCCACGCTCCTCGCCAAGGGTGAGGACCGCAGGCAGCGCATCCTCTTCGTGGCCGAGCGCCTGCTCGCGCGCAACGGCTGGCGCAACACCTCACTGGCGCAGATCGCCAAGGAGGCCGGTGTCACGCCGGCCGGGCTGCTGCACCACTTCGAGTCGAAGGAACAGCTGCTCAACGCGGTGCTCGACGCCCGCGACGCCGACGACGAGATCCACGCCGACTACCTTGCCGGTGACCTCATCACCGAGTTGAGTCGCGTGCCCGAGCGTTTCGACCGCGCTCCCGAACTGATCGGCACCTTCGTCGTGCTGCTGGTGGAGAACATCGCTCCGGACGCGCCGCTGCACGACCGGTTGCACAAGCGTTATCGCGACGCGGTGGACATCATCACCGCGATCATCAAACGGGGTCAGGCCGGCGGGAAGTATCGCGCCGACCTGGATGCGGCCGGCAAGGCCGTGGAGATACTCGCCTTTATTTCCGGAATGGAGACCCTATGGCTGCTCGATCGTTCAATTCCGCTGGCCGCGGTGTTCAAGGGGTACGCGGAGTCGCTGGCGCAGGACTTGGCGCCGCGGAGCAGGACATGAGGTACCGGTTGGACATCGTCGCGCCGACTGTGCTCGACGCGGTGCGGTTCGCGGGCGGCTGGATCTACGACAGGGTGATGGCGGGCTGGGATGTCACCGTGTTGGTGGGCGACGATGAGGACGTGCGCCCGCTGACGATTCTCGGGGCCCGGACGTTGGATCTGGAGTCGGTGCTGCAAGCGTGGCAGGAGCGGCCCCATCCGCAGACCGTTGCGGTGGCCGCCGAGATGTTCGAGCGCGACCCGCGCGTGCTGACCCATGTTCGTACGGCGCTCGACCAGGGCGCCACCGAAGTCACACTGTGGGGAGAACGGCTGCCTGCTGAACTCGACAGCAGTGTCGACAACGCAGAGCATCATTTGAGCGCTGCGGCAAGGGCTTTCAAGGCCAAGGCGCTCGCTGCGGCGTTCGACTCGGCTTCCGTCGACGTCGGCGGCTGTGAGACGTTCCGCTGCGGGATGATGGTCTCGGTCGCCGCCGACCTGGTGCCCGCCAGCTAGGCGACTAAGCCATCTCGATGACCACCTTGCCGATGGCGCGGCCGTCGGCGAGGTGGCGCAACGCCTGCGCCGTCTGCTCGAACGGGTACACCGCGCCGATGTGGGGACGGACCCGCCCGGCGACGAGGTGCTCGTGTAGCTCGGACTCGTTGCGCGCGAACTCGTTCGGCGGAACGTCCTGAAACTGGAAACCCAGCACCTGTATGCCCTTGACGAGCACCAGGTTCAACGCAATCCGCGGGATCACGCCGGACGCGAAGCCCAAGGTGACGAAGCGCCCGCCGCGGCGCAGCGATCGCAGCGCGGGCTCGGACAACTCCCCGCCGACGGGGTCGAGAACCGCATGCGCCCCACCGGGTAGCGCTTCTCGGAGGCCCTCGCGCAGCGCGCCCTGGCGGTGGTTGACCAGATGCCGCGCGCCGTAGGATGCGGCGGCGTCGAGCTTGTCGTCCGATGAGGCGACAGCGGTGACCGAAGCGCCCAGCAGCGCACCGAGTTGTACCGCGGCGAGTCCGACGCCGCCGCCCGCGCCGAGCACCACGAGGTCGTCGCCCTGCCGGATGTGGGCCATCGAGCGCAGCGCGTGGTACGCCGTGCGGTAGGCCACGCCGAACGCCGCCGCGGTACGGTCGTCGAGGCCGTCCGGAATCGGCGCCAGGCCGGCCACCGCAACGGTCACCTCTTCGGCGAACGCGCCGTAGAGCCCGGTCCCGGTGACCCGGTCGCCCACCGCCAACCCCTCGACGCCAGCGCCGATTTCGGTGACCTCCCCGGCGAACTCGCTGCCGGGTACGAACGGGGCGGGCACACTGATCTGGTAGGCGTTCGCGATCAGCAACACGTCGGGGAAGTTCACCGCGGCGGCACCCACCCGCACCCGCGCCTGGCCTGCACCGACCGTGGGCACCGGCTGTTCCTCGATGCGGATGACGTCCGGCGGACCGTAATCGGGGCAGACGGCGGCGCGCATCACCGATAGTCGCTGGACTCGGCGAGGTCGGCGGCCGAGCGCATGAGTGCGACAATGATCGGCCCGTAGGCGAGCAGCTTCTCGTTGTCGCCGGCGCGCTGGTAACCCTGCTCCAAGACGATGGCGAGTTTCCACTTGGCTAACACCAGGTAGTAGTCGAGGTCGTCGACCTGCCGACCTGACACGGTGGCGTAGTGCTCGACGACGTCGGCGCGCGAAGGCATTCCGCGCATGTCGACGTAGCTCATCTCGCTGTCGGCAGGTGCGCTGGTGTCGTCCGGCCAGCTCTGCACCATCCAGCCGAGGTCGAGCTTCGGATCACCGACGGTGCCCATCTCCCAGTCGACGATCGCCGCCATCCGTGCAGGGGCGCCGTGCCGGTACATCACGTTGGCGAACTGGTAATCGCCGTGCATTAGCCCGGGGACGAAGTCGAGCGGCCGGTGGCCGCGCAGCCAATCGGTGGCGACGTCCATGCCCTCGATGTCGCGGGCCTTGATGCGCTCGAAGAACCTGGTCCACCGGTCCACCTGACGTTCGTGGAATCCGTCCGGACGGCCCAGATCCTGCAGTCCCTTGGCTTTCCAGTCGACCTTCGACAGCAGCGCGATGCCTTCGGCGAGTTGATAGGACAGCCCGGCGCGGGCGGTGAGGTCGCTGTCGAAGGGCTCGGGCCAGCGTCCGTGGGTGTCCATCGGCGACCAGCCGTCGACGAAGCCCATCAGGTAGAACGGCCGGCCGAGCACCGAGGCGTCGGCGCATACGCCGACGGCCGTGGTATGGGGGACGTCGGTGCCGTCGAGCGCCTCGATGATGCGCCACTCGCGCAGAATGCCCTTGTCGCGGTCCGGCGGCGCATCGGGTGGCGGCATCCGCAGCGCACAGCTGTGCCCGCCGCGGCGCAACTCATAGATGACGTTCTGCGTACCGCCGGACAGGAAGCGGGTCTGAAGTGGTTCACCCTTGCCGGGCAGGGCTGCCTCATCCATCCAATCCGCGAGCCGCGCAACGTCCAGCGCGAGCTCGGTCACAGGTTGCCCACCTCACTTTCGAGGTACTCGGCGAACTTGGCGCGCGCCTTCTCCCGCTTGCCGGGTAACCACTCCGTGGGCCAGGTGTCGGTGTTCGGCTGGTGGTCGCGCAGCACCTGTTTGGCGACGGTGGCCTTGTGCACCTCGGTCGGCCCGTCGGCCAGCCCCATGACGGCCGCGCCGGTGACCATCCCCAAGAACGGCATCTCGTTGCTGACCCCGAGCGCGCCGTGCACTTGCATGGCGCGCCAGGCGATGTCGTGCAGCACCGTCGGCATCACCACCTTGACCGCCGCGATGTCCTTGCGGACTTTCTTGTAGTCGTTGTACTTGTCGATCTCCCATGCCGCGTAGAGGACCATCAGCCGGAATTGCAGCAGTTGGGCGTAGGAGTCGGCGATGTAGCCCTGGACGAACTGCTTGTCCGACAGGCGGCTGCCCTGCGTTTCGCGGCTCAGGGCCCGTTCGCACATCATGTCGAGTGCCTTGCGGGACAACCCGATGGTGCGCATCGCATGGTGAATGCGGCCGCCGCCGAGTCGGGTCTGGGCGATGACGAACGCCTGGCCCTCCCCACCGAGCAGCGCCTGGGCGGGCACCCGCACGTTGTCGTAGTGGATCAGCGCATGGGAACCCTCGTCATCACGTTCCCCGTAGAGTCCGACGTTGCGGACGATCTTGACGCCCAGGGTGTCCGTCGGCACCAGGAACATCGACATCCCCTGATAGGCACTGACATCGGGGTTCGTCACCACCATGACGATCAGGAACGACGCCGTCCTGGCGTTGGAGGAGAAGAACTTCCAGCCGTTGATCACCCAGTCGTCGCCGTCACGCACGGCGCGGGTGGTGAACAGTGTCGGGTCGGCGCCGGCGTGCGGCTCGGTCATCGAGTAGCAGGAGAACAGCTCTCCGTCGAGCAGCGGGCGCAGGTAGCGGTCCTTCTGCTCGTCGGTACCGTAGTGGGCGAGGATTTCGGCGTTGCCGGTGTCCGGGGCCTGGCAGCCGAAGATGATCGGCGCCCACTGCGACCGGCCGAGGATCTCGTTGAGCAGCGCCAGCTTCAGTTGGCCGTATCCCTGTCCGCCGAGCTCGGGTCCCAGATGCGTGGCCCACAGCCCGCGGTTGCGCACCTCCTGCTTGAGAGGATCGATCACCTTGCGACGGTTGTCGTCCAGCGGCACGAACTGCTGATCGGGGAACGCCAGGTCCAGCGGCTCGACCTCCTCGCGGACGAACTCGTCCGCCCAGTCGAGGACCTGCTGATACTCGGGGTCGGTCTCGAAGTCCCACGCCATCGTGGTGTCCTTTCAATTCGGGAGACAGGTTCGGCCGTCAACGTGCGGCCCGTGCGTTGAAGCCGGTGATAAGGGCTGCGATGTCGTCGCTGACCACCGCGGTGAACGATTTGTCGCCGAAACGACCCGCCGCCCAATGGCGCACACCCTCGCTGACGTGCATACCGGCCAGCCGCGACAGGTGCTGCACATCGATGTCGGCGGCGATCTTGCCGTCGCGCTGCGCCGTGGCGAACAACTCGCCGAACATGTCGGCATCGGCGTCGTCAGCCCCGGCGCCGGCCAGGATCCGGTGTTCGTGCCGGTAACCTTCGAGGATCGTCTGGATGATCAGCTCGCGCGGGTTGCGGGCCATCGACCGCTCCAGGCTGCGCAGCGCCTGCCCGATGACAGCCTCCACGTCGTAATCCGTGGCCAACAGCGAACGGACCTTGTTCTGCGCCGCCCGCGTCGACAGCAGACCGACCTCGAAGAGGATGTCCTCCTTGGCCGGGAAGTAGAAGTAGAACAGCGCACGGGATACGCCGGCGGCCCGGCAGATGTCGGCGACGGTCGTCCTCGCGTAGCCGTTGGTGCGCCACAACGCCATCGCGGCCTGCACCAGTGCGCGCTTGGTCTCATGTGAGCGGGCCCGCTGAAATGATGCACGTCGTTGACCACCGTCAGCGACGCTGACCGGCGCGGACCTGGGCATGAGGGCACTGTAACAGCCTGATTGGTGCTTGCAAATAGTCGACGCATGTCCAACTATCTATTGTGAGCGACGAAGGGATCGCACTATGCCGAGTTCACTCCACCACGTCGTCATGCGCAGCCATTCCGCGCCGACGCTCATCGAGTTTCTGAGCGAGGTGGTGGGAGTGACCGTGCAGTTTCGAATGCACGTGCCCGGCGAGGTGCTCGAGAAGACGCTGGATTGGCCGCCGTCCGCCGGTGCCGACGTGACGATGTTGGGCAGTGGTGATGCCGGTCTGATCGAGGTGCTCGACGTGCCTGAGCAGCTGCGCGCTCAGGTTCCCGAAGGTCTGGCGGCGTTGTCCTTCATGGCCGGCGATTTCGGCGCCACCCGCGAGAGGGCGAGCAGCTTCGCCAACGACGTGACGATGCTCGACACCGGCGTACCCGGGGTCGACCTGTTCTTCTGCACCATGGGCGGGGTGCCGATGGAATTCGTGGGGAGCTACGCGCCGGAACCGAATTCAGCTGCGAGCAACGCGACGAACTCCTGAGTCCGCCTGCGCGACACCCGCCGCTGCTGCGGGGTCGAGCCCAGTGCGACGATGCGGGCGGCGAGGTCGGTGACGCCTGCGTCGCGGTACTGGCGCAACCGCGCCAGGACGGTCGCTTCGTCGCCCGCGGCCATGGTGTCCCCGACGTCGTCGGCGTCGCCGTGCTCCAGCAACCGCACGTAATTGGGGGAGAAGTCGGCATGCCCCAGCACCTCGCTGGCATAGGCGCGGGCGTCGTCGACTTCGCCGTCCGAGCAGAGCGCCACCGGAACGCCGGCGACGATGCGAATACTTGGTTGTCCAACGGCGGTGGCGGCTTTGGTGATGGTCGGTACGACGTACTCGCCGATCGCGCGTTCGTCGGCCATCCACAGGATCGTGCCGCCGGTGCGCTCGCCGGCGATGCGCAACATCGTCGGCCCCAGCGCGGCGATCAGCACCGGCATGTCAAAGGCGTCGGTGACGTCGATGGGGGACCGCACCCGGTAGCTGTCATTGTCGACGTCGATCGCGCCGGGTCCGGTGAAGGCGGCGGTGAGCACGTCGAGGTAATCGCGGACCAGGTGCGCGGGCCGGTCGTAGGGCAGGCCGAGTTGGTCGGTGATGATCCAGTGGTGGGAGGGACCGAGGCCGAGGGTGAAGCGTCCGCCGCAGGCCACCTGGGTGGTCAGCGCCTGCTGCGCCATGATCAGCGGGTGGCGAGTCTGAATAGGCACCACGGCGGTCCCGATCTCGATGCGATCGGTGACCTGCCCGAGCAACGCGACCGCCGTCATCGCGTCGAGGTAACCGGGCACCTGCGGCATCCAGAACGACGCGAAACCCAGGCTCTCGGCGGACGTTCCGTCGTCGAGCAACCCGGTCAATCGGTCGGCGCGCGGACGTTCCTTGTCCGAGCCGACCATCAACCCGACGCGCACGTCACCCTCCGCTCACGGCACATAGCGATCCCACTCGTGCGGCACCACGGGGTAGAACGGCGCAGCGAACAGCGGTTCGACGCCGTCGCTCCACCGCTTGTCCAGCACCGGTCGCAGTCTTTCCGCCGTGACGACCGGGTCGTCGTCGAGGAAGCAGTAGGAGATCAGCTGTCCCGCTTGGGCGCTGGCTAGCCGGGCGCCGACCGGCAACGACGTCGCCGACCACACGCCGGCGACACCGTCGGCCTCCACCAGCTCGGTCGGCGGCCGCCCAGCGCTTTCCAGCAGGAGGTACACCCCGCGCACCGGCCACCAGGGCAGCACGTCGGCGCCGATCTTCACGCGCGGCGCCGCCGACTTCCGGGCGACGTTGTAGACCCCACGTTCGACCGGTGGCAGCAGCGGCAGCTTGCGCCCGGCGTCGCCGAGTGCCTTGGACAGGGCCAGAAAAGGCTCCATTCCGCCCGGATCGGTGAAGAAGTAGGTCATCACATGGTCGATCTCGTCGTAGCGGTCGCGACTACAGGCACGCACCGCCCGGCACTCCGGCGTCGACACCAGGCGCAACGACGCCCGCACGGCGGACAGCCGGTGCTGTTCAGGACGATGGTCTAGGGTGTGCCAGCGCAAGTAGTCCGCGTCGGCGCCATCGGGATGCCGCCGCGCCATGGACACGAACAGCGTGGTGACGTCTCCCCGGCCTTCGGCCAGGACGCCGGTCACCTCGTCGGACGGTGTGCCGGGTAGCTGCATCCTGCGATCCATTCAGTCCGTCGTCGAACCCTGTGTGCGCCGCAGCAGGTCGGGGCGGCGCGCCTCGATCATCCGACGGAAGCCTTCGCGCCACGGCACTTTCGTCGACCCCAGCACCTCGTGCATGTACGTGACGTCGGGCCACAGCGGGGTGTGCGCATCGGGCGTGTACTCGAAGATCGGCTCGACGCCGACCAGTTCACCCAGGTAGGCGCAGTACTCCTCGATGCCGACCGTTTCGCTGCCCGCCCAGTTCACGACGACCGGCGGGGTCGCCGCGACCTCCATGGCCCGGATGCCGAGCTCGACGTAGTCGTCCTCGTAGATCGGGTTGTAGTTGTTGGGACCGTCGGGGTACAGCCGAATCGGCTTGCCCGCCAACATCATCTCCAACCGGTCGGCGGGCGCGCCGCCTTCGGGTCCATAGGTGGAGCAAATCCGGATGATGGTCAGCGGTATGTCGTACTGCTTGCCGATCCACGTGCAGACCGCTTCTGCGGCGATCTTGGAGAAGCTGTAGTTGGCGCGCAGCGGCACTCCGGGTGGATCGTCTTCGCGTAGCGGACGCTGCCCCTGATAGCCGTAGACCGAGCCGGTGGAGCAGAACACGAAACCCTTGGCGGAGCGGCAGTGGTAGAGGAGGTCACCGGACTTCTGCGCATTGGTGTCGACACACTGGCTCCACTCGCCTTGGCCCGTGTCCACCGCGGCGTGGAAGACGTAGGTGAAGTCCGACGGCAACTCAGCGAAGTCACCCGCGCTGACGTCGAGGACTATCGGTGTGATGCCGGCTTCGGCGAGCTTCTCGCGGTCACCGGGCTTTCTCAGCCGCGCGGCGCCCCACACCTCGTTGCTCCCGGCGAGTGCGCGCGCGATCGGGAAGGCGATCTTGCCGGTCGCGCCGGTGATAAGGATCTTTTCTGCGTCGAGCATCCCTTCAGTCATAGCGCACCTGACCGCAAATGTTAAGTACTTGATATCCTCGGGGTCGTGCAGCTTACGTTCGACGCTGACGTCGAGGCCTTCCGCGCCGAGTTCATCCGATTCCTCGAGGAGCACCTGCCCGCCGAGGCCGAGGCGGCCGGCGAGCGGTCCCGATCGACGTCGCACGTGCCCGAGTGGGCCCGCCGCTGGCAGCAGGTGCAGTTCGACCACGGGTGGCTGCTGCCCGGTAACGCGCCGGAGTTCGGCGGGCGTAATGCGGGCATCCTGCAGCAGTTCGTGCACCGCGAGGAGTTGTCCCGGCGACGGATCTATCACGCGTTCAATCCGCAGGGCGTCGGCATCATCGCCGCGTCGCTGCTGTCATTCGGTTCCGACGAGCAGAAGCAGCGGTGGGCGGTGCCCATTCTGCGGGCGGAGATGACGGCGTCACTGGGTATGAGCGAACCGGGCGCCGGATCCGACCTGGCAGGGCTGACCACCCGTGCGACCATCGACGACGACGGCTTCGTCGTCAACGGACAGAAGGTCTGGACATCGGGTGCCCACGACGCCGACGTGATCCTGACGTTCGTGCGCACCGACCCGAATGCGCCCAAGCACAAGGGAATCAGCGCCCTGCTCATCCCGACCGACAGCCCCGGCCTGGTGTGCCGGCCGTTTGCGTCGGTGCACGACCGCGACGGCCTGGACTTCAACGAGGTGTTCTTCACCGACGTGCGAGTGCCCGCCGAGAACCTCGTCGGCCCACTGCACGAAGGCTGGAAGGTCGCCAACGGCTCACTCGGGCACGAGCGCACGATGATGTGGATGTCGTTCGCCAACCGGCTGAACCAACTGCTCGAGGATTTCCGGCCCGCCGACGCGGTGGACCGGGATCACTACGCATCGATTGCGATGGACTATCAGGCGCTGCGCCTACTAGGGTCGGCGGCGCTCGGGCAGGCCGCCCGCGGCGAACGGGACATCCCGGCTGTCTCCGTGCTCAAGGTGCTCGGCTCGGAGGCCGAGCAGAACGCCATGCGGCATGCGCTCGACGCGGCGGGGGTCGACGGTCTGACCGATCCAGCCTCGACCGCGCCGTACAACTCCTATGCGCCAGACCTTTTCACCGCGAGCTGGTTCGCGCGCTACATCAGCACCTACGCAGGCACCATCGCCGGCGGGACGTCGGAGATCCAGCGCAATATCATCGCTCAGCGCGTGCTGGGCCTGCCTGCCCGCTGACCGCCTGCGAGGATGTCGACCGTGACTGTGGTTCTTGTGCACGGCAATCCCGAGACCGATGCGGTGTGGGGCCCGCTCGTCGACGCCCTTGGGCGCGCCGACGTGGTGCGGTTGTCGCCGCCCGGATTCGGTGCTCCACTACCCACCGGCTTCCCGGCGACTACTCTCGCCTATCGTGACTGGCTCATCGGCGAGTTGCAGCGCATCGCCGGACCTGTCGACCTCGTCGGGCACGACTGGGGCGGCTGTCATGTGGTGAACGCGGTGATGCACCGCCCCGCCCTCGTCCGCAGTTGGGCCAGCGATGTGGTCGGCTTGTTCGACCAGGACTACGTGTGGCACGACATGGCACAGGGCTTTCAGACCCCCGAAACCGGCGAGCAGCTGGTCGCGACGATGCAGGACGGCTCGGTGGTGGAGCGCGCGCAACAGCTGGTTAGTTTCGGCATTCCTCAAGACGTGGCGACTGCCTTCGCCGCAGCACAGGGCCCGGAGATGGGACGGGCGATCCTCGCGCTGTACCGCTCTGCACGTCAACCGGCGATGGCGGATGCCGGACGAGCACTCGAGAACGCCGCCGCTCGCCCAGGGCTCTCATTGTCTGCCACCGAGGATCCCTTCGTCGGCACCGAGGAGATACGGCGCAGGGCGGCCGACCGAGCAGGTGCACGAACTGAAGTGCTTGACGGGCTGGGGCACTGGTGGATGGTGGAGGACCCGGCGCGTGGCGCCGCGGCTCTCAGCCGATTCTGGGGCTCGCTTGACTGATCAAGGTTGTGGCCTTTCAGACCCGCGATGGTTTCGGGGCGGCGAGTTCAGCGAGCGCGGACATGAACAACTCGTCCATCTGCGGACTCAAGTCGGCCAGGTTCGGGGCGCTGGCGAAGCTGGCGGAGCCGAAGACACGTTCTAGCACATCGGTTTCCGTGGCCGCGCCGATGGACAGGCACAGGCAGGCGACGCCTTCCGAACGGAGCTCCTCGAGGGCCTTATGCGCATCGGCCTCTGCGTAGTGACCTTCGTAGCCGTCGTCGTAGGGAAAGCCGTCCGAAAGGAGGAGCAGCAGCCGGTTCGGCGTGCCGGCTTGCTTCTTGAGGACCTCTCCCGCGCCACGGATTCCCGCCCCGAGACGGGTGTAGCTCGCCGGCTCGAGCTGGTTGAGCCGGGCCCGTCCGACCGCGCCGAAGGTCTGGTCGAACGTCTTGATGGCCGGCAGGTGCACGGCGTGGCGGCCCTGCGAGCGGAAGGCGTAGACGCCGACGCGGTCACCGAGTTCCTCGAGTGTGACGGCCAGCGTGGCGGCCGCCCGGCGCTGATGGTCGTGCACCGCGAGGCCGTCCGAATCCGCGTCGACGGCGGACCCGGACGCGTCGATCAGGATGAGAACGCCCAGATTTCGGGCAAGCTTGCGGCGCTCCAGGTAGACGTGCTCGGGAGCGGAGAAGCCAGACTGCAGGTCGACGAACAGGTCGATGAGCGCCTCGATGTCGAGGTCGTCTCCGTCGGCACGACCGCGTAGGACTTTCGGGCCGAGCCCGACGCGCGCCAGCCGGCGCCGCAGTACGTCATCGCGCGCGACACCGGCCTCGGAAACGTCGGCCGCGACGGTCAATGGAAAGTCGATGACCCGACACCAGTCCGGCTTGTACCGGTCGTTGAAGACGTCCCACTCCGGGTAGAGGGCCCCGCCGACGCCGACCGCTGCGCCGGGCTTGCTGTCGTCGGTGAATTGGATCCGAGTCGGAAGGGGACGGGCATTCGGTCCGATCTCTCGCACCCGCCGGGTGGAGCGAACGGTCATCTCGGCACCCGCAGCACCTTCTCCTGGGGAACGTGAACCCCCGAACACCTTGCGGAAGTAGTCCGACACCGACTGATTGTTGAGGAGCGGACTCTGAAACAGCTTGAGGATCTTGCTCTCTGACGACTTCCCACCGTCCTCGTCCTCGTCCTCGTCCTCGTCCTCGTCGTCGGACTCGGGCATGTCGATGGGGTCGAACTGCAATCGGAGGTCGTTATTGGTGGCCTGTCCGCCCGGTCCGGCCGACGCCGCCAGCAGCCGGGAAGGTTTGATGACACCGAACCACTCCGGAGGGTCGGCCACCTGAGCTCGGCTCCTGGCCACCTCCAGTGACTCATCGGCCGTCGCGGTGCTGGGTTGCCCGTCGAGCAGCAGCGCGGCATCGATCCGAATCTGGCTGGCGAGTTCGGCGAGCACCCGGTGACCTTCGAGTGCGAGGTAGCGGCGCGCCATCGTGGCCCGTGCCCGCAATCCCTTCACCAATCGCGGATCAAGGCTCCCCGCGCCGAGAAGTGCGGCCTGAACCAGCATCTCGCGGCGCTGCTCGGCGACCGAACCACCGGCCGAGACGAAGATGAACTGGCCGTTCGTGTGCGCGGGCTGGCCGGCCGGCGCCTCGGTGACGTCGACCGACCGGCCGGCGATGTAGGTGGCAAGGAACCGGAACCGGTCCGGGTTCGAATCGGCAGCGTCGGTCACGTGTGGGGCAGAACCGTATCGACGAGTTCATCGAGAGCACGGATGACATCGTCATCGTCGGAGAGCACCTGGACGACGGCGGCGTGGACGGCGCTGCGCAGGTTCAGCCCTTCGGCGGCGAGCCCGCCGGCGAGAATCAACATGCGGGTGGAGGACACTTCGCGCAGCGGCGAGCCGTCCAGGTTTCGGATGGCGTATGCGAGCTTGACCAACGAACGTGCAGTCTCAGTGTCGATCCCCGCTTCGAAGGCCACCACCTCGGTCTCGACCTCGGGGGATGGGTAGCCGAGCTCGATCGCGATGAAGCGCTGACGGGTCGACTCCTTGAGATTCTTCAGGACGCTCTGGTAGCCGGGGTTGTAGGAAATCACCAGCTGGAAGCCGGGCGCGGCCTGCAATGTGGTGCCCAGTCGGTCGACGGGCAGCTCGCGGCGGTGATCGGCGAGCGGATGGATGACCACGGTGGTGTCCTGGCGCGCCTCCACCACCTCGTCCAGATAGAAGATGGCGCCCTCACGCACCGCGCGGGTCAGCGGTCCGTCCACCCAAACCGTCTCACCGCCCTTCAACAGGAACCGACCCACCAGATCCGCCGACGTCATGTCCTCGTGGCCCGCGACCGTGATCAGCTCCCGGCCCAACTGGTGCGCCATCGCTTCCACGAACCGGGTCTTCCCGCAGCCCGTAGGGCCCTTCAACAGCACCGGTAGGCCGCGGCCAGCCGCCGCGCGGAAGACCTCCACCTCGTCACCGACCGCCCGGTAGAACGGCGCGTTGGAAACGGGGGTGACCACCGCAGAAGTACTGTTGCGCATTTATTTTCCTCGCTCGATCGGAACGTTTTTGGGAAGCTCCACGCCCTCGGGGAGGACAAGCTCACCGTCGTGGTTGATATAGCCGGAATTGGTCAGCGGCATCGGTAGCGCAGGATCGGGGCACGGCCGATCGGTGTCCTCGCCGCAGATGCCCATCAGGAAGTACGAGCGCTTGAGGATGTCTTCCGGCCAGGGGTCCTGGTGCATGGCGAAGAACTGTGCCGGAATGTTGTAGAACACGAAGAAGAAGGCGCTGCACGCGGCGAAGATCGCCAGGAAACGGGTCAGCTGCTGTCGGACGAATCCGCCTCGAACCCGGTCGAGTCCACGCTCGACGAAGGTCCGCCCGCGGTCGTCGGTGAAGTACCGCATGCAGCAGAGGCCCGCCTGGACACCGCCCCACATGAGCCCTTCATACAGCGGCCACTGGTAGTAGGTGCCCGCATTGACCGACAGAGCCTGAATGGCGCCCGGATAGGTGAACAACCCCATCGGCATGAGAAAAAGGCCCTCGATGACGAAGTCGAATAAGAAGGTCCAGGCGATCACCACGCCGATCAGGCCGAGGGTGTTGATGTTGGGAAACCGCTTCTTGGCCAAGCGCATGACCCAGCAGCCGAGCATGGTGCACAGCAGGACGAAGAAGTAACCCGGTGCGTTCATCAGGACGGGCTCGGCCATCATGGCGCCCGGTTCTCCGTACGACACCCAACCTGGAACGTCCTGGACCCACGAGCCCATGTTCCACATCCAGGTGTTGTAGGTGCTCCACGTACTGAAGTAGTTCAGCAGCGGATCCTGAAACCACAGCAGGCCGCAGGACACGAACAGCATGCCGTCGAGGGTGATTCGCCGCTCCCGACGCCACGGCCGAATGAGGAACCACCAGATGGCAATTGGCAGGCCGACCACGATCACGGCAGTCCAGGTGAACAGGATCGCCTTCATGAACGTCGGTGGGTCGGTCGGTCCGGCCGGCACCCGCTCGAAGTTGGGTCCGGTGATCCAGCGGATCCACACGTACAGCTGGAAGGCCAGAATCACACCGCCGACGGCGGCCCAGATTTTCACCGCGGGGATCTTCGACTGCGGTTGCGTGCCGAGCGATGCCTCGCTGAGCGATTCGGTGAGAACGGGCTTTTTTTGCGACAGATCGCTCACGACACTCTCTCCTCTGCACTTGTCGATCGCACGGATCTCACGGCCCCCTCCCGAAGTAGCCGATGCGTCGAAAATATACCAGTGAGTATCTCAATGACCAATAGTTCAATAATCTGTGGCAAAATTGCCACATGGTCGAGCCGTGGACGCGGGAGCGCCGCCTCGAGCGCACGCGCTCGCTGCTGCTGGATGCCGCCGAACAGGTGTTCGCTGAAAAAGGCTTCATTCCAGCGACGCTCGACGACATCGCTAAGGCTGCCGGCTACTCGAAAGGCGCGATCTACAAGTACTTCGCCACCAAGGAAGATCTGTTTCTGGCGGCAAGCGACCGGTACTGGCGTCGATATTTCGACAACTTCGCGGAAATAATGTCGTCGTCGGACCACATCGGAGCGCGCGAGCTCGAGGAGATCGGCGAGCGGTGGCGCCAGCTGAGTCGTGACCGTGGCGCCGAGCATGCAGCGCTGGGCCTGGAGTTCAACCTCTACCTGCTGCGCAACCCGGAGGCACGGGAACGCGTGGCCGCCAAGCGATCTGAGGTTGTCGACCAGCTCACCCGCTACATCGTCGAGGGCATCGAGAGTCTGGGCGCGACCCTGTTGATCCCTGCGACGACGTTCGCCCACATCATCATCGCCACAACTGACGCCGTCGAGTTGGGCAGCCACTTGGACGAGATCGATCTTTACCAGCCGATCGTCGAAATGTACGTGTCGGCCGTCAAGATGCCCTGATTCACTTGCCCGTTTCGATCGGAACTGTCGTCGGCATCTCGACGCCCTCCGGTAGGACGAGTTCACCGTCGGTGTTGATGTGGCCGGACCATCTGCTCGGCAGCGGCAGGCTGGGGTCGGGGCAGGGAATGTCTGTTCCGTCTCCACATATGCCGCCGTTGAAGTACGAGCGCTTCAGATGGTCCTCGGGCCAGGGGTCGGAGTGCATGGCGAACCACTGCACGGGAAGGTTGTAAAGGAAGCCGAAGCATGCGCTCACCGCGGCGAAGATCGCCAGGAACCGGACGAACTGCTGCTTGACAAACCCGCCGCGGACTCGGTCCAGTCCGCGCTCGGCGATCGTGCGGCCGCGATCGTCGGTGAAGAAGCGCAGACAGCAAAGGGCCGTCTGGACGCCGCCCCACATGATCCCTTCGTAAACCGGCCATTGGTAATAGGTGCCGGCATTGAAGGACACCTCCCGAATGGCACCGGGATACGTGTAGAGCCCGGCAGGCAGCAGGACGAGGGCTTCCATCACAAAGTCGAAGACGAAAGAGATTGCGAATGTCGCCAGGATCAACCGCAAGTTGGTGATATTGGGCCATCGCGACTTGATCTTTCGCATCACCCAGCAGCCGACGATCGTGATCAGCAGGACTCCGTACGCGTATCCCACCGTGTTCGTCAGCAGTGGTTCGGACACCATGCGGCCGGGTTCGTCGGGTGAAAACCAGCCGGGAATGTGCGGTGTCCAGGCGCCCCGGTTCCAAAGCCAGGTGTTGTAGGTACACCACGTATTGTAGTAGTTCAGCAACGGGTCCTGGAAGAACATCAGGCCCATCGACAGCACCAGCATGCCGTCCAACGTGATTCGCCGTTCGCGCCGCCAGGGCCTGATGAAGAAGTAGTAGATGGCGAAGGGCAGGCCGACCCAAAGCACCACTGCGTTCGCGATGAGTGGGATCTTCATGTGCAACGGCACCGGGGTCGGCCCGGCGGGCACTTGCTCGAAGTACGGCCCGGTGACCCATTTGGTCCACACATATAGCTGCAGCAGCAGGATCGCGCCGCCGAAGAACGCCCAGATCTTGACCGGCGCGCCCTTGCGTTGCTCTTGGCTACCGAGTGCCGCCGTCGCACCGATGGACTCGGTGACCACAGGTTTCTTGTCCGACAGATCGCTCACGACGCCTCCTCGGGGTCTGCGTTCGACGAAAAGATACCAGTGAGTATCTCGGTAGCCAATAAGATTCTCAGATTCTGTGGCAGACTTTTTCCATGGCTGAGCGTTGGACGCGCGAACGGCGCCTCGAGCACACGCGTTCGCTGCTCCTCGACGCCGCGGAAGACGTCTTCGCCGAAAAAGGTTTCACGGCAGCGGCTCTCGATGACATCGCCCATGCCGCCGGCTATACGAAAGGCGCCATCTACAAGCACTTCGCCACCAAGGAAGATCTCTTCCTGGCGGTGAGCGACCGGTACTGGCGGCGCTACTTCGACAATTTCGCGGACGTGATGGCGTCGTCGGAGCACATCGGGTCGCGCGAACTGGACGATATCGCCGCACGGTGGCGCCAACTGAGCCGCGACCGCGGGGCCGAACACGCCGCGTTGGGTCACGAGTTCACCCTGTACCTGGTCCGCAACCCGGCCGTGCGGGAGCGGGTGGCCCAGAAGAGGTCAGAGGTCGTCGAGGCGCTCGCCACCTTCATCGTCGAGGGCATCGACAGGCTCGGGGGGACGCTGCTGATCCCGCCACTGACCTTCGCTCAGGTGCTCGTCACCACCAGCGACTCCGTCGTGCTGGGCAGCGAACTCGACGACGTCGACCTCTACCGGCCGGTCGTCGAGATGTACGTGTCGGCGATCAAGTTCCCGTAGAGATACCGGCGCGCCGCGTCAGATAGTCGATCTGCAGGTGGATCGAATAGAGGACCAGCGGGGGCAGCACCATGAACGGGATGTTCTCGGCGATGAACTTGAAACCGAGGCCGAAGGCGCCCTGACCGATGTTCTCGAAGCCGGCGCCGACCTCGGCCAGGAAGTAGACGGCGGTGCTGCTCATCAACACAGCGCAGCCCGCGAAAGCGCCCCACAGACAACGGATTCGCGATTCGGCGGGCAGGTCGACCTTGATGAGCCGGGTCCACATGACGAAGACGAAGACGCCGGTGGTCACGCCGACCACCTCCAGCGCGAAGATCCACGGGTTGCCGCTCACATACCGGGTGTCGGCGAGCGCGTACTGCCACCACAACCACTTCCAGCCGGGATCCGTCGTGGGTGTCCACCAGCCGAGTGGGTGGCCGATCAGGAACATCAGCTCGTGAACGGAACCAGCAGCACCGGGATACCGAAGAGCAGGTTGGCGATGACATCGGAGGTGAAATCGGGCGAAATGAATCCGAACTCGACGCCGAACGTCCTACCGAGGAACACGATGCCGGTGAGCAGACCGACTCCGAGATAGATCCGGCCCCGGTGCGGCGCGACGGGTCGCGCGAAGTTCGGTTCGTGGGTCCGCAATGTCGTTACGATGTCACGCCCCCTTGCCCGCTGCGGCGCTAGCCGGATCTTGCCGCGCCGCAACCGAAATCGATTTGGTTTGGGTGTAGCCGTCGATACCCTCGCGGCCGAGTTCGCGTCCGTATCCGCTGCCCTTCACCCCGCCGAAGGGTGCGAACGGGTCCATCGTGTAGCCCTGGTTGACACCGAACGTGCCGGTCCGGATGCGCGCCGCGACGCCCAGACCGCGGTCGGTGTCCTCGGTGAACACCGACCCGGCGAGGCCGTAGTCGGAGTCGTTGGCGACCGCCACCGCTTCTTCCTCGTCGTGGTAGGGGATGACGGTGAGCACGGGACCGAAGATCTCCTCGCGCGCGATGCGCATCGCATTCGTGGCATCGGCGAACAGAGTGGGACGGACGTACCACCCCTTGTCCAGGCCGTCGGGCATCGCCGTGCCGCCGGTGACCAATTGGGCGCCCTCGGCGCGGCCGGCTTCGATGTACCCCCGCACCCGTTCCTGCTGACGCTTTGCGACCAGTGGGCCGACCTGGGTGGCGGCCTCCGTCGGGTCGCCGACGACCAGCGACGTCATCTCGGCGGCCAAGGCGTCGGTGAACTCGTCGGCCCGGCCGGCGGGCACCAGGATCCGGGTGAGCGCGTTGCAGATCTGACCGCTGTTGCTCAGGCTGGCCGACCGGACGCCCGCCGCGACGGCGGCGGGGTCGGCATCGTCGAGCACGATGGCCGCGGACTTGCCGCCGAGTTCCAGGCTGACGCGCTTGAGATCGGCGGCGCACGCCGCGGCGACGGCCTTGCCCGCCGCCGTCGAACCGGTGAACGAAACCTTGTCCACCAGGGCGTGTTTGACCAGGTGCTCGCCGACCGATCCGTCGCCCGGCAGCACGCTGACCACGCCGGGCGGTAGGTCGGCTGCGGCAATCATCTCGGCGAGCAGCAGCGCGTTGAGCGGAGATTCAGGTGCCGGTTTGAGCACCACGGTGCACCCTGCGAGCAACGCAGGGATCAGCTTGGTGACGATGAGGAACTGCGGCATGTTCCACGGCACGATCGCGGCGACGACGCCGACCGGCTCGCGGCGGATGTGCACGTCTGCCCCGTACATCCCGGGCCGGGCTTCAGACCACGGATAGGACTCGGCCAGATTGCAGAACGCGGTCATCATCATCGCCGGCAGTCCGACCTGCGCGCGTTGCGCGAAGCTGATCGGCGCACCGATCTCGGACGTGATGGTCTCGGCCATCTCGGCACGACGCTCACCGTAGGTTTCGGCCAGCCGCCGGAGGACCGCGATGCGCTCGGCCGGCTCGAGCCGGGGCCACGGTCCGGAGTCAAACGCTTCGCGCGCCGCTGCCACCGCCGCGTCGACATCCTGCGGACCGGCGGCCGCGACCTGGGCCACCGGTTCCTCGGTGTGCGGCGAGACGACGCCGATGCGCCGGCCGGTGCTCGGCGCCGACCACCTGCCACCGATGAAGAGTTCATCCGGACGCACCTGTTCGACTCCCTTCAGCGGCGGCTCACCCGAGCAATATCAACTACTTGTGATTGATTGCCACAGCATATATCGTCGGTCTATCAGGCTCCCGCGGAATGCCGAAAAGCAAAGACAGGAGAAGCCGATGGCTCGCTTTCCCAAACCCCCCGAAGGCAGTTGGACAGAGCACTACCCTCAGCTGGGAACTGAGCCGGTCTCCTACGAGGACTCCATCAGCCCGGAGTTCTACGAGATCGAGCGCCAGGCCGTGTTCAAGCGGGCCTGGCTCAATGTCGGCCGTGCCGAACAGGTTCCGCGCAAGGGCAGCTATTTCACCAAAGAACTCAAGGTGGTCAACACCTCGATCATCGTCGTGCGCACCACGTCGGGCGAGATCAAGGCGTTCCACAACATCTGCCGCCACCGCGGCAACAAGCTGGTGTGGAACGACATGCCGCTGGAGGAGACCAGCGGCGTGTGCCGGCAGTTCACCTGCAAGTACCACGCCTGGCGCTACGACCTGGACGGCAACCTGACGTTCGTCCAGCAGGAAGGTGAGTTCTTCGACCTTGACAAGAGTCGTTACGGCCTGGTGCCCGTGCACTGCGAGGTGTGGGAGGGCTTCATCTTCGTCAACTTCGCCAAGAAACCCGAGCAGTCGCTGCGCGAGTTCCTAGGCCCGATGATCACCAATCTCGAGGGCTATCCGTTCGACAAGATGACGTCGCGGTTCTACTACCGGTCCGAGGTCAAGGCGAACTGGAAGCTGTACATGGACGCGTTCCAGGAGTTCTACCACGCACCGGTACTGCACGCGAACCAGTCGCCGACGGCGTACTCCAAGGCCGCTGCGGAGGCGGGTTTCGAGGCGCCGCACTACCGCATCGAGGGCCCGCACCGGCTGGTCAGCACGTCGGGCGTCCGCGCCTGGGAGATGGCCGACGAGATGCGCAAGCCGATCGAGGACATCTGCCAAAGCGGGCTGTTCGGACCGTGGGACACGCCGGATCTGGGGGAGATGCCTCCCGGGCTCAATCCCGCCAAATGCGACCCCTGGGGCCTGGATTCGTTCCAGCTGTTCCCCAACTTCGTGATCCTGTTCTGGGGCCAGGGCTGGTACCTGACCTACCACTACTGGCCCACGTCTCACAACACCCACCTGTTCGAGGGCACGGTGTACTTCCCGCAACCGCGCACGCCCCGCGAGCGCATCGCTCAGGAACTCGCGGCGGTGTCGTTCAAGGAGTACGGCCTTCAGGATGCCAACACGCTCGAAGCGACGCAGAGCATGGTCGAGTCGCGCGTCATCGATGAATTCCTGCTCTGCGATCAGGAGGTGCTGATCCGTCACCTGCACAAGGAGACGGCGGCCTGGGTCGAGGACTACCAGCGCAAGACGGCGGGGGTGTGACATGGCCAGTAACGGAACGGCCACCGCCGCCAAGCTGCCGCCCGAATTCGCCGATCTTGAACGGTTTTCGGATTGGTGCCTGCCGACGGAGGCCGAGCGGTACGCCAAACGGTTGGCCAGCACGATGCAGGAGTTGCAGGCTTTCTACGACGCGGTGACCGCGCGCGCGGAGGAGGCCATCGCGTACTGCGACAAGTTCTCGCTCGACGACCTGCCGGAGGACGTGCTCAACCTGATGCATCTGCTCTATTCCATGATCCAGGCGTCGTTCCCGGTCGAGTGCTGGAAACAACCGAAGGTTCCCGATTCCGGTGCCACGACGCTGGACTGTGTGTCCGAACCGGTGCCGTGACCGTTACGGTCCTGCGCGCCGCCCGCTGGGCGGATGTCGACTCACAGGAGGTGCGTTCGCCGGCGGTCGTCGTGGTCGAGGGCAACCGGATCACCGAGGTTAATCCGGCTGAGGCGCCGAGGGCTCCGGCCGCCGACATCGATCTGGGTGACGCCACGCTGTTACCCGGCCTGATGGACATGGAGCTCAACCTGCTCATCGGCGGGCCCGGCGGCCCGGAGGGGTTGCCCAGCCCGATGCACGGTGTGCAGGACGATCCCGCATACCGCACCCTGCGCGGAGCGGTCAACGCCCGCACCACGCTGGAGGCCGGCTTCACCAGTGTGCGCAACCTCGGGCTGATGGTGAAGACGGGCGGCTATCTGCTCGACGTCGCCCTGATGCGCGCCATCGACCAGGGTTGGCACCTCGGCCCGCGGATCTATCCGGCCGGGCACGCGGTGACACCCTATGGCGGGCACCTCGATCCGACCGTGTTCCAGCGGCTCGCGCCGGGCATCATGCCGCTGTCGGTGGCCGAGGGCATCGCCAACGGCGTCGACGACGTGCGGGCGTGCGTGCGTTACCAGGTTCGCCACGGCGCCAAGCTGATCAAGGTGTCGGCGTCCGGCGGCGTGATGTCGCACAGCACCGCTCCTGGCGCGCAGCAGTACTCCGATGACGAGTTCGCCGCGATCGCCGACGAGGCGCACCGCGCTGGGGTACGGGTAGCCGCACATGCGGTGGGAGACAGCGCTATTCGCGCGTGTATCAAGGCCGGGATCGATTGCATCGAGCACGGCTTCCTCGCCAGCGACGACACGATCAAGTTGATGGCCGACACCGGGACCTTCCTGGTCTCCACCACTTACCTGACCCAGGCGATGGCCATCGACCGCATTGCGCCCGAGTTGCGCAAGAAGGCCGAGGAGGTGTTCCCCAGGGCGCAGGCCATGCTGCCCAAGGCGATCGCGGCGGGCGTGCGCATCGCGTGCGGCACCGATGCGCCAGCGATCCCGCACGGGCAGAACGCCAGGGAACTCTGTGCTCTGGTCGAGCGTGGCATGACGCCGATGCAGGCCATCCGCGCCGCCACGGTGACCAGCGCCGAGCTGATCGAGGCCGACGACGAACTGGGTCGTCTGGCGCCGGGATACCTCGCCGACATCGTCGCCGTCCCCGGTGATCCCTCAAAGGACATCGCCACGACGCTCGATGTGCGGTTCGTGATGAAGGACGGCCAGGTGTACCGACACGACGGCGACGATCATGCCTGAGAATCTGGGTATGGAACTCGGCGACAACATCCTGTGGCATCTCAAGCAGGCGTGGTACTTCTCGCTCACCGCGGTCAACGACGCGGTCAGCCAGCACGGTGTGAGCACCGCCCAGATCGGTGTACTGCGCCAACTCGCCAACGAGCCCGGCTTGTCCGGTGCGGAACTCGCGCGCCGGCTGCTGATCACACCGCAAGGTGTGCAACTCGCGGTCAAGGCGCTCGAGCAGCGAGGTTTGTTGGAACGCAGGCCCGACCCACAGCACGCGCGAATCCTGAAGGCCTATTTGACCGACGAAGGGCGCAAGGTGGCCACCGCTGTGGTCAGTGACGCGATCGCCGCCCACGAGGAGGTGTTCGGGGTGCTCACGCCGGAGGAACAGCAGACCCTGCGCGACCTGTTGGCGCGTGTGGTCGAGAAAGGCACAGGGCACACGCTGGTCGACGACCACATCGGCGACTGACCAAGTCAGCCGTTACCGAACCCGACCCGACTGCGGATCAGCGGCAGCGTGGCCATCGTCGCGAACCCGGCGGGCGCGTCGCAGATCGCGGGCACGGCGTTGAGAACCTGCATGGCGGTGGCGACGTTGGCCGATTGCACATGCTCCTCCATGCTCGCATCGCGAGTGAAGCTGGCCAAGGAGAAGAAGTGCGTCCGCATCGACGGGTCGCCCTCGACGGTCAACGTCCAGCCGTGCTGCGGCCGGGGCCAGTGCTCGGGATACTCGCCGCCGACCGTCCATAGCGTCTCGATCTCGACGAGCGTCTCGCCGTTTCGCCGCCCAGACCAGTTCCAGCGTTGTCCCGCAGTGGTTCCCGCACGAAGGACATGGTCGAAGATCTGATGGTCGGCCTTGGCTGCGACGGCGTCGACGGTGGCGGTGACCTCGTCGATGCCGGCATTGAGCGCGTCGGCCACCAGCCAGACCTGCTCGCTGAAGATCTCGCTGTTGAAGGCGAGGAAGTCGGTGGCCGTGGGGCCGATGTCCTCGACGGGTTGACCGAACGCCATGTTGTCGAACGTGATCGACGTGCTGTCGTAGGCCGACCAGTCGGCGCGCTCCTGCAGCCTGATCTTTTCGATGGTGCGGCTCATCCCCGACAGGGCCAGCGGCAGCACCCCGGACAGGTTGCCGGGGTTCAGGCCGGCGCCGTGCACGGTGGTGCCGCCGGTCCGGCACGCGTCGAGCAGGCGCTTCTGGTCGGCCTCGGGCATGCGCCGCGGGTGGAACAGGAACGCGGTGGTGGCGACGTTCTTGCCGCCGGCGAGAATCGCGCAAACCTCGTCGAGATCGGTGTTGCGCGGTGTGTAGAGCACGCAGTCGGCGTCGAGTGCCAGCACTCGGTCGACGTCGGTGGTGGCGGTCACCCCGACCTCATTGCGCCCCACCAACGCGCCGATGTCCGCGCCGTCCTTGTCGGCGGAATAAACCCGTGCGCCGACGATCTCTAGGCCGGTGGGGTGGTCGATGATCGCGGTGAGCATTTCTTTACCGACCGCGCCGGTGCCCCAGGCGATGACGCGATACGGCCGGCGGTTCGTCGCGGCATTCATCCGCAGTATTCGACCACGCACCCTGTGATCGGCGCGGGCGAAACCGCCCACTTGATACCAATCACAAGTACTTGATACTCTGTGGGCGATGTCGGAACAAGTGGTGGAGTTCGCGCCCCTGCGCATCAAACGTGTGGTGCGTGAGACCAGCGATGCAGTGTCGCTGGTGCTCGATGTGCCCGCGCACTGCTCGCACCGCTTCCAGTATCACGCCGGCCAGTACCTGACACTGCGGGTGAAGGTCGCCGGTGAGGACCACCGTCGCTGTTATTCGATGTCGTCGTCACCGCACAGCGGTGAGCAACTCCAGATCACCGTCAAGCGCGATCCGTGCGGGCTGGTCTCGAACTTCCTCAACGACACCGTTGCCGAGGGCGACGAGTTACACGCTGCGCCGCCCGAAGGCCGGTTCATCCTCGGCGAAACCGAGCGTGACATCGTCGCTCTCGCAGGCGGCAGCGGTATCACGCCGATATTCTCGCTGATCGGTTCGGCACTGGTGAGTACCGCTCGGCGCGTCGAACTGTTCTACGCCAACCGAAGCCGCGAATCGGTGATCTTCGGCGAGTCGTTGGCCGCGCTCGCCGGTGCCAACCCCGACCGCCTGGTGGTGACCCACCACTTCGACGACGAGGCGGGTGTCGTGCAGGCCGCCGCGGTCAAGGCGTTCATCGACGCGGACCGCGACGCGGACTACTACATCTGCGGGCCGGGCCCGTTCATGCACACCGTCGAGGAAACGCTGCTGACCGCCGGTGTGCCGCGGGACCGGTTGCACCTCGAGAGGTTCCACGTCGCACCGGTGTCCAGCGAGGTTGCCGCGGCGAGCGAGCGGACCGCGGAGGTGGTCATCGAGCTCGATCGCAAGACCACCAAGGCGTCCTACCGGGCGGGCAACACGCTGTTGCAGACCGCCCGGATCGCCGGCTTGCGCGCGCCGTCATCATGCGAGACCGGTTCTTGCGGAACGTGTATGGCGCGTCTGGAATCGGGCAGCGCCCGGATGTTGAACAACGACGCGCTCGACGACGACGAAGTGGCCGAGGGCTGGGTACTGACGTGTCAATCCCTGCCCACGAGCCGCACAGTCCATGTGGTCTACGAGTAGGGGTGGGTCGATGACGCGAGTTGCGGTGGTGACGGGCGGCGCGTCCGGGATGGGGGATGCGACCTGCCGCGAGCTCGGCAGGCGAGGGCACAAGGTCGCCGTGCTGGACATCAACGGCGAGGCGGCGCAACGGGTTGCCGAAGAGCTGCGCTCCGCCGGCGTGACGGCACTGGGGGTCGCGGCGGACGTCAGCGACCGGCAGGCCGTCGAAGACGCGTTCGCGAAGGTGCGCACCGAGTTGGGCCCAGTGCATGTCCTGGTCACCAGCGCGGGTGCGGTCGATTGGTCGCCGTTCACCGAGATCAGCATTCAGGCCTGGCAGCGACTCGTCGACGTCAACCTGACCGGAACGTTCCACTGCTGCCAGGTGGCGGTGCCGGACATGTTGGAGGCGGGCTGGGGGCGAATCGTCATGATCTCCTCGTCGAGCGCGCAGCGCGGCTCGCCGAAGATGGCCCACTACGCCGCCTCCAAGGGTGCGTTGATCTCGCTGACGAAGTCGCTGGCGCGCGAGTACGGAGCAAACGGCATCACGGTCAACAACATTCCGCCGTCGGCCATCGAGACACCGATGCAGCACGCGGGCCAAGCCGCCGGACATCTGCCATCCAACGATCAGATGGCGGCAAGCGTTCCCGTGGGCCACCTCGGGACCGGTGACGACATCGCGGCCGCTGTCGGGTTCCTGTGTTCGGAGGAGGCGGGATTCATCACCGGACAGGTGCTCGGCGTGAACGGCGGATCGGTGCTCTAGATGACACCCAACAGCGTCCAACGACAGGGAGGTTCGCATGGGGACGTGGCCTAAGCCGGCGGAGGGAAGCTGGACCGAGCACTACCCGGATCTCGGTACCGGGCCGATCTCGTTCCGCGACTCGATCTCCCCCGAGTTCTACGAACTCGAGCGTGAGGCGGTCTTCAAACGGGCGTGGCTCAACGTGGCCCGCGTTGAGGAACTGCCCCGCGTCGGCAGCTATCTGACGAAGGAGATCGACGCCGCAAGGACGTCGGTGATCGTGGCGCGAGGCAAGGATCAACAGATTCGCGCCTTCTACAATATCTGCCGCCACCGCGGAAACAAGTTGGTGTGGAACGACTATCCCAACGAAGAGGTCAAGGGCACCTGCCGTCAGTTCACCTGCAAGTACCACGGGTGGCGCTACGACCTGAAGGGCGACCTGACGTTCGTTCAGCAGGAGGGCGAGTTCTTCGGCCTGGACAGCTCACAGTACGGCCTCAAGCCGGTGAACTGCGACGTGTGGAACGGATTCATCTTCATCAACTTCGACCCCCAACCGCGGTGGAGCCTGCGCGAGTTCCTCGGTCCCATGATCACCGCGCTCGACGACTACCCCTTCGAATTGATGACCGAGCGTTACGAATTCGAGGCGCACAACAACAGCAACTGGAAGATCTTCGCCGACGCGTTCCAGGAGTACTACCACGTGCCGTCGCTGCATTCGCAGCAGGTGCCCAGCGAGGTGCGACAGCCCAACGCGACGTTCGAGTGCGGGCACTTCCAGATCGACGGTCCGCACCGGTTGGTGTCCACCGCGGGCACCCGGCGATGGCTGCTCGCGCCGGAGTTCATGTATCCCGTCGAGCGGGTCACGCGCAGCGGGCTGGTAGGTCCGTGGCGCACCCCTGAGACGCACCAGTCGGCCGGTTTGAACCCGGGCGGCATCGAGCCGTGGGGCATCACGAACTTCCAGATCTTCCCCAATCTGGAGATCCTCATCTATCACGGTTGGTATCTGCTGTACCGGTACTGGCCGACGTCACACAACACCCATAAGTTCGAGGCGTACAACGCCTTTCATCCGGCGCGCACCGTGCGCGAGCGCATCGAACACGAGGTCGCCTCCGTTGTGCTCAAGGAGTTCGCGCTGCAGGACGCCGGCATGCTCGGCGGCACGCAGGCGGCGCTGGAGTACGGCCTGGACGAGCCGATCGTCGACGACTATCCGCTCAGCGACCAGGAGATCCTCGTCCGTCACCTACACCACGAGGCGGTCAAGTGGGTCGCGGAGTACCAGGCCGAGCGCAGCCCGGTGGGGGTGTGATCATGACGGAAAGCCGACTGCCCAGCGCCTTCGCCGAGTTCGAGCGGTTCGCCGAGAAA